>CAZZZG010000106.1:0-5239 GCA_964658525.1 uncultured Edaphobacter sp.
GGTGGCAGCGGAAGAATGATTGGAGCGGTGGAGACGATCGGGCCACGGGTGGGGAGTCTCCCTATGACCGGAGAGGTTGGGGCGAGAGGCTGCGCTCCGCTTTTCACGTCGGCGGATTTGATCGCGACGGGTTTGAGGCGTAGACGAAGTGCGGAGATGATTCGGTCATGGAGGACGTAACTTACGTCGGGTTGGGAGGCGAGGAGGCGGAGGGTGGTGGCATCGTCCTGCGACGGGGGAGACTGTACGGCGGCGATGCCGAGGTGTTCGTTGCGCTGGGTGAGGCGAGTGCCAGTGGAGACCAGGTGCGCCTCAGCGTCGGCGGGGATGGTTGCGTTGCGGTAGAGGACGATGTAGCGGTGAGGAGCGACGCTGGTGGTGTCGATTTGCGCGGCGGCGAGTGGGGGAAGAAGTGGGAGAAAGAGAGCGGCCAGGCGCGAGATGCTTCGGGATGTCGGACGTGTGCTGACCGTTCGGAGACTCGGCTTTGCAAGAGCGGATTTGATGAGAACGGACACTCTGCACCTCGATGTTGCGTTGAGTTATGCATCGGCGCCGTGAGAATTTGCATTAGTGCCAGTACAGTTGTGTGCTATTACTTTGGTTATCGTTTGAGCGAAATCTGACTGATCCTGCTCGATTAACGGATACGTTGACCCTGTCTGATCGCACGTGCTCTAATTGCCGCCTTTGTGAAGCTAGGTGAAAGTTTGTGTTCTAAGGAGACCTTTGCATGGTTGGAGTAAGTTTTTTGGCGATGGCCGTACAGCAGGTTCCCTATGCCCCTGCGGTTGTCGACGGTAGCGATGGACGAGTCTATCTGTGGATTGCTTTGGGCGTTGGGGTGCTGGCGCTGGTAGCAGCGTTGATGCTGGCACGGGCCGTGATTGCTTCGGATACGGGGACGCCGGAGATGCGGGCGATCTCGGATGCCATTCGCGAAGGAGCAGAGGCGTTTTTGCGACGGCAGTATAAGACGATTGGGGCGATTGCCCTGGTGCTGGCGGTGGTGGTGTTTGTAGGATATAAGCTTTCGCCGAGAACGTCGCCCTATGCGCTAAAGACGGTGGTGAGTTTTCTGGTGGGGGCGGTGTGCTCGGGGCTGGCAGGCTTCACGGGGATGTATTGCTCGATTCGGGCGAACATACGGACGGCTTCGGCGGCCCGGACCAGCTTGAATAAAGCGCTGCAGATGGCGTTACGCGGCGGGGCAGTGACAGGGCTGGTGGTGGTGGCGCTTTCGTTGCTGGGCGTGGGGGTGTTGTTCCTGTTCTTTGGGGGGTTGGAGCATCCGCAGGCGGTGCCGTATCAGTTGGTGGGCTTTGGGTTTGGCGCTTCGCTGGTAGCGCTGTTTGCACAGCTTGGCGGAGGAATTTATACGAAGGCCGCGGACGTCGGGGCGGATCTGGTGGGCAAGGTGGAGGCGGGGATTCCTGAGGACGATCCACGTAACCCGGCTGTGATTGCTGATCTGGTGGGAGACAATGTCGGCGACTGCGCGGGTCGTGGTGCGGACTTGTTTGAGTCGACTGCGGCGGAGAATGTTGGCGCAATGATTCTGGGCGCCGCGCTGTATCCGGTGTTTGGCGTGAAAGGGATTCTGTTTCCGCTGATCGTGCACGCGATCAATTTGATTGCGAGCATTGTAGGCGTGTTTGTGGTGAGTACGCGTGAGGATGAAGATCCGATGCACGCGTTGAACAAGGGATTTTATGTGACCTCGGCGCTCGCTTTAGCTGGGTTTGCGGGTGCGGTCTATACGATGTTGAATGGTCCTCAGGTGCAGCCGATCTGGTTGCTGGGCTGCGGTGTGATTGGGCTGGTGACGGCGTTTCTGTTTGTCTGGATTACGGAGTACTACACGGAGGCGATCTATCGCCCGGTGAAGTCGATTGTTGAGGCTTCGGTGACGGGGCCGGCGACGAACATCATCAGCGGACTGGCTGTGGGGATGGAGACGCCGGCGATGCCGGTGGTGGTGATCTCCGCGGCGTTGTTGCTGAGCTACTACTTCGGTGTGCAGGGGCTGGCCGGTGTGGCGGGGATCAGTGACTACGCGAAGGGGATCTACGGCACGGCGATTGCCACGATGGGAATGCTGAGCTGCGCGGCTTACATTCTGGCGATGGATACGTTTGGTCCGATCACGGATAACGCTGGTGGGATTATTGAGATGTCGAATCAGCCGCATGAGATTCGCGACCGTACGGACAAACTGGATTCGGCGGGGAATACGACAAAGGCGTTGACCAAGGGGTACGCGATTGGGTCGGCCTCGCTGGCGGCGTTTCTTTTGTTCTCGGCTTACCTGGAAGAGATTAAAACAATTGTAACCGACAAGGTTGCACTTGCAGGTGGATACATGCCGGCGGGGTGGAGCTTCACGAATATCAATCTGGCGCAGGTACCGGTGTTTGTGGGCGCGCTGCTGGGTGCGATGTTGACGTATCTGTTCAGTTCGCTAGCGATCAAGGCGGTGGGGCGGACGGCGCAGATGGTGGTGAAAGATGTGCGCGACCAGTTCAAGGAGAATCCGGGAATCATGCTGGGGACTTCGAAGCCGAACTATGCGCGTTGCGTGAATATCGTGACTGGCGCGGCGTTGAAGGAGATGGTGGTGCCGGGGCTGCTGGCAGTTGGGTTGCCGGTGGTGGTGGGTTTGATCTTCCGACACTTCAGTGCAAGCTATCAGGCGAGTTCCGCGTTGTATGCACCGGGGACGATTCTGCCGGTGCCCGCGATTGGTGGCGTTCCGGTGAACCTGGCTGGAGCTGAGGCTGTGGCTGGGTTGTTGATGGTCGGAACAATTTCGGGCGTGTTGCTGGCGATGTTGATGAATAATGGCGGCGGAGCATGGGATAACGCGAAGAAGTTTATCGAGACGGGGCAGTATGGCGGAAAGAAGTCGGAGGCGCATAAGGCGGCAGTGGTAGGCGACACGGTTGGAGATCCATTCAAGGACACGGCTGGGCCGAGCTTGCATGTGCTGATCAAGCTGCTGGCTACGATTACGCTTGTGCTTGCTCCGTTGTTTGTCTAACTGCAGAATGAGAATGACGGGCGGCCTTCGGGTTGCCCGTTTTTCTTTGAATTTTTCTTGTCGCTGAGAGGTTGGAAAACGGCGGGGGAGCAGAGCCAGGGATAGCGGCTTCCCGGTACAATCTTGTCTGCAGCTGCGTTGCGCAGCGGTTTCTGAAGATGGTTTCAACGTAAAGGATGGGCGTATGGCAAGACAGTCTGGATCGAGTGTGCAGGAGAGCAAAAAGACGGCAGCAAGCGCGGTGGACAGTTCGCTAACGCGCGAGCAGTTGGTGGAGTTCTATCGACTGATGTACCTGTCGCGGCGCACGGATGATCGCGAGATTGTTTTGAAGCGGCAACAGAAGATTTTCTTTCAGATTTCTTGTGCGGGGCATGAGGCGCTGCTGGTAGCTGCGGGCATGGCGCTGAAGCCGGGGTACGATTGGTTTTTTCCTTATTATCGGGATCGGGCGATTTGCCTGACGCTGGGTAATACGGTGGAAGAGCAGTTACTGCAGGCGGTGGGTGCGGTTGATGACATCGCGAGCGGAGGGCGACAGATGCCTTCGCACTGGTCGAGCAGCAAATTGAATATTGTTACGCCTTCTTCTTCAACGGCTACACAATGCCTTCAGGCGGTTGGGTGTGCGGAGGCGGGGAGGTTTTTCACGAAGCATCCCGAGGCCGCGAAGAAACATGATGGGGACTATCGCGAGTTCAAGGATGTGAAGTTCCACGGCGATGAGGTGGTTTATGTGTCGATTGGTGAGGGGTCGACGAGTCAGGGAGAGTTCTGGGAGTCGTTGAATTCGGCTTCGAATGGAAAGCTGCCGGTGTTGTATGTGGTCGAAGACAACGGGTACGCGATCTCCACGCCGGTGGAGGTGAATACGCCGGGGGGAAATATTTCGAAGCTGGTGGCGAACTTTCCGAACTTCCACTTTGCGGAGATTGATGGGACCGACCCGATTGAAAGTTATAAAGCGATGGTGGAGGCAGTGGCTTATTGCCGGTCGGGTAAAGGGCCTGCACTGGTGCATGGGCATGTGATTCGGCCTTATTCGCACTCGCTAAGCGACGATGAGAGGCTGTACCGGTCGGTGGAGGAGCTGGACGCAGATGCGGCGCGGGACCCGATCTCGCGGATGCAGATGTGGCTGCTGCGCGAAGGGATTCTGGATGCGGACGGGATCAACAGGCTGGAGCGGCAGGTGGACGAAGAGGTGCAGCGGGCGGCCGATCGTGCGGTGATGGCGACGCTGCCGACTGTGGCTTCGATTACGAGGCATGTTTACTCCGAGGATTTGAGTTCGCAGGATGCGCGGTTTGCGACGGAACCGATGCCAACTGCGGATGCGACGGAGCGGACGATGGCGGATCTGATCAACTGCTGTCTGAAAGACGAGATGCGGCGGGATGAGCGGGTGGTGGTGTTCGGCGAAGATGTGGCCGATGCTACGCGCGATGGTGCGCTGAGGGCGGGGAAGATCAAGGGCAAGGGTGGGGTGTTCAAGCTGACGGCGGGCCTGCAGACGGAGTTCGGCAGTGATCGTTGCTGGAACTCGCCGCTGGCTGAGGCGAATATTACGGGGCGCGCGATTGGCATGGCGGTGCGCGGGATGAAGCCGGTGGTGGAGATTCAGTTCTTCGACTACATCTGGCCGGCTATGCACCAGATGCGCAATGAGCTGTCGTTGGTACGGTGGCGTTCGAATGGCGACTTCAGTTGCCCGTTGGTGATGCGCGTGCCGATTGGTGGTTATCTGACAGGTGGGTCGATCTATCACTCGCAGTCGGGTGAGAGCATCTTTACGCATACGCCGGGGGTGCGGGTGGTGATGCCGTCGAATGCTTTGGATGCGATAGGGCTGCTTAGGACGGCGATTCGTTGCGACGATCCGGTGTTGTTCCTTGAGCACAAGAGGCTGTATCGCGAGACGTTTGGGCGGGCGGCTTATCCGGGGCCGGACTATTGCATTCCGTTTGGGAAGGCGAAGATTGTGCGGCCGGGGAAGGATGTAACGGTGCTGACGTATGGCGCGGTGGTGCCTCGGGCGCTACAGGCGGCGCAGAAGCTGCATCGTGATAAAGGTGTGGATGTTGAGCTGATCGATCTGCGGAGTTTGACTCCCTATGACTGGGAGGCGATTGCGGAGAGCGTGAAGAAGACCAATCGTGTGATCGTGGCGCATGAGGATATGTTGAGCTGGGGGTATGG
>CAZZZG010000106.1:5249-14130 GCA_964658525.1 uncultured Edaphobacter sp.
CGGCGCGGATCGGGGATGAACTCTTTCATGATCTCGATGCGCCGGTGAGGCGCGTGGCGGCGATGGATACGTTTGTGGCGTATCAGCCGTTGCTTGAGGATGCGATTCTGCCGCAGCCGGAAGATTTGTATCGTGCGATGGCGGAGTTAGCGGCGTTTTAGGACTGTTCTAGCGTGGATGTAAGGTTGCGTCAGTTGGTGTGGGTAGTTTTTTCGCAACTGCTGGGTGGGGTTGGTGTCTTTGATTGCAGGCGTCAATCTGTGACTGGCTGCGCCGTGTGATTTCGGCTGGGAGACAGTGAGGAGTTGTGATGCGATCTGGACGGAAACTTGTTGGATTTTTTTTCGATGGCACTCGGGTTTTGATTTCTGGAGTGTTGTGTGTGTTGATGGTGGAGCAGCCGATGGTGGCAGCTGCGGCTTCAAAGAAGGCGGTGGTGCCTTCGGTGCAGCAGATCCAGGCGGAGCAGCGGGTGTTGCACGAGCTAAACCGATTTACCTTCGGGCCAAGACCGGGGGATGTGGCCGCGGTGCAGGCGATTGGGGTGAAGGCCTGGTTTGAGCGGCAGTTGAATCCATTGAGCATTGATGATTCGGCGCTGGAGGCTCGGCTGGAGATGTTCCCCGCTATGCAGATGAAGCAGACGGAGTTGATGCAGAGGTATCCGAGTCCTGCGGTGCTGCGACAGATGATTGCGAAGAATGAACCGCTGCCGAACGATCCTGTGGAACATGTGATCTATGCGGATCAGATTGCGTTTTATAAGGCAGCGAAGGCCAAGAAGGAGGCTGAGCAGGCTGCGGCGGCTAAAGACGACGGTGGGGCGATGTTGATGTCGGATGGCTCAATGGCGAAGGGTACGGGGGAGACGAAGAGCAACGCGGCGCTGCCGGGGGATGGGGTTGATCCGGCGACTCCGGCGATGGCTACGCATGAGGAGCAGTTTTATTCGGGGCTGGATGCGGTGAAGGTGATCAACCTGCCGCCGGACCAGAGGATGCAGCGAATTCTGGCGATGCCGCCAGAGGAGCTGGTGCGGTTTCGCAAGAGTTTGAGCAAGAGTGAGCTGCTGGCGGCGGCGCAGGGTCTATCGCCGATGCAGCGGGAGACGCTGGCTGCGCTGCAGGGCTCTCCGCGAATGATTGGGGCGGAGTTGCTCGAGACGCGGATGCTTCGGGACATCTATAGCGAGCGGCAGCTGGAGGCGGTGATGACTGACTTCTGGCTGAATCACTTCAATGTGTATATCAAAAAGAATCAGAATGAGCCGTTTTTGTTGCCGGCTTATGAGCGGGAAGTGATTCGGCCGCATGCTTTGGGTAAGTTTGAAGATCTGTTGGTGGCGACGGCTAAGAGCCCGGCGATGCTGATGTATCTGGATAACTGGCAGAGCGTCGGCCCGGATTCACAGGCTGCGAAGAATGGCGGGCGGTTTGCGATGCTTGCAAAAGATCCTCAGGTGAAGCAGGCGCTGAAGGATCGCGGATTGAATGAGAACTACGCAAGGGAGTTGATGGAACTGCATACGCTCGGCGTGCAGTGCGAGGTGAGTGCGGATCGTCCGGTGAACATGCTGGATAAGACGTGTGGGCGCGGATATACGCAACAGGATGTGACGCAGGTCGCTGAGGTGTTGACGGGTTGGACGATCGATCAGCCGAATCGGAGTGGGACGTACCGGTTTGAAGAGCGGCGGCATGAACCGGGTTCGAAGATGGTGCTGGGGAAGAAGATTGGGGAGAAGGGTGAGGCTGAGGGGCTGGAGGTGCTGCATCTGCTGGCGACCAGTCCGGCTACGGCACAGTTCATTTCGACAAAGTTGGCAGTGCGGTTTGTGAGCGATACTCCTCCGCAGGCGTTGGTGGATCGGATGGCGAAGGCGTATCTCTCGAGCGGCGGAGATATCAAGACGGTGCTGCGGACTATGTTCGATTCGCCGGAGTTCTGGTCGCCGGAGGTTTACAGGGCGAAGGTGAAGACGCCGGAGGAGTTTGTGGTTTCGGCGGTGCGTGCGAGCGGGGCAGAGGTGACGACGGCGATTCCGCTGTTCCAGGCGCTGGAGAAGCTGGGGATGCCGCTGTATGGGATGCAGACGCCGAATGGGTACAGCTGGATGGCGGAGCCGTGGGTGAACTCGGGGGATCTGGTGAACCGGATGAACTTTGCGGTGTCGTTGAGCAATGATCGCGTGGTTGGAGTGGAGACGGATTGGACGCGGTTGCTGGGGGAGTCGCGTTCTTCGCCTGCCAGTGGTTCTGCTGCCGAGAAAGAGAGGGAGCTGGAGGCGGTTCTTCTTGGGCAGGCTGTGAGCGATCGTACGAGAGAGACGGTATTGGCGCAGTTTCAGGATCAGTCGACGCAACAGCAGGCGGAGAAGAGCTTTGGCATAAGGGCGAATGAGCCGGAGCCGATGGCGCAGGTGTTGAATGTAAGCTCGTCGAAGCGGGCGCGACCGCCGTTTGACCGGGAAGCTGCGGGGATTGCCGGTTTGTTGTTGGGTTCACCGGAGTTTCAGCGACGCTAGGGAGCTCCGTTTTTTAGCAAATGAGCTCAGGTTTTCCCTATTTGGCAACTTCTCGCACGCGAATGAGTTTGTAGTTACAGACGGCGGGATGCGCTGAGCGGAGAGGGGCTAAGATGGCGAACATGAAGAATATGGCGGATCAGAGCGACTGGGGATGCGATCTTCATGGGCGGGACGCAGCGCGGCGTGGAGTGACGCGGCGTGGGTTTATGAAGGGTGGAGCACTTGCGCTGATCGGCACTTCGACGATTCCTGCGTTTTTGTCGCGGAGCGTTCTGGCCGAGGTGACGACGGCGGCGGCGAATAAGAAGAAGCTGGTGGTTTTGTTTCAGCGGGGTGCGGTGGATGGGTTGAACGTTGTAGTGCCCTACAAGGAGAAGAACTACTATGCGATGCGACCTTCAATCGCGATTCAGGAGAAGGACGTTCTGGATTTGAATGGATTTTTCGGTCTCCATCCAGCGATGACTGCGTTAAGGCCTTTGTATGAGCAAGGACATCTTGCGATTGTGCAGGCGGCGGGATCGCCTGATACGACGCGGTCGCACTTCGATGCGCAGGATTATATGGAGAGCGGTACGCCGGGAGTGAAGGCTACCTCGGATGGATGGTTGAATCGCGCATTGCAGGCGGAGACCTTAGCGAGTAAACCGTCGGCGTTTCGTGCGGTGGCGCTGGGGACGCAAGTGCCGAGGACGCTACAGGGAAAGATTCCGGCGATTGCGGTAAATAATCTGGCCGATTTTTCTGTCGCTGGAAAGGGACCGCAAACCTCGCCGATTAGCAACGCGTTTCAGGCGATGTACGACGAGAGTTCGGATGCGGTACTGCATGGAACAGGACAGGAGACCTTTGAGGCGGTGAAGATGCTGAAGTCGGCGGACCCGTCCAGATATCAACCGGCGCTTGGAGTGGTTTATCCGAATACTCCGTTTGGAAATAGTCTGAAACAGGTGGCGCAGTTGATGAAGGCGAACCTCGGAGTGGAGGCTGCGTTCTCCGATATCGGCGGGTGGGATACGCACCAGAACCAGGGAAACGTGAATGGGCAGCTGGCGAATCGACTGAAGGAGTTTTCCGAGACGATTGCGGCGTTCTGGAAGGATATGGGAGACGACGCTGAGAACGTGACGCTGGTGACGATGTCGGAGTTTGGGAGAACGGCGCGGCAGAATGGAACCGGTGGTACCGACCATGGACATGCGAACGTGATGTTTGTGCTCGGTGGCAGAGTGAAGGGCGGCAAGGTTTATGGGAAGTGGCCCGGACTTGCGGAGGAGCAATTGAACGAAGGAAGGGATCTGACCGTGACGACGGACTTCCGGCGGGTGTTGGGTGAGGCGACGTACAAGACTCTTGGCGCGAAAAATCTTGAGTTGGTATTTCCAGGCGCGCAGGTTCGTCCGAGTGATTTTCTTAACTTCTCACAGGCCTGAAGGCGCGAATGTATCCTGCGCGTCAGTCTTCTGTTTATGGAATGTAAAAATAGACGAGATACAAAATAACGGAAAAAAGACGGCAACTTTTCTTTAGATACTGCGTCTTATTGGGTGTACCACATAAACAGTCGGGCTTGCAGTTCCCACAGTTCCGGCTTCCAATATCCGCAACAAAAGAACTCCCCCACCACAATGTAAGGCTCCCAGAATACCGGGAGCCTTCTCTCCTTTTAGTTAGCCTTTCGGGAGGTTGATTAAGCGAATCCGATTTTGCGGTCGAGGGCCAACGCTCCGGCGCCGTAAAAGAAGAGCATGATGGCCAGGACGGCCAGGGCGAGGATGTAGCCGTAAAAATCGAAGTCGTGATGGATGCCGACGGTGGCGAAGGCTACCAGCATATTGACTCCAACCAGCAACGCCACCAGACGGGTGAATAGGCCCACGACGAGGAGAATGCCGCCGATAAATTCGGTATAGGCGGAGACGTACCCGAGCCAGTAAGGCATACCGAGAGTGGTGACGTAATGAGCGTAGTGGTGCAGAGCGCTCATTGGGCGAACCTTCTCATACCCGTACACAGTCATGGAGACGCCGAGGATCAGACGCATCAGGAGCGCGCCGATAGGTTGCAGACTGTTGAGCCATTTCGTCATAAAAAATTCCTTTTGATCAGGGTAACGCGGAGGGAGTGTGTGGACGTGGTGGATGTTAGGGGACGGGTGCCGTGGAAGGTACGAGTTGGGGAACGGGCGGCTGAGGGAGATATTGGTCGAGAAAGCGGGTGAGGCTTTGGTTGAAGAGAGGGTCGGAGGGGGTCGGGAGCTCTACGGTGACTTTGGGATCGGCGGCAGTACGGAAGCTTTGGTCGGCGGAGGCGGTGCGGGAGAGAAGAAGCTTTGGGGTTTTGAGGGTGGAGAGCGGAGTGGCGAGGGGGAAGTTTTCGTGAAAGAGAAGGTTGAGCGGGATAAGGCGGGAACGGGTGTCTTGCTGGGCTACTTTGAGGAGGTCAGCGTGGGGGGCGTCGAGGATGAGTGCTGGGATGGCGGAGTGGCTGGCTGCGAGTTGGGTGGCGAGAGAGGCTCCGACGCCGGTTCCATAGAGGACGATCTGTTGCGCGGGAATGGCGCGAGTGTTTGTGAGGTATTGCCAGGCGGAGTCAGCGTCGTGGGTCATGTTTTGCTGGCTGGGACGGGTTGGGGAGCTTTGACCGTAGCCGCGATAGTCGAAGGCGAAGACGTTGAGGCCGATGTTGTGGAGGGCTGCGAGGGTTGGTGTAAAGTCGGCGAGGGAGCCCTCTCCGCTGGCGAGGAAGAGGATGGTGGTGTTGGCGTAGCGGTAGCCGGGAGAGGTTGGAATCCACCATCCGGTGAGCTGGGGAGTGGCGGATTCATCGGCGCCAAAGTGGATGAGTTGGTACGGTACGCCTGCGATGGAGGCGGGAGCGGCTGAGGTCCGAGTGGGGTGCAGGACTAACTGCCATTGGCCTTGATAGAAGAGCAGGCAGAAGGTTAGATAGCCGCAGAAAAGAGCCACGACGATGGTGACGATAATGGCCTTCACGAGCCAGAGGGGGCTTACGACTTCAGGCGGGGCGCTGGTTGGCGGGGTGTGCTTGCTTGGCTTCGGAGTGGGGCGGGGCATGAGTCGGGCTTCTGTATCGACTTTAGCATTCGCGTTTGGAGGAGTTGAGTCGTTTGAGTGGGAGTGAAGCTCTAAGATGGAGATAGCGGAGGATTTCGAGTGGCGCAGTGGGTTAGGTTGTGTGGGTTGGCAGAGGCTCCGCCGGTGGGACGAGTGATGGAGGCTGAGGTAGAGGGTGTTGCAATTTGTCTCGCGAATTTGAATGGGGAGTTGTCGGCGCTGGATAATGTGTGTCCGCATCGGCAGGGGCCATTGGGGCAGGGCTGGATTGAGGGTGAGGCGGTGGTGTGTCCGTGGCACTCGTGGACGTTCAATGTGAAGACCGGGCTGGCGGAGTATCCGGCGCATGAACGGGTGGAGGTATTTCCGCTCCGGGTGGAGGGTGAAGATGTTCTGGTGGATATCGCATAGCGTCTCGCTTGGGGAACCAAGATCGGAACACTGTGATGATTTCCCAAAAAATTTCTCGTAACGCACAGGACGACCAGCTAACCTGCATCTTACTTATAGCCCATTCGCAGGAATGGCTTGTCGAGAGGGAATTCTTATGACGAAGTTACGAAATGTTTTTCTTGCCGCCATCGCTTTTGTCGTTTTGGTTGGGGCCGTGGTTCCAGCAAACGCTCAACAGAATCACCATCACCGCCGCCATCATCGCCACCACCACCACAACTAGAGTTTGAACAGAATGTGAAACGAGCCCGGCGATGGTGCCGGGCTCTTTTGCGTGCGAAGGGATTTGTCTGCGATCAGCGTTTTGCAGCGTAAATGCTGATAGAATCTATTAAATCCACTCCAGGCAGGAGAGGCAATGCAGGCAATACTGGCGCTAGAAGATGGGCGCGTTTTTCGGGGTAAGAGTTTTGGCGCGCGAGTGGAACGCTCGGGCGAGGTGGTCTTCAATACATCATTGACCGGCTATCAGGAGATCTTCACCGATCCCTCTTATGCGGGTCAGATTGTGGTTTTGACAAATCCACATATTGGGAACTATGGGACGACACCTAGCGATGCGGAGTCGAAGAAGCCGTTTATCGAAGGCCTGGTGACGCGCGAGTTTTCGCCGATGAGTTCGAACTGGCGTTCTACGCAGGTGGCGGATGAGTATCTGGAGCGCTATGGGGTTCCAGTGATTGCTGAGATCGACACGAGAGCCGTGGTGCGGCATCTTCGCGCGAATGGTGTGATGCGCGGAGTGATCGCGTCGGGGGAGAATCTTGACGTCGATGCGCTGGTGGCCAAGGCGCGGTCGATCAAGAAGATGGAAGGCACTGATCTTGCGAGCATTGTGAGCACGAAGGTGGCTTACGAGTGGGATGCGAATGAGCCGAAGAACCAGACAGGCGATTCGCTGCTGACTCCTGCGGTTGAGGGCGATGCGAAGCAGATGCACGTGGTCGCGTATGACTTCGGGATCAAGGAAAATATTCTTCGGATGCTGACGAGAGAGAACTGCCGCGTGACGGTGGTTCCGGCGAAGACTCCGGCTTCGGATGTGATGGCGATGGAACCGGATGGTGTGTTCTTCTCAAATGGACCGGGCGACCCTGAGCCGCTGGAGTATGCGCAGGAGAATATTCGCGAGTTACAGGGAAAGACGCCGATGTTCGGGATTTGCCTGGGGCATCAGCTGTTTGGGCTGGCGCTGGGCGGGAAGACGTACAAGCTGAAGTTTGGACACCACGGTGGAAACCACCCGATCATGAATCATCAGACGGGGAAGGTTGAGATCACTGCGCAGAATCACAACTTCAACGTTGATCCTGATTCGCTTCCGGACGATGTTGAGAAGACGCATACGAATCTGAATGATCAGACGCTGGCGGGTCTGAAGCACAAGACCGACCCGATGTTCAGTGTGCAGTATCATCCGGAGGCTAGTCCCGGGCCGCATGACTCACATTATCTCTTCAAGGATTTTCGGAAGATGATGGAAGAGTTCAAAAAATAGAGATCAAATAGCGCGGCTTTGGTCGCGCATTTTTTCGGCACAAAGAGATTGAGTTAGAGGAAGAAGAGAAGCCATGCCGCGTAGGAATGACATTGCGAAGATTTTGGTGATCGGCTCGGGGCCGATTGTGATTGGGCAGTCTGCGGAGTTCGACTACTCAGGAACGCAGGCTTGTAAGGCGCTGAAGGCCGAAGGGTATGAGGTGGTGCTGGTGAACTCGAACCCGGCGTCGATCATGACCGATCCTGAGGTTGCGGATAGGACGTACATTGAGCCATTGACTACCGCATATCTCGAAGAGATTCTTCGCATTGAGAAGGAGATGCTCGATCCGGATGGGTTGGGCGTGAACGGTAAGTTCGCGCTGCTACCTACGGTGGGTGGACAGACTGCGCTGAATCTTGCTGTGGATCTGGCGGATTCGGGTGTGCTGGATAAGCTGGGGATCGAATTGATTGGGGCAAAGCTGGAGGCGATCAAGAAGGCGGAGGATCGGCTGCTCTTCAAAGACGCGATGACGAAGATCGGGTTGGATATGCCGCGGTCTGCGCTGATCAATAATCTTCGCGATGGGTTGGAGTTTGCGGCGAAGATTGGATTTCCTGTGGTGATTCGGCCTTCGTTTACGCTGGGTGGTTCGGGTGGTGGAATTGCCTACAACCGCGAGGAGCTGATGGAGATTCTTTCGCGCGGGCTCGATCTTTCTCCGGTGCATGAGTGTTTGCTGGAAGAGAGCGTGCTCGGTTGGAAAGAGTATGAGTTGGAGGTGGTGCGGGACCTGAAGGATAACGTCATCATCATCTGCTCGATTGAGAACTTTGACCCGATGGGCGTGCATACGGGCGACTCGATTACGGTGGCGCCCGCGCAGACGTTGACCGATCGCGAGTACCAGGCGATGCGGGATGCGGCGATTCGTGTGATTCGTGAGATTGGCGTGGAGACGGGCGGGAGCAATGTGCAGTTTGCGGTGAATCCGCTGAACGGGCGCATGACCGTGATCGAAATGAATCCGCGGGTGTCGCGGTCGTCGGCGCTGGCGAGTAAAGCTACGGGATTTCCGATTGCGAAGATCGCGGCGCGGTTGGCGGTGGGCTACACGCTGGACGAGATTCAGAATGACATTACGAAGGCCACGCCTGCCTGCTTTGAGCCGACGATTGATTATGTCGTTGTGAAGATTCCGAAGTGGCAGTTTGAGAAGTTCCCTGGTGCGGATGAGGTTCTGGGGCCGCAGATGAAGTCTGTCGGCGAGGTGATGGCGATTGGCAGGACCTTCAAGGAAGCGATGATGAAGGCGGTGCGGTCGCTGGAGACGGGCAAGAA
>CAZZZG010000107.1:0-13849 GCA_964658525.1 uncultured Edaphobacter sp.
AGCCCGGATACGTGTGTTTGATCGGACATTTGTAACAGTGAACCTCCGGCGCGAAAAGAATCCCCGGCCCCTTGCCACCAGGTTCCATGGCCCATCGTCGCGGATCTCCCGTAGCCGCGATTGAGCCGGCAGTCGATCCATGATAGGAGCGGTACCGCGCGATGATCTTTGATTTGCCCGTGTACATGCGAGCGATCTTGAAGGCCGCTTCATTTGCCTCGGTACCAGACGTAGTAAAGAAAAATTTATTGATCCCCTTGGGTAGAACTTCCAAGAGAATCTGCGACAGTTCCGCGCGCGCCGTAGTAGCGTACCCCGGCATCGCATAGCTCAACTGCTGCGCCTGCCGCGCAATCGCATCCACAACAGCCTGATTTTTGTGACCAAGGTTCGAACACATCAGCTGCGACGAAAAATCCAGGTACCGCTTTCCTGACCCGTCGACGATATAACAACCTTCAGCGTCGACGATGTGCATAGGATTCCAGCCCTTTTGAAATCGCCAAGTGCCGTAATTATGCTGGCGCGTAAGATCGACAACCTGTTGGCTGGTAAGCGGCTCTGACTTATTGGAGCTCTGAGGCTCGACTACATCGATGGGGCTCATAAGTGCAATCCTATTCTTATAGCGTTGGGTCTGTCACGGCATCGGGCGAGCGCAAAATAGCTGGCCGATATCGCAGCATGAGGACGTAGTAGCTAACCGCCGAGACAAAAAATCCGACAAACCAGGCGTAATCGTAGAGAAATCGTAGAGAAGAAACTGCGAGCCCAATCAACGCGACGACGACGCCCGCGACCAGCGCAACGATTGCCCTGGGATTCACGCCGCGCGTGTATTCGTAGGGGCCTCCGCGTCGATACAGGGAGATCGCATCCAGCCGCGTCCCCCGAATCAAGAAATAATCCGCCACCATAATGCCTGCAACAGGCCCCAACAATCCTGAATAGCCGATGAGCCACCCAAAGATATAGCTGCCAAAGCTGCTCATCAGCTTCCATGGCATCATCGCGAGACCCAAAAAGCCCGTAATCAATCCACCTGTACGAAAACTGATCAACCCCGGCGCAAGATTCGAGAAGTCATTGGAAGGCGAAACCACGTTCGCGCCGATATTCACATTCAGCGTTGCAATCAGCAAAGCAACCAGCGCGAGCAACGCAGCAAGCGGTTGATGGAAGCGTCCAAGCAAAGTAATCGGCGACCAGACCGGCTCTCCAAAGATAACCTCTGACGCTGAAGTACAAGCGATCCCGATGAAAGAGTAAAGCACCATCGCGACTGGCAGGCCGAACGCCTGCCCCACGATCTGAGAATCCTGCGACATCGCATAACGCGTAAAGTCCGGAATGTTCAGTGACAGCGTCGCCCAATATCCCACCATCGCCGTCAACGACGGAAAGAAGAAGTGAAGAAAACTTCTCGTCGTGTGAAACCGGCTCGGTGCCGACAGCATCGGTCCAAATCCGCCCGCTTTATGCAGCATCCAGAAAAGAAGCGTCAGCGACATCACAAGCATGAACGGCGCGGAAAAGCTCTGCAGGAAGCGGATTGATTCAACACCTCTCCAAACCACATACATATTCAAAAGCCAGAATCCAAGAAAGCTAGCCCACAGCACAGAAGGTGCATGCGCCGTCGCAGGCCACAGCACCGCAATCATCGCGGCAATCGCCTGCCCGCCAAGCCACGACTGAATCCCAAACCATCCACAAGCCACGATAGCCCGCAACATTGCAGGCAGATTCGCTCCACGCGTGCCGAAGCTCGCCCGCACAAACACAGGGAAGGGAATGCCATACTTTGCCCCTGCATGCGCATTCAAAAGCATCGGCACCAGCACGATCAGATTCCCCAGAAGGATCGTCAGAATTGCCTGCTTCCAATTCATACCGCCAGCAATCAACGAAGACGCGAGCATGTACGTCGTCACTTCCATCGACATGGAAAACCACAGTGCGATGTAGTTGTAAGTACCCCAGGTGCGTTGCGCGGCGACAGTGGGAGCAAGATCTTTGTTATAGAGCCGCGAGTCATGTTCTGCGGCAAGCATCGCGGAAGACTGATCAACAACTCCAGGCGTGATCGAGCTCACTGCCACGCTCCTCCCCTTGCCTCTCGCCGCAGATACTGACCGCGACCAACCGCGGCAATATATCGTCCCCCATCGGCGACGAGTTCCCCACGCGAGTAAACCTGTCGCGCATTGCCCTTCACCTTCCACCCTTCGAACAACGAAAAATCACAACGCATATTGTGCGTAGCCGCCGAAATCAAATGTTCAGCCTCAGGATCCCATAACACGATGTCGGCATCCGAACCGGCAGCAATCGTGCCCTTCTTCGGATACATCCCAAATATTCGCGCCGGCGCAGTCGACGTGATCTCGACAAAGCGCTGCAGCGAAATCTTCCCCCCATTCACACCGAAGTGATACAGCAGCTGCATCCGATTCTCCACGCCCGGCCCGCCATTCGGAATTTTGCTGAAGTCATCCTTCCCCAGTTGCTTCTGATCGGCAAAGCAGAACGGACAGTGATCGGTCGAAACCACCTGCAAGTTGTCTGTAGCCAGACCATCCCAAAGCTTCGGTTGATTCTTCTTTTCTCGCAGCGGTGGAGTGAAGACATACTTTGCCTCCTCAAAACTCTCCCCCGGCATCTGATCTTCAATCGACAGCAAAAGATACTGCGGACACGTCTCTGCGAACGCCGGAATGCCCCGATCCCGCGCCTCGCGAACCTGGTTCAGCGCGTCTTCGCTCGAGAGATGGACAATATAGACTGGGACGCCAGCCATCTCAGCCAACGCAATCGAGCGGTGCACCGCCTCCGCCTCCGCCTTTGTTGGGCGCGTCAGCGCATGATAGACCGGCGCCGTCTTTCCCTCCGCAAGCGCCTGCTGCACGAGCACATCGATCGCGCTTCCATTCTCAGCATGCATACACACCAGCGCACCGTTTTTCGCTGTCTGGCGAAGAGCCTTGAAGATCGTTCCATCATCTACCATCAGCACGTTCGGATAAGCCATAAAAAGCTTGAAGCTGGCGACACCCTCCCGCACCATGTCGTCCATATCATGCAGCCCCTGCTTTCCATTGTCGGAGCCAAGGTCGGTCACGATCATATGCAGCCCATAGTCGATGCAGGCTTTGCCGTCGGCCTTCGCCTTCCAGATATCAAGCGCATCTCGCATGCGCGTTCCCTTTGCCTGAATCGCGAAATCGACAATCGTAGTTGTCCCGCCGATCGCCGCCGCCCGCGTCCCGGTGAGGAAGTCATCTGCGGACACCGTTCCCCCGAACGGCATATCCATATGAGTGTGTGCGTCGATTCCGCCAGGCAAAACAAAAAGCCCCGTCGCATTCACAACAGTATGTCCCGCAGGGTCGATGTTGGCCCGCACCTCCAACACAGTGCCGCCCTCGATCAGTACATCTACTTTTTCAGTGCGTTCAGCCGTGACAACAGTGCCGTCCTGAATCAATGTTCCCATCTTTGCTCCAGACTATTTGAGCGCTACAGTTAGATCGCATAAGGTGCCCACCCTCAAAGGCAGATCCGCATCACGTATTGGTGCTCATCACTTCGCTCGCGCCCGATGGCACCAGACCCTTTGCGACACGTTCCTCCCAGCTTTCAGGTGGAATATCTTTATCAATGCGCTCCATCGTAATGCAGTTCTCAACCGGACAAACAAGCGAGCAAAGATTGCACCCTACGCAGTGGTGCTCGTCCACACGTGGAATTCGTTCCAACGGAGTGACCGAACTGATCCTTTTCGCGCTTCCCGCGTCGAGCTTCGGAATAGGCGTGGTCGAAATCTTTCGCGAAGCTTCAACCT
This sequence comes from uncultured Edaphobacter sp., assembly GCA_964658525.1. Classification (GTDB taxonomy): domain Bacteria; phylum Acidobacteriota; class Terriglobia; order Terriglobales; family Acidobacteriaceae; genus Edaphobacter. The sequence continues at coordinate 3,845 of CAZZZG010000107.1, forward strand.
CGACCATCGCTGGCGTTCGCGTCGTATCGGGCACTGGAGACGTCCGGTCAAGATGGATGCACTGATGCGCCCCATCCCAGCAAGCCGTATAACAAAGCTGGCACCCAATGCATAAATCCTCGTGGATACGAGCAACGATCTGATAGTTGAGATTCAGCTGCTTCCACTCGCGAACATTCGGAAGCGACAACCCGCGAAAATCGTCGAGAGTAGCAAACCCCTTCTCTGCCATCCAGTTCAACAGTCCGTCCTGCATATCTTCGACGATCCGATAACCGTAGTGCATCGCAGCGGTACATACCTGAACTGTGCCGCAGCCCAACAGAATAAACTCCGCCGCATCACGCCAGCCTCCGATACCGCCAATCCCCGAGAGCGGAAGCACGCTCCCAGCATCTGACTGAATCTGCTGAACCATGTTGAGCGCAATCGGCTTTACCGCAGGTCCACAATAGCCACCGTGTGAGCTTTTGCCGTCCACATTCGGGTTCGGCTGAAATGTATCGAGATCGATGCCCGTAATTGAGTTGATCGTATTGATCGCGGAGAGTGCATCCGCCCCGCCCCGTTTAGCGGCACGCGCTGGAATACGAATATCCGCAATGTTCGGGGTCATCTTAACGATCACAGGTGTGCGTGCCTTTTCCTTTACCCACCCCGTAATCTGTTCACAGTACTCCGGCACCTGCCCCACCGCAGATCCCATGCCGCGCTCACTCATCCCATGCGGACATCCAAAGTTAAGCTCAAGCCCGTCCGCACCCGCATCCTCAGCGCGTTGCACGATCTCATGCCAGGTCTCGCGCTTACTCTCAACCATCAGCGATGCAATCACCACGTGCTTCGGATACCGCCGCTTCACCTCCGCGATCTCCCGCAGATTCACCTCAATCGGACGATCCGAGATGAGCTCAATGTTATTGAAGCCCATCATGCGACGCCCCTCCCAATCGATCGACGAGTAGCGTGAACTCACATTGGTAATTGGTTCCCCGATCGTCTTCCAGACGGCCCCGCCCCAACCCGCATCGAAGGCCCGCATGACCTGCTCTCCGCAGTTCGTAGGCGGGGCAGATGCGAGCCAAAAAGGATTGAGACACGGAATACCGCAGAAGTTAGTCTCCAATGTCGGCTTAGATGGTGACATGTTGCGCCTCCAACCATGCAGCGATGCCGACCCCTGCGCGCTTTCCGTCTGCAACTGCATCCACCACCTCGCGGCCGCCGTTGGTGCAGTCCCCGCCTGCAAAAAACTTTGGGTTGGAAGTCTGTCCCGTCGTTCGATCAATCACAATCCGGCCCCGTTCCACCTGGATATCTCCAAACTTACTCGGATACCCAGAGAGAAAACCTGAGTGCGTGGCCTGTCCAATCGAAAGGACAATCAGGTCAGCTTCGAGAACGAACTCCGATCCTGCTTGAGGCACAATCGAACCATCATCCGTCGACTCGAGCTTCGTCAGCTCGAGTCCTTCCACAGCTTTACTGCCACGAATGCCCGTCGGTTGAACATGCCATAAAAACTTCACACCCTCATCCTTCGCATGCTGGTATTCAAACGTGAACGCAGACATCTGTTCAAGTCCTCGTCTGTAAACGATATGCACATCGGTAGCCCCAAGTCGAACAGCTGCAATTGCCGCATCAATCGCAGTATTGCCGGCTCCCACCACGGCAACGCGCTCAGGTACTGTCGTCAGCGAGCCGGACTTGTATCCAGCAATTAGGTCGAGCGCATTCGTCACTCCGGAGAGCCCTTCTCCAGCGACTCCGAGCTGATGAATCGCGCCCAGTCCGATCCCTAAGAAAACCGCATCATGCTTCCGTTCAAGTTCGGCAAGTTCCGCAGCATCGATCCTCGTCTCGAAGTGAAAGTTCACCCCTAGCTGCGCGAGCATCTCAATCTCACGCAGACTTTCCACCAATGGCAACTTGTACTCCGCAACTCCATAAGTATTTAAACCTCCGGGCAACGGTCGCGCATCGTAGAGATCGGCACGAATGCCACGACGCCGAAGCTCAGCGGCGCAAGCCAGTGAAGCCGGGCCTGCGCCAACCAGCGCAACCGAGAGCCCAGTTTCAGCTCCAGGTTCAAACGGCAGCGGAGCTCCACTTTCGTACAGTGCATCCATCGCAAAACGCTGGAGCCGCGCAATCTGAATCGGTTGTTTGTTGTAGCGGTGCATCACGCAAGCACCTTCGCAGAGCACTTCCACGGGACACGCCCGAGAACAGCTCGCTCCCAAAATATTCGCATCGAGGATCGTGCGCGCAGACCCCGAAAGATTTCCGCTGGCGATCTTCTTGATAAATCGCGGCACATCAATATGCGTTGGGCATGCATTCGTGCACGGCGCATCGAAGCAATACAAGCAGCGATTAGCCTCCGGCACGGCAGCCTGCCGGTCGAGCGGCGGATGCAGATCACCAAAGCGTTCTGCCACCTTTGAGGTAGCTGTGACCTGCTCAGGAAAAGGAATGCGTTCGCTCATCAAAGTCCGATCACCCTGTCAGACTCAGCAAGAAGACAGCCAGAGAAACATCCATCGAATGTGGGCAACTGCATCATGGAAGACATCATGACCCTCCTAGACTGCGCATCTTTCATCAGGAGTGACTATTATGCACTATCCCGCGAAACTCACGGCCAACTAGAGAAATCCAAGATCACTTCGGATCATCCATCATGGGGAATCCATCTTCATCATTGATCCTGAATCATGACCTCTGCTCGCTCAACCATCTCAAGGTCTTTCTCGCAAGCCGATCGAACGCCTGCACAGCCAACGTCAAATCTTCGGCCTTCGTATCTTCCGCCTTATTATGGCTCAGCCCGGCAAGCGATTGAGTAAACATCATGACAGTTGGAATGCCAGCGCGCGCGACCTCCGCTGCATCGTGCAGCGGACCGGACGGCAGCCTATGAGACATGCCTGCCGTCTCCCGAACTGCCTCTTCACAAAATTCAATAAGCTTCGCATCAAACGGGATCGGTTCAATACTCCAAATCCTGGACCAATCAACAGTACAACTTTCTTCCTTCGCAAAACGCTCGCTCGCATCGCGAGCCTCACGCAGCATCGAAGCCAGGACCTTCTCATCGAGGTCACGCATATCAAGCGTAATCTCACAACGTCCAACCACAGCTGTCACAATCCCCGGAAAGGTCTTCACGCTTCCCATCGTCGCAACCGCATCAGGATGTTTCCTTGCGATCGGACGAATCTCAAGCGCCAGCTTCGCCGCAGCCGCCAGTGCATCCCGTCGTACACCCATCGGCGTCGACCCCGAATGAGCCTCCTGCCCATGGAACGTAATGGCATGGCGTTCAACACCCTTGGTCCCCAGCACCACTCCCAACGGCAGCCCCATTCCCTCGAGCACCGGCCCCTGCTCGATATGCAACTCCAAATACGCAGCAGCGTCCCTGCGTTCTTCCGCCGCCTTCCCAATTTGTTCCACGTCAATCCCACAACTACGAAGAGCATCTTCCAGCCGCACGCCATCGCGATCCGTCCGGCTGCGATCGGCTTCAATCGTATGAGTCCCCGCAAATGCGGAGGACCCAAAGAGGCTGCGACCGAATCGCGCACCTTCTTCATCGGCCCAATCGACCAGCCGAATCGTAATCGGCGGCCTACCGTTAAAATCTTCCACCAAGCCACGCAACACCCCTAGTCCGGCGAGCACGCCAAGGCACCCATCCAACCAACCCCCATTCGGCACAGAGTCAAGATGACTACCAAGAATAAGAGTTCGATCTGAATTGCCCCGAAGTGTAGCCCAGGAATTTCCCGCAGCATCATAATGATGTTCCACCGGAAGGTCCTTCAGTTTCCCCTGAAACCACTCGCGCGCCTCGAGCCAGACTGGAGTCCATGCCACTCGCTGAGCGCCATCAGCGTTGCCAGTCAACGCACGAAGTTCCTTAAGATCAGAGATGACTCGAAGCGGATCAACAGGCACTCATCTTCTCCCGAAAAAATAAGGTTATACCTGTCGCAGGGTTTATTGGCGGAATTTGAACGCCCATTAACTTCGAATCCAAAGCACGATCACAACTTTCATCTCTGTGTATCCAGAAGCCGTTAAAATGGTTTCTAACTCTTGGCCTTTCTTCCATCCAATAACCCCGCTCATTCGGTGAGCAAATTCGGGAGCAGCATTTGTCCGGTCGCCTATCCATTCTGAAAGCTAGTATCTTTGCCGTCCTACTCGCCCCCTTGGCTCTGGGCTCTCAAGCCAAATCTCCCCAAAACTCCGAAGCCGAAAAGGTAGTAAAAGTTGACGGCCCCGCTAACTCGCCGAAACAACAGAAAAAACACTATGTAGTTCTGGTCTCGCTCGATGGCTTTCGCTACGACTATCCGCAAAAGTTCGGCGCACCACACATCGCCGAACTAGCGCGCACCGGGGCAACCGCACCAGACGGCATGCTGCCCTCCTACCCCTCCATCACCTTTCCGAACCACTTCACCCTCGTCACCGGCCTTTATCCCGAGCATCATGGAATCGTTGGCAACGTGTTTTACGATCCCATTCGCCGCGACACATATTCCTACCGAGACCCGAAGACCACCACCGATGGAAGCTGGTACAAAGGCACTCCGCTATGGTCTCTCGCCGAACAGCAGGGAATGCGCGCAGCATCCTTCTTCTGGCCTGGCTCCGAAGCAAAAATCGCCGGCGAACGGCCCGACGAATATCTCCACTTCGACGACGGCTTCGATGACCAAAAGCGTATCGATCAGGTAATCGCCTGGCTCAATCTACCCTCAGCGGAACGTCCGCACTTCATCACCCTCTACTACAGCAACACCGATCACGCCGGACACCTCTATGGCCCCGACTCTCCTCAGGAGCAGGAGCAGGTCCATCACGTCGATCAACTCATGGGAGATCTAAAGACCAAACTCGACGCCACGCATCTTCCCATCGATCTCATCATCCTCGCCGATCACGGAATGATAAAGACGGAGGGCGACTGGATCACTCTCGACCAATACGCTGATCTCTCGGACTTCAAATCCGAAGGCACGCTCCTCTATCCAGAAACCGAAGCCGATGCTCAGAAAGCCTACGAGAGCTTCCGCGCTCATCCAGACCCGCGCTTCACAGCCTATCGCCGTGCCGATGTCCCGGCCTATCTCCACTTCAACGAAAACTCCCGCGAAGGCGATCCAGTCATCGTGCCGAACGGCCCCTACAACTTTCGCGCCCATGACGGCGCCCGTAAACCACCGGCAGGCGAACACGGATACGACGTGACCCGCATGCCCGAGATGAAAGCGATCTTTGTCGCAAATGGCCCCGACATCCGCCCAGGAACGAAACTCCCCAGTTTTCAGAACGTCGATGTTTACGACTTCATCGCGAAGCTGCTTGGTCTCAAGCCCGCGACAAACGACGGCGAATTGAAGCCACTCCACCCTGCATTGAAGTGACCTTATCTGGATTCAGCACGAATAAAAATATTACAAATCTTTACGCAGAAGGTCAGATACTTACCGCTTTCCTCTCACAGACATGTGCTAATTTGTAAATGAAACATCCTGGGTGCCCGCGAGGGCATAAAAGGGAAGCCGGTGTAAGTCCGGCATGGTCCCGCCACTGTAATCAGAAAAAGACTCTTCACTTGCCACTCGGCTCTAACCGGGGAAGGCGAAGAGTCAGGAGCTGCTCAAACAGCAGCTTCGCCTGTAAATCAGGAGACCTACCCAGGAGAAATCGTGATTCTACCCCGCGTGGAAACGGGGGCGATCGCTCACTCACCCTGAGCTTAGCCTGATTACCACGCCGTTTCTTGAGGCGTAAATGCTGTTATTGAAATCAAGCTCTTCTGCCGCAAAAACGCTTCTGTCTCTTCTGGCGTTAGCATTCTTCTTTACGATCACGTCCTTCCTGCATGCCGCAACCGGCGGCAGCATCTCCGGCGCAATCACAGACCGAAGCGGCGCTATTGTCATCGGAGCAACGCTCAAGCTGGTCAACGCCGCCCAGCATACGACCTACAGCGCAGTCTCCGACAAACAAGGCTTCTACACCTTTCCTAATCTTCCCGTAGGCCACTACGACCTTGACATCACAGCAGCAGGCTTCAACACGCAGCGAAAGACCGGCTTGACCGTAGACGCCGACTCCGCTCTCCGCATCAACGCCTCCCTCGAAATCGGCACCCGCTCCGACGTCGTAACCGTCACCAGCGAAGCCGCCATTCAAGTCGAGACCACAGCAACACACCTCGGCGAAGTAGTTTCCGGCGATCAGATGACCGCGATCCCCCTCAACGGCCGCAGCTACACCGACCTCCTCGCCATCCAACCCGGCGTCGCCCCTGTCTCCACCCTACTGCCAAGCTCCGTCATCATGGCCGGAGTCACCGGCAGCATCGATCCCTCCGGCGACGAAAACCCCGGCAACCTCTCCATCAACGGCCAGCGCGAATCCTCCAACGGATTCGTTGTCAACGGAATCAACGTAGAAGAGCCCATGAACGGCGGCACCGCCGTCATTCCCAATCTCGACTCCATCGAAGAGTTCCGCGTCCTCACCACCAACTTCGATCCCGAATACGGCAACTACAACGGTGGCATCATCACCGTCGTCAGCAAATCCGGAACCAATCGTCTTCACGGCAAAGTCTTCGAGTTCTTCCGTAACACCAACCTCGACGCCAAAGGCTACTTCGATCAGACCCGCGCCTCCTTCGACCAGAACCAGTACGGCGGAGCCATCGGCGGTCCCATCAAACGCGACAAAATCTTCTTCTTCACCGATTTTCAGGGAACACAAACCACGCAAGGCGTCTCCACCGGAAACATCTCCGTCCCGTCGCTCGCCCAGCGCACCGGCAGCTTCAACGATCTCACAGGTTCCGTCAGCGGTCCCTACCTCGCATCTCTGCTAAGCCAGCAGCTAGGCCGCACCGTCACCGCAGGCGAACCCTACACCAGCGTCTTTCCCGACGGCAACATTCCTCAGAGCGCCTGGTCCGCTCCCGCAAAGAATCTTCTCCAATACATTCCTTCTCCGAATGTAGGCGAAAATCAGTTCTCCTCTTCCGCTTTCTCGCAAACCGTCCGCGACGACAAGGGTTCCATCCGCATCGATGGCAACAGCCGAATCGGCCAGCTCTCCGCTTACTACTTCATCGACGACTACAGACTCGACAACCCCTACCCCGGCTCAGTCGCCGGAGCAAGCATCCCCGGCTTCGATGCCCTCTTCATCGGCAGGGCCCAGCTATTCTCCGTTAGCGATACAAAAGTCATCGGCGCAAACACAGTCAACGAACTCCACATCGGCTACCTCCGCAACGCCAACGTCGTGGGCCAGCCAAAAGGTGGCCTCGGTGTAAGCCTCGCCTCTCAGGGGTTCACCGACCCCGCCAACGGAGGCATCTTTGTTCAGGCTCCGCAGTTCGAAGGTGTCGAGAACATCACCTTCCCCACCTTCGTCATGGGCGTCCCGATCACCAACCTAACCCAGATCAACAACACCTACTATCTCAGCGACGGCCTCTCCCGATCCATCGGCGCACACACGCTTAAATTTGGTGTGCAATTTCACGTCGACCAGGTCAACGAGCATCCCAACGCGACCTTCAACGGCACCTTCAACATCAACGGCACCGAGACCGGAGATCCATATGCCGACTTTCTCCTCGGCACCCCCAGCAACTTCACTCAATCCTCAGGCCAACCCTTCTACCTGCGCAACCACTACGTCGGCCTGTACGTGCAAGACAGCTGGCGCATCCGCCCCGACCTCACCATCAACGCCGGTCTCCGCTGGGACGTCATCGCCCCTTGGTCCGAAAAATACAATCAACTCCAGACCTACATCGCAGGAGAGCAATCGACCCTCTACCCCGGCGCTCCCGAAGGCTTCGTCGTAGCCGGCGATCCCGGAGTTCCCAACACCATCGCTCCCACCAGCTACAAAAACTTCGCCCCGCGCATAGGCTTCGCCTACTCGCCAAAGTTCGACCAAGGCTTCTGGAGCAAGATCTTCGGGGCCAGCGGCCAATCCAGCATTCGCGCCAGCTACGGCCTCTTCTACACCGCGTTCCCCGGCCTCACAGCGGGCATCATGTACGCCGTGCCGCCCTTCGGCTTCAACTACCTCAGCCCCGGCCCGCCTTTACTCGCAACGCCCTTTGTCACCGCCGCCACAGGCGTCAACAACGGTCAACGTTTCCCATTTCCATTCCCGTCACACTCCGTCTCCCGCACCAACCCCGACACCTCAGTCAACTGGGCCAACTTCACTCCCATCGCCGCCGATCCGTTCTTCTACTACCGCAACCGCGCTCCCTATACCAGCAACTACATGTTCTCCCTCCAGCGCCAGATCACCGGACACACCTTGCTCACCGTAAGCTACGTAGGCAATCAGGGACACCGCATCCTCACCCTCGTCTCCGCCAATCCCGGCGATCCCGGGCTCTGCCTCAGTCTCCCCGGCTGCGGCCCCTTCGGCGAAGACTCTACCTACACCAACAGCGCCGGCCAAACAGTGCAGGGAACTCGCCTAGGCCAGGGCCCCAACTACGGCGAAAACACCGCCGACAAATCCGTCGCCAACTCCAACTACAACGCGCTCGAAATCACCCTCCGCTACCAGCACCACGGTACGCAGGTTCTCTTCAGCTATACCTACGCCAAATCCATCGACCAGGGCTCAAGCCTCGGCGAGCAGCTCAACCCCATCGACCCCCGCCAAAGCCGCACCATCTCCGCCTGGGATCTCAAGCACAACTTCGTAGCCAGCTACACCTGGGCTCTCCCTCTCGCCTCTCTCTTCCACAAGAGCAATCGCCTCACCGAAGAGTGGAGCCTCTCCGGAACCACCCGCTTTGCTACCGGCTTTCCCGTCACCCTATTCGACAACTCCGACAACTCCCTCCTCGGTACCCTCGGCAACGGCGCCAACAACTATCTCCTCGACACCCCCCAATCCCTCCCCGGCCATCTCAAGATCAACACCAACGGCCGTAACGGAAGACCCGCCTTCAACACATCTCTCTTTCCAGAAGAAAACCTCGGCCAACTCGGCAACGCCAAACGCCGAGTCTTCTACGGCCCCGGCATCAACAACTTCGACATGGCCCTCCAGAAGAGCCTCCGTTTCGCCGAAGCAAAATCCCTTGACTTCCGCCTCGAATCCTTCAACACCTTCAACCACACCCAGTTCTACGGCCCCGCAGCCGTCGATGGACAAGTAGAAGACACGCAAAACTTCGGCAAGATCGTCAGTGCCGCAGCCCCACGTCTCGTCCAGCTCGCAGCAAAGTTCTCCTTCTAACCCACAGCTGCTCGTCTCATGCAGGTAAACTGTTCGCACCGCCGCACCAATCGAACGGAACGCACCAGGAGACGAGCAGTTCATGCAGAACAGAAAGTGTCTTAAGCCTCTAGCCACACTCTTTGCCGTTTTGCTATCAACCGCTCTCCTTCACGCAGCAGAAACCAGCGAATCCACCCGCTGGAAACAGGAATCCGCCAACGTCACCATCACTCGCGACGACTGGGGCATCGCGCACATCCACGGCAAAACCGACGCCGACGCCGTCTTTGCCATGGAGTACGCCCAGGCCGAAGACGACTTCAATCGCATCGAAACCAACTACATCAACGCGATGGGCCGCCTCGCCGAAACAGAAGGCGAATCCCGCATCTATCAAGACCTTCGCATGAAGCTCTTCATCGATCCCGTCGAGCTCAAGAAGCAGTACGCAGCCAGCCCCGAGTGGCTAAAGAGTCTAATGAACGCCTTCGCCGACGGCCTCAACTTCTACCTCTACAAACACCCCGAAGTAAAGCCGCGCGTCATCCAGCACTTCGAGCCGTGGATGGCCCTCTCCTTCACCGAAGGCAGCATCGGCGGCGACATCGAACGCATCGACCTGCCCCAGCTCGAAGCCTTCTACTCAAACCCACCTGAATTCCACGCCTCTAACTCCACCGTCTCTCGTAACGAATTGGCTTACGTCCACGACAGCGA
>CAZZZG010000108.1:0-13832 GCA_964658525.1 uncultured Edaphobacter sp.
TGCTCCCCGAATCCCGCGAGCGCGGCTACAAACCCGGCCGCTTCTCCTTCAACGTGCAGGGCGGACGCTGCGAGGCCTGCCAGGGCGAAGGCCAGCGCCGCATCGAGATGAACTTCCTCCCCGACGTCTACGTCCTCTGCGAAGTATGTAACGGACGTCGTTACAATCAGGAAACCCTCTCCGTAAAATTCAACGGCTACTCCATCGCCGACCTCCTCGACCTACCCATCGCCGACGCCGTCCCAATCTTAAAAGACATCCCAACCGTAAACATCAAGCTCCAAACCCTCGTTGACGTAGGCCTCGGCTATATCCACCTCGGCCAATCCGCCACCACCTTATCTGGCGGAGAAGCTCAGCGCATGAAGCTCGCCCGCGAACTATCCAAGCGCCAGACCGGCCGCACCCTCTATCTCCTCGACGAGCCCACCACCGGCCTGCACTTCGACGACGTCCGCAAGCTCCTCGAAGTCCTCCACCGCCTCACCGACCTCGGCAACACCGTCATCATCATCGAGCACAACCTCGACATCATCCGCAACGCCGACTACATCCTCGATATGGGGCCCGAGGGCGGCGAAGGCGGTGGCCGCGTCATCGCCCACGGCACGCCCGAGCAGATCGCCACCGTCGCCGCCTCCCACACCGGCAGCTTCCTAGCCCGCTACTACACCTCCCACAACTCAAACTTCGCCAGCCGCAACGGCACAAACCACGCCGGCCCCCAGCCCGAAACCATCGCCGCCCGCGCAGACGCGATCAAACAACCAAAAGGCAAATTCATCGCCCCCGAAAAGAAAACCGGCCTCGCCAAAGCCAGCGCCACCAAGCCCGCCGAAAGATCCCCCAAAAGCATCAAGCCAAAACCCGCAAAGAAGTCCACAATAATCAAAGCGTCTTCAATGGCGGAATCCGGCAAGAAAAAAGTCCCATCCGCAAGACCGGTCCCACGCACGAAAAAAGCATGAGCGATCTCACCCAGACCCCCGCTGTCTTAGCCCAGGAAAACCACCCGTCCCAAGCCTGCGACGCGGACGACGTTCGCAACGCAACCTCGTTCTTTCTCCTGCCCGCATCGCCCGACACACGCAGCCAATCCGACGCCCCCACGGTCGGTCCCATCCTCCCCGAAGGCGAGGCTATCCTCCAGCCTCCCATGGACAACACCCCCAACGACGCGCCCGAAGACGCCCCCCACCGCATCCCAAACCTCGGTCACGCTCTCCTCTTTCTCGGCATCACCGGCCTCTTTCTCTTCCTCACCCAACTCCTCCTCCTCGGCTTCGCCAAACCCTCCGCAATCGGCAACAAGGCATCGGCAATCTCTTCGATCCCACCCAAGCTCCTCATCGGCACCGAGGCCCTCACCTACATCCTCACCCTCGCCGTCTCCTGGTTCGTCTTCCCGCTCCTCTGGAAGCGCCCGTTCGCCACCGGCATCGATGCCAACCCAGACGCCGCCCGACGCAACGCCCTCCGCCTCATCCCCCTAGGCCTCACCCTCTCCTTCGCGGTGCAGGCCATCTCCACCGTCATCGCCATCCCCAAAGACATCCCCATGGACGACTTCTTCCGCACCCCGTCCGATGTCTGGCTGGTCACCCTCTTCGGTATCTTCCTCGCACCGCTCTTCGAAGAGATCCTCTTCCGCGGCTTCCTGCTCCCCGCCGTAGCCATCGCCTACGACTGGCTCTCGCTTCCCCGCACCCCAGCGGCCCGCGAGTTCTGGCACTCCAACAACAAAATCTCCACACCCGCCTACGTCTTCTCCGCCGTCTTCACCAGCATCCTCTTCGCCTTGCTCCATGGACAGCAGACAGCCTTCACCTGGCCCGTCATTCTGTTGCTCTTCTGCGTCTCACTCATCCTTAGCGCGGTGCGCATCCGCCTTCGCTCGGTTCTCGCATCGACACTCATCCACGCGAGCTACAACTTCACCATCTTCCTCACTGCCTTCATCGCCACTGGCGGCTATCGCCATCTCGACCGAATGAACCGCTAGCAAAAAATCTCCCAGCTCACTCCTCACGTATTGCGGCGCCACTGCGATGCACACAACACTGGGCAAAAACCGCTCACGCGATCGTCTTCCTATTTCGGAGGCCACGGCCCAAGAGGACCAATGCCGTTCGCCTTCTCCTCGCGAGAAAATTTAGCGGCATCCTTGGAAAGATATTGATCCACTGCGCTCTGCGCCCGAGGATCATCGAAATACACCAACGCATTCGCTGCAATAACAGACGCCACATCCGGCGGTGCATTCTTGCACACGTCAATGATCAGTGAAACCGAATCCTTATCCTGCGCCCGGGCCAGTCCGCTAGCCGCAATATTCTGAGTCTCAGAATTAGGGGATGAAAGAGCTCTTCGAAGGAGCCGTATTCCCCTGGGATCTCGAGTTGCAGCCACGATTTCAACGAACGTCAGCATCTCGTTAAATTCTCGATCCTGCTTGGCCCACGCCTCATATGACGAAGGTTCCTCGGTTGGCTTCCCCTGCGAATCGCTCTTCACAGCACACGAGACCTCTCCTTCCAGCAACGATGTCTCCAGCCGCAGCAGAAAATCCCAGTAGATATCGTCCTTGTCTCCGAGGCTGATCAAAGCGCTCGCAATCTGCGCCTTTTGACGTTCATCCTTGGTATCCACAAAGTTTTCCTTCAGGATGGCAACACTCTCTGCCGGGTGTGTCGCCGCGGCTTTTCCAACGTAAACCAGAGAGTTCCCGTCGTTCCGTTTCAGGGCCTCAAGCGGATCGGGAGGAGGCAGACACTGTTCCTCAGCGGCTTGTGCAACAGCTCGTGTCTCAGGATCGCGTTGGAAGTCCCTTAGATTTTGCGCGATGAGGCGCACCTCATCTGCATCATGGTGTCGCTTGCATGCCTCGACAATCAACGGAATCGAATCCTTGTCATGGGCACGCGCCAGTACTTTGGCCGCCGTATAGACGATCTCGAGGTAAGGGGACTTGAGGGCTTCGCGAAGCAATGGAATCCCTCTTGGATCGCCAGATACAAAATAAAGTTTGCCCTCAAGCCAATACAACGCCATCTCTTCTTGTGAGCCTTCAGTAACGTTATGGTCTCGGGCCCACGCTAAATACTCCTGTGGATGCCCCGACACGCAGTTCGCTGAAGAGAAACACCGTGGAGACGGAGCATCGCTCTCAATCGCCAATTTCGCCTGTTGCACCAGAAAGTCCCAGTACGCATTGCTCTTGTCACCCAGGTCCATTAACGAGCGCGCAACTCTCCCCTTCACATCCGCATCTTGGCTCGTCACAAACCGTGCTTCAAGAATTGGAACAAGCTGTCCCGCCTCTGCCTCAGCAATTTGCTCTTGAGTCACCGGACCGTAAACACCCTCCTTTAGGTGTCCAATCACGCTGCGGACTTTCTGGCTAAGGGCCTCGTCAACTTGGTCCTGCAAAGCTTGCCCGTGTACAACACCTACCAGCAATGCACACCATACCGCGATTTGCAGGACTCCAAACATCCCACTCCGTAAATGGAGTTGCCTTGTAGACATTCCATTCTTCATGTCGCACCTGTCTATGAGACACATCACCGAAATTTGAAACGGCAGCAATGCTAGCACTAATCAAATCGGCAAGCGTCCTCTTGTAACCCATTTGTTATGAGGCTTTTGACCGCAAACCCTTTGTTACGAAGTTTTACGGCTGCATTTATGGCAACTTACTGATTCCAAGTAATTTATACTCAGGCGATGGAGATGTAAACATTCCCGAATCGCAACGTACAACCTACTCTACAATCGACCCTGACATGCCAACCGACAGCCGCACCACCCTCCTTAACCTCATCGCCACCCACTCCTTCAAGCTAGGTGACTTCACCCTGGCCAGCGGCCAGAAGTCGGACTACTACATCGACTGCCGCATCACCACCCTCCACGCTGAAGGCGGCCGCCTCTCCGGCCTCGTCCTCTACGACCTCATCCGCGAGATCCTCCCCAACCCTGAAAAGATCGAAGCCGTAGGCGGTCTCACGATGGGCGCCGACCCGCTTGTCTCCAACACCGCCAGCGCCAGCGCCTGGGCTGTCGCCGACTACAACGAAATCGCCCAGCTCTCCGAAGCTCTCGAACTAGACCCCGACGAACGCAGTGACGAAGGCCCCGCGCCCACTCTCATCCACGGCTTCCTCGTCCGCAAGGCAGAAAAAACTCACGGCACCGGCCGCCGCATCGAAGGCTTCCTCAAACCCGGCGCCCACGTCATCATCGTCGACGATGTCTGCACCACCGGAGGCTCCACCATCACCGCAATCGAAGCCACTCGCGAGGCCGGCATGCACGTCGCTGGAGTCCTCTGCCTTGTAGACCGCGAACAGGGCGGCCGCGCCAACATCGAAGCCGCGATCCCAGGCGTCCCCTTCCACTCCGTCTTCACCGCCTCCGACGTCCGCGCCGCTCACATCGCTCAGCAAAAATCGAGATGAGCGCAGCGGACCAACAATCCAAAGCACTCGCCTTCCTGCGCATCTCCATCGGCCTCATCTTCCTCATCTTCGCCGAGTACAAACTCACCAGCACCAGGTTCATCCGAACCGGAATGGCCCAGTACATCAACCAATTCCTCAACGACGGCTCCTACCCCTTCATCCGCCCCTTCCTTAGAAACATCATCCTTCCCCACTCCATCCTCTTCGGCACAATCGTCAGCATCTCCGAACTCCTTATCGCTCTCAGCCTTATCACTGGGATTCTCGTCCGCTCGGCCAGCGTTGGTGGTCTGACCATGATGCTGGTGTTACTCTTCTCTTCGAACTATCCCGGCCCCAACGCCCCCTTCTGGGAGTTCTTCGGCGCCTCTCTGGAGCACTCCATTCTCGCCCTCTGTTTCATCGCTCTGCTGATAGCTCCCTCCGATCATCGCTGGGCTATCCTCCGCTCCAGGCGATAGATCCTATCCCAAGCGCCTAACTGCCCCCGCATACCCGCCGTTTCCTACTGAGACGGCGCGATTTCGGCTGTCGCTCGGTTTATTTTCTTGACTGTCACGTCTCGCCACTGTTAGGGTTCGTTCGCTCTTCAAACAATAACCCTTTCGGGCCTGAAAAGTTTGTTCCACCTTCCGGAGGTTTCACGTGATCGCGCTAAAAAAACTAAGTCGTTTCTCTCTCCCGCTATTGATCCTAGGTCTGGCACCCTCTCTCTTTGGACAGGCGGTCAGCGGCACGCTGCTTGGCACGATCAATGATCCAACCGGAGCCGCAGTTGCCGCAGCGAAGGTCATCGTCATTGAAACAGCTACTACGACAGCTCACGAAACCGTAACCAACGAAAGCGGCAACTACACCCTGCCCAACCTTCCACCCGGCACCTACACCATCACGGTCGAAGCGAATGGCTTCAAAAAAGATACCCACGAGGGCATCGATCTTCTCACCAACACCTCAACCCGCGTCGACTTCGCTCTCGTCACCGGCAGCGCCTCCGAGACGATCACCGTCTCCACCGCTCCCGCGCTGCTGCAAACAGACCGCGCCGATATCTCCACCACCCTCGAAGCGCATCAGATCACCAATCTCCCCCTCAGCAGCGGCAACAGTTTTCAATCCTTGCTCAACACAATTCCCGGCATGGCGCCCGTGGTCTTCAACAACTCACAGTTCTTCAACGCCAACAACGATCTGTCTGTTAACGCGAACGGTCAGTCCTCCTACGTCAACCTCTATCAAATTGAAGGTATCGACGACGATCAGCGCACCGGAATCCACATCATCCTCGTTCCCCCCGCCGCCGCGATCCAGAACGTAGACATCACCACTAATAACTTCGAGGCCGAGTTTGGCCGTGCCGTCGGCGGCGTCGTCAACGTCACCCTCAAGTCAGGAACCAATCAGTTCCATGGTTCTGTCTTCCAGAACATGGAAAACAACGGCGTCAATGCTCGCAACTACTTCTCCAGCGGCCCCAACGGACGCCTCGTCTACAACTACACGGGCGCTTCTATCGGAGGCCCAATCCTCAAAGACAAACTCTTTTTCTTCGGCGACTTCCTCCGCACCTCCGATCATGAGTCTTCCACCGTCAACGCAACGATTCCCTACTACAACGTCGTCGGCGGCAATATCGACCTCAGCAAATACGCTGGCCAGGTCTACGATCCGCAGACCGGAGATACTGCAGACTGCTACGGCGGCCCAACGCCAGCCAACTGCGGCAAGGGCCGCACCGCTTTTGCAAACAATCAGATCCCGCTGAGCCGGGCAATGACGCCAGTCAACGATAGCAGCATCGGACTGACCGTCCTTCAGGCACTCGACGCCATCGCAAGAGATCCAAAGCAGAATCTCGCTTCGGCAGCCTATAGCTCAGGAGTCATTACCAATAACTTCTCTCAAAACTCACCCTTCAGCAAGGACTCCATCAGCTACGACATCAAGTCGGACTGGACGATCAGCCAGAAAGATCACCTGAGCGGTCGTTTCAGCCATCAGAAGATCACCACCTTCCAGGCGCCTCTGTTCGGATCCTTCCTCGGTGGACCAACCGGTGGAGGCTTCGAAGCGACTGGAACGGCGACCGCTTACAGCACCGGCGTCAACTACGATCACGTCTTCTCGCCAACCTTGTTCACCGAGGCACGCTTTGGTGTAGCCCACCTTCGCAACTCGGCGCAACAGTCGGACTTCGGTCAGGACGATGCCAAGAAACTCGGCATCCCCGGCACCAATCTCAGTTCGATCGATAGCGGACAAGTCGCCTTCCAGGTAAGCAACTTCGCCGGCAACGGAGAAAACGGCACAGGAAATCCGCTCATCGGTTACTCCCAATCGCTCCCCTGGCTCCGCGCCGAATCGAACATCGACTTCGCCAACAACTGGACCAAGATCCTCGGCAACCATGCCCTCAAAGCAGGCGTCGACATCCGCCGCATCCGCGACGATCTCCTTCAGGGAAATATCAACGCAGCTGCAGGAACCTTCTACTTCAGCGAAAATCAGACGTCCACCCCAGGCGCACCCACCAAGGGTCAGGCGAACGATATCGCCAGCATCCTCTTTGACACCCCTTATCAGGTCGGTCAGGACACGAACAGTACCTTCCCCGCCTACCGACAGACCTGGCTCTTCTTCTTTGTCGCAGACAAGTGGCAAGCTACCTCGAAACTGACTGTCGACGTCGGCCTGCGTTATGAACTCTACCCGCCCGCCACACCGCGCAAAGCGGGAGGATTTTCCAGCTACGACCCGACAACCAATATACTGACGATCGCGGGCGTAGCTGGAAATCCCTCGAATATCGGGATGAAGACCGACTACACCAACTTCGCACCCCGGCTCGGCGCCTCCTATCGCGCCACCGATTCCACCGTCCTCCGCGCCGGATTCGGTGTCAGCTACGTTCCCTTCGTAGATAACTCTTACGCCTACAACTACCCCATCAAGACCAGCACTGACTACACCAATATTCCAACCTATGGAGCCGCCGTACTGGGCTCCACGAATCAAGCACCGGTCAACTTCGTAAGTGGAATCCCACCCACCCCGCCCGTCCCCGTCGATGCCAATGGAAAGATCACAGCCACCGGCAACACCTTCCTCAACAGCCTTGGCAACCTTTACATCCCGCTCAACTTCAAGAATGCTTATGTCTCCTCCTGGAATGCGGCCATCCAGCAGGCGCTCGCGCATGACAGCTCCCTCCAGATCGCTTATGTTGCCAACCACGGCACGCGAATTGACTCCTCGCAGAACATCAACGTCCCGAGCGTCTACGGAGAGAGTGGATCCTTCGATCCGTTGAACATAGCGTTTGGAAAGACAGCCTCCGTGACTCAATTCTTTCTGGGCTACTCCTCCAACTACCAGTCACTGCAAGTACAATTCACTCGCCGGTACACCCACGGAATCGCCTATACCTCAGCCTTCACGTGGGGCAAGGCGCAAAACTATGTCACCACCCCACAAGATGGGGCCCTGCTCTTCTACAGCGGCGACCGCCGTCGCAACTACGCCCTTGCGGACTTCGACCGCAGGCTCAACTTCGCCCAGACGCTCACCTGGGAGTTGCCGGCTGGACGCAATCACAAGTACTTCAACTCAGGCATCGGCTCCTTCGTACTGGGTGGCTGGAAGACCTCGGTCATCCTATCGGCGGTCTCCGGCCTGCCGTTTACCCTCACAACCACCAGCGCAACCCCCGGCACAACCCAGACCGTCGATCAGGTTGCGCCCTTCCACGTCCTGCATCACCACAGTAACCCTAGCGGTCATACACAATGGTTCGATCCAACCAGCTTCAGCGTTAGCAGACTCTCCGGTTGTGTATCCCCCGGTCCATGCGTCGTTGGGAACACGCAACGAAATCAGTTCCGTGGCCCGGGCTACTTCTCAGACAACCTGTCCCTATTCAAAACCTTCCCCATCTTTCGCGAGTCATCTCTCGAGGCTCGCTTCGATGCCTTCAACCTGACCAACACACCCGCATTCGGTCTGCCCGGAACCACCTTCGGCTCCAGTTCCTTTGGCGTCATCACCTCAACCCTCGGCAGTGGCGTCGGCAATGTCAACGGCGTTGGCGGTCCACGTGTCCTGCAGGCTGCAGTCAAAATCTCCTTCTAAACAGAAGAGAAGTCCCGGCAGACCTTGTCGGGACTTCTCTCTGCTTCCCTTTTGCCTATAAAATTCGTACTTAACCCGAAAGCTTCCCAACGTTCACAGCTTAGGAACGTCACAACTAGCAAGCCGAATGATCGTCTGACGTCCGTGTTCCTGCATTACGCCAGAATGGCATCGAAGAAAGAGGAGTTCAAAATCATGAAGAGTATTTCCAGGCGACAGTTCGTAGGGGGTTCGGCTGGCCTAGCCGCATCGCTCTCCTTGCCAATGAGAGCATGGGCCGCAGCTTCTCCCTTCAAAATCGCCGTCATCTCCGACGAAATCTCTCAAGATTTCGATCACGCCTGCTCCGTCATCGCCAACGACTTCGGTCTCCACTACGTCGAGCTTCGCGAAATCTTCGGCAAGAACCTCCAGGCCTCATCTGACGCCGAGATAGCCGAAGCTCTGAAGATCCTCGCAAAATACAATCTGCAAGTCACCGACATTGCCAGCCCCCTCTTCAAAGTCGATTGGCCCGGCGCACCAAAATCGCAGTACGGCTCGAAAGGCGACATGCACGGAGCCGCGGAGGTCGCCTACAAGCAGCAGGACGAAGTCCTCGCCAAATCCATCTCCCTCGCCAAACAATTCAAGACCGACAAAATTCGTTGCTTCGACTTCTGGCGTCTCGATGACGTCGCACCCTACCGCGCAGCCATCAACGAAAAACTTCGCGCCACCGCCGAGATCGTCGGCAAGCAAGGTCTCCTCCTCGTCATCGAAAACGAGTTCGCCTGCAACACCGCCACTGGCCGCGAGGCCGCGAAGACCCTCAATGCCATTCCGTCCCCGCACTTCGCACTCAACTGGGACGCTGGCAACGCCGTTATGCGCGGCGAACTCGACGCCTTCCCTGCTGGCTGGGACGCCCTGCCGAAAAACCGTATCCACCATTGCCATTGCAAAAATGCCGTCAAGGACGACACCGGCAAAATCGTCTGGTCCCCTGTCGACAAGGGCTACATCGACTGGACAGCCCAATTCCGCGCACTCAAGCAGGCTGGCTATCACAACGCTGTCAGCCTCGAGACGCACTGGCGCGGAGCAGGCACACCGGAGGCTTCAACACGAATCAGCTGGGCAGGCATGAAGCAGTGCCTGGTCAACTCAGGAACTTTTTAGCAGTCCTACACTTATAACGCCGTCATCCTGAACGGAGTGAAGGATCCTTGTATTTCGCTCTTGTTTTTAAACAGTAGACAAAGCATCTGCCTCAATCTCCTAAGGAGAAAAACAATGATCACGAGACGTGAATTTCTAGACACACTGGCAGTAGGAGCAGCGGGTCTCGCTGTCGCATCAACCGCAAAGAGTTACGGGCAAATCCTCGGCTCGAACGACCGCCTCAACTTCGCCGTCATCGGTGTTCGCAGCCGTGCCTATGCTCACCTGTCCGCGCTCAAAGCGAACAAGAAAGATGCGCGCATCGCCTATGTCTGCGACGTAGACACCAACACCATGAAGAAGTTCGCTACCGACACCGAGAAAGAGATGGGCGAAGCTCCCGCAACCGATCAGGACTTTCGCCACATCCTCCAGAAGAAAGATGTCGATGCCATCACCATCGCCACTCCTGATCACTGGCACACCCCCATGGCCATCGCTGGCTTGCAGGCCGGCAAACACGTCTATGTCGAGAAGCCCTGCAGCCACAACCCCGCCGAGGGCATCATGCTCGTACAGGCACAGCAGAAGTACGGCAAACTTGTGCAGATGGGCACTCAGCAGCGCTCCTCCCCGCACACCATCGAGATCGTTGACAAGATTCACAATGGCGCCATCGGCCGCGCCTACTTCGCAAAAGCCTGGTACAGCAACGTCAGAAAATCGATCGGTACCGGTAAGGAAGCGCCAGTTCCCGCGCAGCTCGATTGGGAACTCTGGCAAGGCCCAGCGCCGCGCCGTCCCTATAAGGACAACCTGCAACCCTACAACTGGCACTGGTTCAAAATCTACGGCACCGGCGAAACCCTCAATAACGGAACACATGAGATCGACGTCTGCCGTTGGGCCCTTGGAGTCGACCTGCCCAAGAGCGTAGCTTCCTCCGGCGGTCGCTACCAGTTCCAGGACGATTGGCAGTTTTATGACACCCTCATCACCAGCTTCAAATACGACGACAAAGTAATTACCTGGGAGGGCAAGAGCTGCCAGGGAATGAAGTACTACGGTCGCGACCGTGGATCCACCATCATGGGAACCACCGGCACCGTACTCGTCGACCGCGACGGCTACGAAATCTACGACCTAAAGGGAAACAAAACCAGCGAGTTGAAGGCGAACAAGGATCAAACCTCTTCCACCGACCTCACCGGCCGCGACTCCATGACCGACGCCCACTTCGCGAACTTCATCGCCGGAATCCGCAAGGGAGAAAAACTCAATGCTCCCGTGTCGATCGGAAATGTCGCCGTCACCATGCTGCAGCTCTCCAACATCGCATGGGAAGTCAACCGCGAGCTACAACTCGACGCGACTGACGGTAAGGTCCTTCATGATGCCGAAGCCATGAAGGGATGGAACCGCGACTACGAAAAAGGCTGGGCACCGCACGTCTAACTCTCACTACCGCTATATGCGGACTGCATCCGAACAACAGTCCGCATATAGCCTTGGCTCCACGACTGATACATCGACAGGAAGCCTTCAATCGCTATCCGCAACGATCACACCACCAACGAACCTTTCAGAAAGCGCGAGTCACGATCTCTCATGACAAATAAGTTCTCACGTCGCAGCTTCGTTCAATCCGGCGCCCTCCTTGCCGCAGCAACTGTCACCTCGAGCACCCTCCCCGCATCAGCCATGCAGCCATCCCCCGCGACTGGCGCGCCCTCTCCAATTCATCTCGGACTGGCCAGCTACACCTTCCGCAACTTCACGCGCGCACAGATGATCGGCTTCATGAAGCAGCTCAACGTCTCTGACCTGAACGTCAAAGACACCAAAGATCATCTACCCATGGATCCCGCCGAAGAAGCCAAAGCCCTCGCAGACTACACCGCCGCCGGCATCAAGCTCCACGCCGCCGGAGCCATCTACTTCACCAAGGACGACGAAGCCGACATTCGCAGCAAGTTCGAGTACTGCAAACGCGCTGGAATCTCCGTCATCGTCGCCGGAGACCCCGATCCTGCAACCCTTCCCCACGTAGAGAAATTTGTGAAGGAGTACGACATCCGCATCGCGATCCACAACCATGGCCCCGAAGACAAACTCTGGCACTCCCCTCTCGACATCCTCAAGGCCGTCAAAGATATGGACCCACGAATCGGCTGCTGCATCGATGTCGGCCACACCGTCCGTGCCGGCACAGACGTAGTCCAGGCCATCCACGAAGTCGGTCCGCGACTATTCGACGTCCACATGAAGGACCTCACGAACTTTCAAAGCAAAGAGAGCCAGGTCGCCGTTGGAGAGGGCATCATGCCAGTGAGAGGAATCTTCGAGGCTCTCATCAAAACCAACTACAAAGGTTTCGTCGATCTCGAATACGAGATACACGCCGACGACCCGATGCCCGGGGTCATCGCCAGCTTTGCCTACATGCGTGGTGTCCTGGCCGGAATGGGCTATCTAACCCACAGCTAACCCCACCTTCCAGCCCAACCCAGGCGGAGAGCTCGCCCTTTGATCATCCCTTTCAAGCGGCGAGCCTCCGCCTTTCCATGTCGTCATTCGCACGAGAGTGTTATCCTGCCGCAGTCCCGCGCGGTTGAATTTGCACTGTCCAGGAGAGGGGGCGTATTTGAACACGCTTGAGATTAAAGTCACGAAACACGGAGAAATCGATGCGGTCGAGTTGAGCGGCCCACTAGTCCTCGGCGTTCCGGTCAATAACCTGCGACAGAAGATTGACAGCCTGACTGCGCACGGAGCCAACCAGTTCGTCTTCAACCTCACCGCCGTCAATCGCATGGACTCAAGCGGCATCGGCCTTCTGGTGATGATCATGAGTTCGACCAAAGAGGCCGGCGGAGCCTTAAAGCTCGTAAATCCATCCAAGCAGGTGACGCAGACTTTGAAGATGTGCAACCTCTTGCCCCTCTTTGAAGTATTTTCCGAAGAGCAACAAGCGATTACCTCCTTCGCAAAATCCTGAACGGCAACCTACGCCAGATTTCGTCGCGCGCAGGTTCCATACCTTTTGATATGCCTACAACTGGCAAAGTCCAACCTTGACAGTCATTTGGAGACCCGCGCATAGTTTCTGACGGTCAAACGTTTGCCTAATCCTCCCCCGTGACCCAAGGCACGTCCTATCCGCGGTGGAAAAATTTCGCACATGTTTCCATCAGGAGGCACGATGCAACACTTTCGATTCACCAAGTCCACTCATCTCATGAGGTTCCTGCACTACGTGCTGGGCCCGGCCTTCGTCTTCATCCTTACCCTGTGCGCCACCACAGCTCACGCACAGTTCCGCGCGTCCATTCAAGGAACCGTCGCCGACTCTACCGGTGCCGTTATTCCCGGCGCCACCCTCACCCTCACCGACAACGCCACCGGCCACGCCCTCACCGCCATCTCCAACGCCAGCGGCGTCTATAACTTCAACGCTCTCCCGCCCGATCCCTTCACCCTTACCGCTACCGCCAAAGGCTTCGAGACCAACACCATCAGCGACGTCCACATCGTCCCCGAACAGCCCAACAACATCAACGTCACCCTGCAGATCGGTGACACCAACACCACCGTCACCGTAAACGGCGACGCCATCTCAGCTCTCGAAACTGCAACCGCGTCCACCAGCGGAGTCGTCACCAGCGAACAGATCCAACATCTCCCATCAGCCAACCGCGACGTCTTCCAACTCGCCCAGTTGGCTCCCGGCGTCTTCGGCGACGGCTCTCAGGGCGGCGCCGGTGGCACGAACAATCTGCCCGGTACCACCGGCCCCGGCGGCTCGGGCAATGGCGCAGGTATCTTCCAGACAGAAAACGGCCCACAAGTCATCGCCAACGGTTCGCAGAACTCCTCCAACGGCATCAGCATCGACGGCATCAGCACCGTCAGCGCCGTCTGGGGTGGCACCTCTGTCATCACGCCGAACGAAGACTCCGTAGGTAACGTCAAAATCGTCTCCAACAGCTACGACGCGGAAAACGGACGCTTCAGCGGCGCCCAACTCCAGGTCACCTCCAAGAGCGGCACCAACGACTGGCACGGCAGCCTCTTCTTCCGCGCCAACCGCCCCGGCCT
>CAZZZG010000109.1:0-13729 GCA_964658525.1 uncultured Edaphobacter sp.
CGGAGGCGGAGCCTTCACCTTCCGCACCGGCACAATCGGCTTCGGAATATCGACCGGCTCCGAGCTTGCGGAGAAGATATTCCGTCCGCCACCCGAGTAGACCAGTGACTCCGTCACCAGCATCGCATCCATTCGCAGCGTCGGATCGAGCTGCGCCGATGTCGTTCCAAGTTTTTTGGCCGCAGCTCCAGCGATGTTTCCGGAGGGAATCGCAATTACGGCTCCAGCAGCGGGAGCAGACCTCGCAGGAGCGGTCACCACAACAGGGGGCGCTACCGGTGCAGGGCTGTCGTCGCGCAGCTCGTAGTACAGAACTCCAGCCGCAACCAGCACGAAAGCAGCAATCGCGCCGCCCTTCTTCTGTTGATCCGCAGTCAGCCGTATCATCGCTGGCCTCCCGCATCAGGATTTTCAGAAGAGCTGTCGCCAGCTTTCTTCTCTGGGCCCGCCACACTCTTCTCCGAGCCTTCCGTCCCCACCGGCGATCGCAAGTACGTCGTCAGCCGAAGCCGCAGACCCACTGTTCCGCTCTGCTGACCAGTCAACGTAAGCCCGCTGATCAGGAAAAACATCTTGTCCCGTTCCAGCGAGTTGATAAAGAGCACCAGCGGCCGGTAGTCCCCACTCAGGCTGGCATCCATTCGCGCCTCAGTCAGCGCGCCTGCGGTTGCGTCCATCACCGGGGAGTAGGCGTACTGTACCCGCCCCAGCTTCACCCCCTGCTTCTTGGCGAGCGCTCCGAGCTCTCCCACTATCTCAGAGTTCGCAAACGGTAAACGCTCCTTATAAAACTTGTCGGCATCTTTGGTAGCCTGCGCCAGCTTCTCATCCAGCCCTTCGAGCGGCTGTCTCGCAATCTCCGCCGCCTTCATCTGTACCGTCTGGTCGGCCAACGCAGCGGCATTCTGGCTATTCGCCGCGCGCCATGCAAACGCCATATGCGCGAGCAGGTAAAGATTCACCAGCCCCAGCGCCACCACACCGGCAATATGAAAATTCTTCAGCGTGCCCAACCGGCTCGCCTTCTCGGCCCACTGCTTGGCCGCCACGGCAGTCCGCTTCTTCTCGGCTACTGTCGTCATCGCGCCGCTCCCCTCTGCGCCGAAGCCTTCGCCGCTCCAGCACCGGGGAGCGCCCTCTTTGGTGTCGTCCTCTTCTTCACAGCGCCGGAATCACCCTCCGTCGCATCGTCCTTGTCCTTCTTATCTTTCGCGGCGACGTCTTTCACGTGCTTTTCCGGCAGCGGGTTATAACCACTCAGTACATCGAACTGCACCGCTCCAGGAGCGGTCAGCTGCGCAGCATTCCGGTTTCCCTCCTGCGTCTGCGCCTGCTCCGACGCCAGCCGCGGCGAAAGGAATCGCTGCGATGTCTCGAGATTCCTCACCAGCTGCACCGCCTTCTCGCGATCGCCGCTTACGCGGAGCCGAATATTCACATCGCCTTCCTTCGAAATCACCGGATCGATGCTCGTCACCTGAACACCTGCGGGCAGCACCTTCTCAAGATCCATCATCACAGCCGTCCAGCTGAAGCTCTTCTCCGCAAACGCTGCATTCAGAAAACGCGATCGCTCCAGCACCGCCATATTCTGCGGCTGACGCATCCTCGCCTCATTCGCCATCTGCTCCTGCTGATAACGCTGCGTCTTCGATTTCAGTGCATCCATCTGCGCCTGCGCCACCTTGGCCTTCGCATTCAGCGAGTGCAGCGCAAATCCCAGTCCCACCGCCAGCAGCGCCAGCACCACCATCGCCAGCCGCAGCTTCGCAAACAGCGGCCTCAATTCTATAAACGGTCGATTCGCAAGATTGACAGAGATCCGCATCAGTTCTTCAGCGCTCCCCGGACGCCGGCCAGCCAGCCTCGCGGCACACTCGCCGTTACTGCTCCCGCCTCCATCATTCCTGCATCCACCAACTCGCGCACCCGCAGCCCCTCCAGCCCGTACTCCCCCGCTTCCGCCAGCGTCTCCGCACCGAGCGTTCCCGCAACTAAAAGTTGGTCGGGAGCAGTCTGCAACGAGTCTTCGAAGTACGCCGCCGCCACACTCACCGCCTGCGCAACCTCGCGCGCTGCCGCTTGAGCCTCAATGTGCCGCACCAAAGCGGTTCCCAGCATCGAAGGCGGCATCTCACTCTGCACATCGAAGCGATCCCATCCCCCTGGCCCCAGCGGCTCCTGCTGCGCCCACTCCTGCGCAGAACTTTCCCGGTCCACCAAAGGGATCGAGGTCTCGACAAGTTCAACTGGCGCGCCAACATTGGGCCCCGTACCCATATCAACCGAGCGATGCAGCAGCAGAACTCCCGCCTGCACAATCGCAGTCGTCACCGACCCCAACCCAGCATTGACCACCAGCACCGGCGATGTGGTCTCATCAAGCCCCGCCAGTGCCGCCAGAGTACTTGGCAGCACAGCGCCCGGCTGATATCCCGCCGCAAGCACCATGGCCTCATACTCTTCAAGCACAGCCTTCGGTATTGCCACCGCCAGCAATTTGATCGTTCCCTTCTCGTTCGACATCACCTGGTAGCTCACCTTCGCGTCATCTGCGTCGAACGGCAGCAGCTTCTTCAAGCGAAAACGCACCAGAGGCAGCGCCTCAACTGCCTTCGTCGGCAGTTGATCGAAATCCAGAAAAAGCACACGCACCGCGGAGTCCGGCACCACGAGCGTCACATCTCGCAGACGGCCCGCACCACGGTCGGCGCGGTCCGACAAACCACGCCCCGATACAGCATCGAGCGCCTTGCGCACCGCCAGCGACACGCACGTCTTGTCGACGACGTTGCCGGGCTTCAACCCAGGCGCCAGCGCACCACTAGCCAGATCCACCCGCGCCACCGACGTCAACAGAGCAGCGGCATCCTCGGCCCGCGCCGCCACGACGCCCTCTGCGCGAACCTCAACCGCCAGCCGCGGCCGCGTGCCCAATGTTTTCGGTAAAATTTCCATTCCGTCCTAGACTACCTTGCTCTATCGATTGACACTACGTCACCATCATGGTGCGCAGCGGCAAGTCATGTTCTCGCGCCCGGCTTTACCGTCCCGCCTCAATAAACGTCACCTTATTGATCTCGCGCAACGTAGTGATGCCGTCTCGCACACGCTCCAACGCCGAATCGCGCAGAAACGCCATGCCCTTCTCTTTGGCCTTCTTACGAATCTCGCTTCCCGGCTTCTTCGCCAGCAACATCTCGCGAATCTCGTCATCCAGCTCCAGCAGTTCGTGAATCGCCGACCGACCGCGATATCCCGTTCCGCCACACTCGATACATCCAGGTCCTTCACGGAAGTTGAATCCACGCCACTCCTGCAGATCGAGCCCGCTGGCAAGCAAATCCGCGTCGCTGTAGCGCACATCTCTCACGCAAAATTCACAAACCTGCCGCACCAACCGCTGCGCCAGAATACAGTTCAACGCCGAAACAAAGTTGTAAGGCTCAACGCCCATATTCAAAAACCGTCCCAGCACATCGACCACGTTGTTCGCGTGCACCGTCGTAAACACAAGGTGTCCCGTCAGCGCCGAGTTGATCGCAATCTGCGCCGTCTCCGCATCGCGGATCTCACCGACCAGAATCTTGTCCGGGTCATGACGCAGAATCGAACGCAGACCACGCGCGAACGTCAGCCCCTTCTTCTCGTTGACCGGAATCTGCGTGATGCCGCGAATCTGATACTCCACGGGGTCTTCGATCGTGATGATCTTATCTTCTTCAGATTTAATCTCGTTCAACGCCGCATAAAGAGTTGTCGTCTTGCCCGACCCCGTCGGTCCCGTCACCAGCACCATGCCGTACGGCTCTTTGATGTACCGTCTGAACCTCTCAAGATCCTTCGCCGCGAAGCCCACGACATCCAATGAAAGTTTCGTGAACTTCTCCGACATCGACTCTTTATCGAGCACACGCAGCACAGCGTTCTCGCCATGCACTGTCGGCATAATCGATACACGAAAGTCGATCAGCCTGCCTTTATAACGAACTCGAAAACGTCCGTCCTGCGGCACGCGGCGCTCTGCAATATCCAGCTCGCTCATGACTTTGATACGCGACAGAATGGTCTGATGATGCTCGCGTGCAATCGGAGCCATCGCCTGTTGCAGCACACCGTCAATGCGGTACTTCACCAGCAGCGAATCATCGAACGTTTCAAGGTGAATATCCGAGGCGCGCCGCTCCAGCGCCGTGAAGATGGTGGTATCAACAAGTCTTATGATGGGGGAGATATCATCTTCGCTGGTCAGCCGCTCAATCGAGATGTTCGAGTCCTGGTTGTCGTCGCCAGATAACACATCGAACGCAAGCCCTTCACTTGCCTCATCGAGGACGCGCTGACTCTGTTCGGTCTTCTTTAGCAGCTCGGTAATCTGGCTCAGTGTCGCCACCCGCGTCACCAGCCTCTGCCCCAGCAGCCCTGAAATCTCGTCCAGCACCATCAACTTCGAAGGATCGGAGACCGCAATCGCGAGCTTGCCTTCCATCTGCTCCAGCGGCACAAAGTTGTACCGGAACATCATGTCCACGGGCACACTCTTGAACAGCTCATGCGAGATCTTGAAGTTCTTCAGGTCAACGAAATCAGCGCGATAGCGACGTGCCAGAAGCTGCGCCCGCTCCGTTTCACCCATGCCTGCTTCATTGATCGGTATTGCCAACGGTGCAATTGCCATATTCGTAAGACTCCCTTTGCATCCAACCGTCACTCACACCTTCGCGTCATTCACGGTGCGTTCAAACGATCTTTTTTGGTGCTAATCCCGCCACAACCCGCGGCCGGAATCCGGCGAAGACGAAACATCCGTCCAATCTTCTATTATTCAGCAAAATCACCTCTTATGGTATTCTCCGCGGAACCACCTTTGGCCTCACATACGTACGTCTTTTGGAGGACACAGCAATGAGCACGTACCCGCCGACCCTCTCCGCTCTCGCCCCTAAGGCGATCAACTGGTCCATCGCCCTCAGCATCTTGCTCATTCTTGCTGGCCTCTTCGCCGTCCTGATTCCGCCGTTCTCGGGCCTCGCCGTCACACTTATCTTTGCCTGGGCCATGATCGTAAGTGGAATCACTCACTTCGTCTTCGCCTTCAAGACTCACACCACCGGCGGTGTGCTCTGGGAACTGCTGGTCGGCGCGATCTATCTCTTTACTGGCGTCTATCTCCTTCTGCACCCACTCGACGCCCTCATCGTCCTCACTCTGATCCTCGCTGTCTATCTGGTCTTTGAAGGAATCGTTGAGATCATCCAATCCTTCCAGCTTCGTCCCCGCCACGGCGCCGGCTGGCTTCTCTTCGACGGCGTCATCACCCTCATCCTCGCCATTATGATCTGGCGGTCGTGGCCCGCGAGCACCGTCTGGGTTATCGGAACGCTGGTCGGCATCAGCATGATCTTCAGCGGCTTTTCGCGCCTCATGCTCTCGCTCGCCGCCAAACGTGCTCTCAATCAGTCACTCTGAAAAACCTCCTGCGCGGAGGGCGGTCACTTCGTGACGCGTATACCGGTCAAGGCAATCCATGCGACAAGAGCCCTCCCGTTGGTCGGGATCAAATATCACCGCCGACCAACGGGAGGCCCAGGCGAAGCGGTATACAAGTCACGAAGTGACCGCCGCACGCGCAGTGCGCTTTTATATCTTCTAAGGCTGATCCGCATTCAAAGAAGCAATCAGAGCATCGGCCTGCGCCATCGACCCATCCAGACTCACCATCAACACATCGACGTCAGTCGACATCTTCGCCGAAGTCCCCTTCAACGATCCAATCGCCCGCGCATTCAGATTGTGCTTCAGAAAAGTCACCTGATCGCGAAACGCCGTAATGACCGGCGTCATCCGAGCCTCGGTCTGCCTCATCGACTTGATGTAGTTCGCCTCACTCAATCGCGACTGCCGCAACATCACCGCCGACTGCGCCTTCAACTTCTTGTTCTCCATCCCATCAATCTCTTTCTGCCACTCCTTGAAGAGATCGTTCGACACCTGATCGATCGAGTCGATTCGGTTATGCAGTTTCTGCGCGCTATCCGCAGCCTTCTCGTACTCACCATTCAGCTTCTTATAGTTCTTCTCAAGCGCTCCCCCCTGAAACCCTGTCAACGCCTGAAACGACTCCATTGTCGTCTTGATCTGCTCCTTCGCCTGCTGCTGGTCCTTCTTCGAATCCTTCACCCGCGACACAAGGATGTCCCGCTTCTCTTTCCCAAACGTCTTCATCGCCTTGTAGTAGGAGCTGGTACACCCGACCAGCACAATCAGCGGAGCCACCGCCGCCACGTATCGCAACACCCAACGCCGAGAGATTACAGTCAACTCATTCCCCCTGTCCGAGCTTGACGAATTGTAACCTCTGCTGAAGATCGCGGCCCAAACGCGTCGTTAACCCGCTACCGGAAGTCGATCTCCCCGCGAACGCAGCCAGAGTTCAATCGCAATCGTATTGATCGAAAAGCCAATCCAGAACGCAATACCAAAGAACTGCCCCGGCTCAAGGTGGGTCAACCGGCTGGTCGCAAAGAACACTCCCATCACCGGACGCGTAGTTGCGATACCAAGCAGAATCGCAACCGCTCGCAACATCCATCGCATCTTGTCAAGCGCCTCGCCCCGTCGTGCAGCCACAAACGCACGTGCAAGCGAAAACAAAAAGAGGCTATTGAACAAAAGAACCGCAGATCGCTCCACCCACCCTCCAACCGGATGAGTGCTCATGGCATAAGCAGTGAGTCCCACCCAGGCCCCAAGGGGAAAGAAAATCCGTTCCGCCCACACGCCGCCAGTTCGTCGCAACAAAACAAACGGAGTCATCAGAACAAACGCCATCGCTGGAAGAATATGAGCAAGCGTCAAAGCCTCGTGCGAAGCAAACACCGCGTCAAGCGCAGCCGTCGGCGAAGATCCACCCCCTCCCGGATGCAGAAGCACCGCAACTCTGCGCAACACCACCGCAACCGCAATCATGACGCAGATCCAGAAGCCAACCTTCAGCCACCCAGGGTAGACGCCCCCAGAACCCTCTCGCTTCTCGATTCCATGCACTGGAGCTTTCGCAGCCATACGCCCTCCTCGCCGCGAGACTAAGCCGCACCACGCTCAGACACGCGAGGACCAGCAACAACAAGCAAGCATACGCAGCAAAGAATCTCCCCGTTCCCTACTGCCCTCCCGAACCACCCGCGCTCAAGCTGAAGATCGGCAAATACAGCGCAATCAAAATCGTCGTTACCACCAACCCCATCATGATCAGGATCAGAGGCTCAATCAAACTCATCGCCGCCGTAAGATTCGTCTGCACATCCTCTTCAAAGAACTCCGCCACCGAGTTCAACATCTGCGGCAGGGCACCGGTCGACTCGCCGACCTCGATCATCTCAATCGCAAGCTCGGGAAACACCTTCGTCGCCTGCAAACTAACCGATAGACCCTTCCCCTCGCGCACCGTCTCGACCGATCTATAGACCGCACTCGCAATCTCTCGCGAATCGATCGACTTCGCCGCCGTCTCAAGCGAAGGGACAAGCGGCAGACCGCCGGTCAACAGCGTCGACAGCGTCCTCGAAAACAGACCGACCTGATACTTCAACCACACACTGCCAAACACCGGCAGCTTGATACGAATCTTGTCGATCAGGCTCGCGCCCGCGTCCGTCTTCGACCAGCGATAGAGCAAAAACCCAACCACCCCCACTACTACAGCCACATAGATTCCGTAGGACTGCGCCTCTTTCCCCAGATCAAGTAGAAACGTAGTCAACGCAGGCAGCTTCGTTCCAAGCTGGTCGTATAACTGCGCAAACCGCGGCACCACAAACGTGATCAAAAAAATAAACAGCCCAATCACCATCACGACCAGCAGCGCCGGATAGATCAAGCTAGCCTTCAGCTTCTTCCGGAACGTCAACGACACGCGCTGAAAGTCCAGAAACCTCTGCAGCACCTCTTCAAGATTTCCCGACCGCTCCCCCGCCAGCAGCGTCGTCGTATAAACAATCGGAAACCCACCCTGAGCCTCAAACGCCTGCGAGATCGACTCTCCCGTCTTCACGCGCGACGCCACGTCCTCCAGCTGTGCACGAAAGTGCGGGATCTTCTGCCTCTTGCTCAGCAGTTCGAGCGACCCCAAAATCGGCAAACCAGCTTTGATCAACGTCAAGAACTGTTGATTGAACACGAGAAATGTCTCGAGCTTAACCTTCTTCTTGCTCGCCCCCAGCGCGCTCTTCGCCTTCACCGAATAGACGTAATAGCCAGCCTGCGTAAACCGAGCCTTCAGCTCCTCAGCCGTAGCCGCCGCATGGCTCTGCTCCATCACCCGCCCACGCTCATCCGCCAGCTTAATCACAAACTCAGTCATAGATCTCTAATACGTCCCAGCCATCTTGAAGTAGCTCAATCCATCTTAGACGTTCCAATCACGAAACCGCCCCTCAGGCGCTTCGACCGGCGTACACGTTACCATCCCCCAAATTGGTCACGGAATAGCCAAGACGAAGACATAGCCTACATGTATCATCGCTTTGGCTTTTACTCCCCTTCGACGACCTCGCAGGCAGACGCCAACAATCACCCCACAAATCGGACGACATTCCATCAACCCGTTCCCGCTGAGCAACTTTTGAAGGACATGCCACAATGACTGCCACCCCTTGGTGCAAGACCCCCTCCGGAGCCCGTGCGCTCCTCGCCTTCCTCATCACCCTTCTCACCATCCCCGGCTTCTCTCAGACTCAAACACCAATCTTTCCAGTACTTCCGGTCGATTTCGCGGTTTTCCCATCGAACACCTATGCATACGCGGACTTCAATGGCGATGGTCAAGTGGACCAAGCCTCTCCAAACGGCTATAACGCGATAAACTTATCGTTCAACAATGGCCCGAATCACTCGCCAACCTTCGGCACCATTCAATTGACATGCCAGCCACAGGCAGTCGTGGCGGCAGATCTAAATAATGACACCAAGATCGATCTCGCCTTCTCGTGCCAGACTCAGGGTCAGCCTGCGTACGTCGGGGTGGTGCTTGGCAACGGCGACGGAACCTTCCAGGCAGCGTCCTACTATGTGGTCCCAGGCGCAGCTAGCGTTCCGGCGATTACTACAGTCGATTTGAACGGAGACGGTTATCTCGATGTCGCAGTTATCTCAGGAACGTCGCAGGTAGGTGTCCTGCTCAATCAAGGCAGCAGCAAACCAGGATCGCTGCTTACGGCTTCTCTTTACGCTGCACCGGCAGGTGTTTTCTTCTCCACCATCAGCGCCGGAGACTTCAATGGCGATGGCAAGCAAGACCTCGCCGTAGGCGCGGGACAGATCGCTGTCTACTACGGCAAGGGCGATGGAACGTTAAACTCCCCACAGCTCACGACTGCGAGCGTCCCAGGAGGCCAGCCCTTTGTCACTGGAGACTTTAACCGCGACGGTTTAGCCGATATTGCGTTTCTTGGATCGCCCGCACAGAGCTCTGCGACTTCACTTCAAATTTTACTTGGCAATCCTAGTGGGAAGTTCACCACCGGCTCCAGTCTCGCCCTCGATACGTCGGTGAACTACACCACGATCGTGCCCTTTCAGAACACGAACACGAGTAACATCACAAACTTTGCGCTTAGCGGCAGTGTGACTTCGATCGCCCTTAACGATGGCAACGGAAACCTGTCACTAGGTGAAAGTTATGGCTTATCGTTTTTTGCTATCGCACAGACCGGAAGTAATGGAAACACCAACCTTTACTTCCCATCGGATGTAGAATCGGTCGTCCTGGTAGGTAACGGCAACGGCACCTTTCAAGGTCCTCCAGCTACCGTACTGGGCGGTGGAGGCAGCGCGATGCTCACCGCCGACGTAAATGCGGATGGAATCGCAGATCTTCTCTCCGTCGACGCCGCCGGTAATCTTGTGGCTGCTCTAGGCAGGGGCAATGGCAGATTCTCGGTTACAAGTCGTACCGGAGGTACGGGTCAGCTTCTCGTCACCGGCGACTTCAACGGTGACGGCAAGCTCGATGCCTTGACGATCTTTCCAGGAGCTGTCGATTTCCACGGAGGCACCCTCTCCACCGCATCACTTTATTTCTATGGGGGCAATGGAGACGGTACCTTTCAGCCGAACACGACCCAAAATCTCACAATAACCCCAGCACTAACGCCTCTGGTGGGTGATTTTAACGGCGACAATAAACTTGACCTGATTCTCCCTTATGAAGCGAGCAATGTGGACGTAGAAGCACCACAACCCCCGAGCGGAGTTCTCTTTTTAGCCGGGAATGGAGACGGAACTTTCGCCACTCCTGTGTCCTTGCCGCTTCCGTACAACACCATCGGCTTCGCCGCGGATCTGAACAATGATCATAAGCTGGACATAATCGGTGGCGGCACCGTTAGCCTCGGAAACGGCGACGGGACCTTCACACAACAACCCCTCGGAATCACGGGAACTATCCTTGCTGTCAGCGATTTAAATGGTGACGGTAACCTTGATTTGGTGATCTTCAATAACGCCACCAGCATCGGCATATACGCAGGAAATGGGGACGGCACCTTTCAAACCACTCCCTTCTACACCACTACAGCTTTCAGCCCCCAAGCGGGAGCTACGCCATCAATCGCAATAGGCGACGTCAACGCAGACGGCCATCCGGATTTACTCCTGCAGTCGTTGCTCGGTTTCAATCCTCAAGTCGAGGTACTTCTCGGAGATGGTACCGGCAACTTCCCACAGAATTTCAATAACTATCCTCTAAGCACCACTCAAATCGGCTTCGCGACCCTTGCCCGACTCAACAATCAAGCGCCGATGGGGTCAGCGGACCACTCACTCGACTACCTCTACGGTGTGAATGGTGTAGTCACCTCTCTCCTAAATCAAAATAATCCCACTCCCTCAGCTCCGGCGCCCATAGCCTCGAAGACTGTAATCTCCGCCACCGCCGCCAGCGCAGCGCCCGGTCAGCAACTCACCCTCACTGCAACGGTCACAGGTGCCACTCCAACCGGCACCGTCTCCTTCGTGGCTGGTGGCAAAACACTCGGAACCGCAGCTGTCACGAACGGAACAGCCACACTCGCGGTTTCATTCCCAGCAGCAGGGACATTTGCTGTCATCGCGAACTACCCCGGAGACAGCAACAACACACCAAGCTCCTCTAACCCGCTCTCGCTGGCAATCGCCCCAGCCGCGTCTAAAACGACCCTTTCCATCTCATCTGCCAGCGCCGGAACGAACCAGCAGCTAACCTTCACCGCAACCGTCTCGGGGCTCAACCCGACCGGAACGGTCACCTTTGCCTCCGCAACGGCCACCCTCGGCACTGCTTCCCTCACTAACGGCGTCGCTACCCTGCCCTTCACCTTCACCACCGCAGGCAGCTACGCAGTTACGGCGAGCTACGCAGGCGACGTTGCCAACTCGAGCAGCACCTCCACCGTAGTCACGGTTTCAATCGCAACACCCGACTACACCATCACCGCATCCCCAACCTCGGCGACCATCTCACCCGGACAGTCGGCAACCACGACCCTCACGGTCACTCCAGTCGGCGGCTACGGCGGCACAGTGAAGTTCTCCTGCGGTACACTCCCCAGCGGAGCAACCTGCACCTTCGCCCCGGCCTCCGTAACCCCGACCAGCGGCGCTGCCACCAGCGTTCTGACCATCACAACCACCGCCCCCTCAAAAGCCCGCCTGCGCGATCGATCGCTCCCACTGCAAGGAATCGCATGGGCGAGCCTCATCCTGCTAGCCGTGTCCCCCCGCAAACTCCGCGGACTCAACCGCCGCCTCGCACGCGCAACCCTGCTCACGCTCCTGTTAGCTGCCGGCCTGCTCTCGTTCTCAGGCTGCAGCTCTTCTTCGCCCTCCAACAACAACCCTCCGACAAATCCAGGCACTCCGGCCGGAGCCCAAACCATCACCCTGACTGCGGCAGACTCCTCCGGAAACCTCTCGCACGCCATCAACTTCCAAGTCACCGTGCAATAGCCGTCGACGAAGATCGCCGTCTTTCACAGAGGTCCCGAACAAAGAAAATCCCCGAGAACAACCGGGGATTTTCTTTGCTTAACATCGCAACGCCCCACAACTCGACGTCACGCCGAAGGTCCAGCCACAATCTTGTCCAGAACGATCTCCAGCCCCTCCATCGCGTCTTGTACCGCCGTCCGGTTCCCTTCCAGACGGCTGATCATCAACGCTCCCTCCAGCGTCGCAATAATCATGTTTGCAACCCGGCGCGGCTGAACCTCACCCCGAATCTCCCCATTGGCAATCCCGTCCTCGACGATGCTCGCAAGCCGCGCCTTCCACTCCTTCATAGCCGCGCACACCAAACTTCGCAGCACAGGATTCCCATCGTCCGCATCGATTGCCGTATTCATCAACGGGCACCCCCCCGGAAATACCCCCGGGGTCTCCGCAAACCGTCTCACCGAATACTTCAGCTTCTCAACCGCGCCCGAAATCGCGTCCTGCCCCTCCCGCCGAGCCTTCGCCACCCGCCTCCACGCGTACTGAAACGCCTCAGCAGCAAGCTCCTCCTTGCTGGCAAAGTGCCGATACACCCCACCCTTCTCCAACCCCGTCGCATCCAGCACATCCTGCATCGAGCAGCCGGCAAACCCCCGCTGATTGAAAATCGGGGCCGCCTCCTCGATGATTCGCTGCCTGGTTAACTCCCCTTTTCCCATATCTCTAACCCTCTCGGCACCCCTGCTCCGAAATCCTACAGCAGCAGAAAACGCATCGTAGACCCCTTCTCATGAATCAGATGCTTAAAGAAACCGTTCAGTCTCTTTTTGAGAGACCGTGCCAGCGCTTCACGAGGAAAACGAGACAACATGGCCACCGCCACCCTCACTGAACCAGTCATAGCAGCCCCGCCAAGGCCCAAGGCAACCAGTTCAGCCCCCCGAAGCCGCCCGGTCATCAATCCGTGGGTCGTCGCCCTCACCGTTACCCTGGCCACATTCATGGAGCTGCTCGACACCTCCATCGCCAACGTCTCGCTCCCCTACATCGCCGGCGGGCTCGGCCGCTCCTACGACGAAGTCACCTGGATCCTCACCACATACCTCGTCGCCAACGCCGTCGTTCTGCCCATGTCTGCCTGGCTCTCCCGCGTCTTCGGCCGCAAGACCTACTACATGGCCTGCGTCACTCTGTTCACCATCACATCCTTCTTCTGCGGAATCGCCCCCACCTTGGGAATTATGCTGCTCTCTCGCGTCCTTCAGGGCATCGGCGGCGGCGGCCTCGCCCCCGTCGAACAAGCCATCCTCGTAGACGCCTTCCCTCCCGCTAAACGCGCCTCCGCCTTCGCCCTCTACACGGTAGCCATCGTCACCGCCCCCGCCATCGGCCCCGTCCTCGGCGGCTGGATCACCGATAACTACAACTGGCGCTGGGTCTTCTTCATCAACATCCCCGTCGGTATCCTCTCTCTCTTCCTCACCAACCGCTTCGTCCACGACCCACCCGCCTTCGCCGAAGAACGCAAAACCGTTCGCGTCAACGGAAAGCTCCGCATCGACGGCATCGGCATCGCCCTCGTAGGCCTCGGCTCCGCAGCTCTCGAAGTCCTCCTCGACCGCGGCCAGATCGACGACTGGTTCGGCTCCCCCTTCATCATCTGGATGTTCGTCATCGGCGTCGGCTGCCTCACCGCGGCCGTCCTCTGGGAGCTCCACGTCCCCGATCCCATCATTGACTTCCGCCTGCTCAAGATCCG
>CAZZZG010000110.1:0-13662 GCA_964658525.1 uncultured Edaphobacter sp.
TGCTCGCCAAGGTGCTTGCCATCACCTCGTTCGGCTTCTTCGTCACGGCCCTCGGCGTCGCCACCGCGCCGCCCTGGGGAACGTTCGTCGGCTTCATCGTCGTCTTAGGCCTCGTCTTCGCCATCAACTTCACCCGCAAGGCCAACCCCGCCGTCGCGCTCGGACTCTTTCTCACCCTCACCTACTTCATGGGCTGGGAGATCGGTCCCCTCATCCAGCGCTACATCCACAACTTCGGCTCCGCGATCGTCTTCAACGCCGCCGCCACCACCGGCGCAGGCATGGCCGTCATGGGCTGCGTCGCGTATCTCTTCAACATCAACTACCGCCGCATCGCCGGCATCGGTTTTGCCGCGCTTCTGTTGCTGATCATCGCCGGTATCGCCAGCATGTTCTTCCACTTCCTCTCGCCGGATACCTACTCCTGGCTCACTCTCGGCATCTTCGGCCTGCTCACCGTCGGCGACTTCGCCCGCATCCGCGCCGGCGGAGACGGTCGCTCCGCCGTCTCGCTGTCTCTCTCCATCTATCTCGATGCCATCAACATCTTCCTCGCCGTTCTTCAACTGATGGGTGGCCGCCGCCGAGACTAACTCACGCGGCAACTCGCAGCTGCATCCAAGCCTCTCAGGTAAATCTCCTGGGAAGAGGTCATGCCGCGAAAGAAACGCTTAGAGATAGTTACAGATCCTGTCGAATCTGCCAAAGCCGCCGGGTTGCGCTATGTCACGGACACGAAACCCGGCATTCAGCGCAAACCGTGGCGCAAAAGCTTCCGCTACCTCGATCCGAGCGGAACTACAGTCCGCGACGAAGAGACGCTGGCACGGATCAAATCCCTAGTCATCCCTCCAGCCTGGACTGAAGTCTGGATCTGTCCAAACCCTAAAGGCCACCTTCAGGTCACAGGCAGGGATGCACGAGGCAGAAAGCAGAGCCGCTACCATCCGCGTTGGCGCGAAGTACGCGACGAGACCAAATACGAGCGCATGATGATCTTTGGCGCAGCTCTACCGACCATCCGCGAGCGCGTCGATCATGACCTCTCGCTTCCCAATCTCCCTCGCCCCAAAGTCCTCGCCACGATCATTCGCCTCATGGAAACAACGCTCATCCGTGTCGGCAACGAGGAGTACGCGAGGCAAAACCACTCCTACGGCCTCACGACGATGCGCAACAAACACGTCGCGATAGACGGTTCCACCATAACCTTCAACTTTCAGGGCAAGAGCGGAGTCAAACACACAGTCGACATTACAGATCGGCGGATTGCCAAGATCGTACAACGCTGCCAGGACATCCCTGGTTACGAACTCTTCCAGTACGTAGACAAAGATGGCACCCAGCACTCAATCGACTCAGCCGACGTGAACGAGTACCTGCGCGAAATCTCGGGACAGGACTTCACCGCCAAGGACTTTCGCACCTGGGCCGGCTCCGTTCTCGCCTGCGAATTGCTGCATGAGTTCGAAGCATTCGACTCCGAGACTCAAGCCAAACGAAACATAGTCCAGGCAATCAAATCAGTAGCATCTCGTCTCGGAAACACTCCCTCCGTCTGCAGAAAATGCTACGTGCACCCCGCCGTCCTCGACTCCTACATCAGCGGCGCCATGCTTCAAACAGTGAAACGCCGCGTGCAGGAGAAGGACTCACAATCACCTGATCTACAACACCAGGAGCTCGCTCTTCTGAATCTATTGCGCCGTCAGGTGGACTCAGCAGTCGCGTAGCAAGAGATGATTTACTTCCCGCTTGGCGGATATTTCTGGAACATCTTCGCCACAGCCTTATCGATCTTCTGGCTATTCTTCTCCGGTTTGTCCGACAGCGTTCCCTTTGCCGCCCCGCGCCACAGCAGCTGTTTCGTCTTCCCGTCGTCGATATCCACCACCAGAGTTCCCACGTTGGTTACATATTGATTCACCGTCGCCATACCGCCGCCCCATCTCCAGCCGCCACCCGTGCCCGTGGCGACAGTCTGAGTCTGCTGCGAGATTCCCGCGCCGTACGTCACCAGCACATCCGGAGAGTCATCGGCCTTCTTCATTCCCTTAGCGGCCAGCTGGCTGTCGATCGCCGCAACAATGCGCTGGTCCATCAATGGATTCGGAGTCGGCCGAACCGGCTTCACCCATGCATACGTTTTGAACTGCGAAAAATTCCCGGCGCTGTGGTCCCAATCAACAACCACTGTTTGAGAGTATCCAGCGAGCGTTAGGAAGAAACCAGCAGCCATCAGCAAAAATCCTTTTGTGCTTCCCCTCATGATTTGTCCTTTCGCACGCCGCCTCAAATAAATTACTGAACGCCGCAATCTTAGCAAACAAATCGCAGAGACATTGCAAACCCAGCCGGCCTCTTTATCGCGTTCCCTGTAAGTTTTTCTCCGCCCCAACCTTGCACGCCGCTGGAACATTTGTCATCTGCTTCGCAAACACGCGATAGCTCCCAGTTCCGGGTCGCAGAGTCGACCAGTATCCGGCAGGCCACAGCAGAGGTTTGTGTTTCTCGATCAACTGATGATCCAGAATCTTCACGCCGCACTCAAGATTGTTCTTCGGCTGCAAAATCGTCCTCGACGGATCCTTCACTGGCAGCTTTTTATCCGCGTCCCAGTCGAAGTCGCACCCATACCGCTTCTGATCTTCATACGTAAGCTGCAGGAGCCCCGACGTATGCCCTTCCCGCCCCGACACCTCATCTTTTACTTCCATCTCCGGCTGCGAATGCTTTGCCTGAACCGTCGGTTCCAGTCCTGCCTCCGCCCCCGCGAGTGCCTGAAAGAAGTAAGCCCAGAACGCGCGCTTATCATCCTCCGCCATCGTGTAGAACCGGGGACAGAATCTCCTCACATCATGCGGCACCTCACCCGACAGCATGGCGGGCGGCAACGCCAACTCCACAATTTTGTCCCACTCCGGGTCCCACGTCGGCTCACCCACCTCTGCCTTCTTCGTATCAATCGGAGTGGGCGGCGCGGGCTTCATCGCCGGTGCCGGAGCGGCAGTAGCCTGCGCTGTCTCAGGCTTCCCGCACCCCGCAGCCAGTATCGGCGCTGCCAAACCAACAAGCGCCACTGCGACCCTCAAAACTCGGTTCATCTGCGCACCTTGTGAAACAGGGCCCATGACAGGAAGATGCCATTCGCAGGCATGCAGTTGCAGAGACACCCCGTGATCGCCTCGATTTCTCGTCAAATCCGCCGGATCGTCTCCTGATCCATTACCCCACCAAAGTACTTTGCCAAAGCCTCCTCAAACACATCACCCAAACCTTCTGTGGCTTTCGCAAATAACGTCATGCTCGAATGAAACTTCATATCGTCCGGAGATCCAAAGATCTCTCCCACAGTCTTTCCCTGCACCCCCACCACGATCCGCGCCGACTCCCGCAGTCTCGATCCCAGGACAACATGCTCGAGGTAAGCCCGAGCCTCGTCCAGCGAAGAGATCGCATATCGCACCGCCATCGGACTGCTCCCGAGCCCATGAATCTGAGGGAACACAAACCACATCCAGTGGCTCCGCTTCCTCCCCGCACGCAACTCGGCACACGCCTGCTCATACACGCCAGACTGTGCTTCTAAAAAGCGCTGCAAATCGTAAACATCTTGTCCGCGGGCCATCTGTCTACGTCACCCCGTTGGGCTCGAAAACCATTACAGTTTCTGCACTTGCATTATCCTCCAAACTCCACGAAGCATCGCGCATTTCCGTCAGCTCCATCACCACATAAACAATTCAGGAACGAATCGTCCTCCGAACCTTGCACGTCTTTCAAACCCGGGCGTAGAGTGGCGGTGCCCAAAAAGGAGGGCTCCCCACATGTCTTCGAACATCACGCGCCGCAGTCTCTTCGGCATGGTCTCCACCGCTGCAGTGGCCGGCGCAATGCCATCTCTCTTCGCCTCTCCGTTGGCTCACGCACCGCTTGGCCAAGCAAATCCCCTCGCGACCGCACAGGATTTCGGCGCCTCCATCAATCGCGCCTTCACATTTCAGAACCTCATGATGGATGCCTACACCTCCGGCGCAACCATCCGCCTCTCTCAGAGCTACAGCGACGCAGCTCTTAATGCCACCGGCTTCACCTACGACAACGCCGTCGCCATCCACGCCTATCTCTCTCGCGGCCAGCAGGACGACTTAGCTCGTGCAAAGACTCTCGGCCTCGGCCTCCTGCATGCTCAGGCCACTAACTTCCCAGTCGCCGACGGCCGCTTCGCCCAGGCCTACTTCGTCAACGCGCCCGACTCAAGCGGTGCCTTCATCACCCCCGCTGCGTTTCCGTTCTTCTTCTACGGCAGCTCCGTAGGCGATCAAGCCTGGGCAGGCATGGCTCTCGCGCAACTCTACCGCCGCACCCGCGACACGCAGTACCTCACCGGCGCCCTCCTGGTCGCGAACTGGATAGTCACCAACACTTACAACACTCAGGGTCCCGGCGGCTACTCTTACGGCACCATCATCAACCAGTTCAACCAGTCCCAGCCTTCGCCCAACGGCAAATCCACCGAGGGCAACCTCGACACCTACGCTTTCTTCACCATGCTCCACTCACTCACCAACGGCGGCCACGCCAACAACGGCATGACGTGGGTAGCACTCGCGCAACATGCCTTCCAATTCGTCTTCGCCATGTTCAATGCGCAAGGGCCATTCTTCTACACCGGCACGCTTCCCGATCAAATCACCATCAACCCATCACCTATCCCTGAAGACTGCCAAACGTGGTCCTTCCTCGCATTCCTCGATGCACGCTCTCGCGGCACCATCGACTGGGCGCTGGCAAATCTCCAAACTACCGACACCGCCTCTTCGCCGAACTCCAACCTCACCGGAACTCAAACTGTCAGCGGAATGACATTCTCCACTGCAAGTCTGGTCACACCCACGAACGATCCACACGCCGTATGGCTCGAAGGCACAGCCCACACCGCAGCGGCACTCACCGCACGAGTTTTGCGTGGTGGAGACTCTATCTCGTCTCTTCTAACGGATATCTCGCGCGCCGTTCAACTTCTCAAAGATTGCGAACACGCACAACAGATCCTTGGTGTAGGTCAAACCGCAGGAGGCAAAGTAATTCCCAGCGGCCTCGGCGTCGTCGCATCCTCCAGCGTCCTCGACACTGGCTTTGGCTTCACCTACGGACCATCACTCCACATCGGCGCAACTGGCTGGTACCTCATCGCCAGTCTAGCCGCCAATCCCTTCCAACTCGGCTACAGAGTCATCGGCTAGAAAACGAGTGACCGAGGCCCAAACCTCGGTCACCTCCTCTACTTCACACCCTTATTCGGATCCCAAACTCCCTGCAGCTTCCTCACATAGACCATCTGTCCAATGTGATACGCATTGTGCGTCCCCACGTGCGCGATCCGCGATGCCCACAGCGAAACCTTCGCGTCATCAGCCGCCTCCACCGCGTTCTCCCAATCCGTCATCACCTGGTCAAGCTGCTTCACTGTCGTGTCCCAGCTCTTCGCGTCGAAGTCGTTGAACGTCTCGTCGTTGTTACCGTCAAACTTCGCCGGTGTCTCGCCCTTGAACTTCGCCAGCATCTCCCGGTCCCAGAACACCAGATGATTGGCCAACTGCCCCACCGAGTGATTGCCACTCTTGTCCGTCCAGCTCGCCTGCGCCGGTGTCAGCCCCGCGACTGCAGTATTCGCCGGAACAAACCACTCTGCCTTGTTATGCGTCGTCCGCAGCTGCTCCAGCAAAACAGCCTTCAACGTCATCGGCTTCTCCTGCTGCGCCACGGCAAAACCAGACGAAGCCACTACAAGCATCACCAGCCCAACCAAAACTCGCCTCATAGAAAATCTCCTCCACCTCGATCAATTCATTTTTAGGGGCCTGTTTGACGAATCATTCTACGGCGCTGGCAACACGCCGGTTCCGTTGTCGGCAGGCAAACTCTGGAAACGCCAAAATCTTGTCAAGCCCCAAACAAGCTGAAACCCGCGTCAGACAAGCAGATTCGCGTGGCGTATCAGTTATCTCCTCTCAGCTATACTTGATAGAGAATCAAAACAGAAAGCCTCGGGACTGAACCCCGAGGCTTTCTTCTTTATTTAGACGAATTTAGCTGTAACCTCTTTTGAATCAAAATTTTGCAGAGAGTTGAAATCGCAACTCATTGCATCGATGAGACTTATAGGGGATAACCCAGGGGGGCACCCCCGGACTTATTTCTCGCTGGTCGGTGGCGCCAGACCCTTCAAGCGCAGATAGAGGGAAAGTGTCGCGTATTGTTCGTTGTCATGGGAGACCGTTCCCCACAGGATTCCAATGCGGGACCGCTTCGCATTGAAGACATCGAACATATCTGCGAGGTTCGCATCCGTCACGGATGCGAACGCTTTGTCGCACTCGGCAAACGAGGCCTTCAGTCCCTCAATGATGGCTGCCTTGTCCGCCGCATCTGCCGGCACCTTCGCAAGATCGTTCGCCGCTGTGTGATTGATCGCACCACATGTACGCAGTTGCGCTTCGGTAACGTGATTCACGACCCGCGCATAGGTTCGAATGTCGGGCGTTGGCTTGAACTGGTAGTCTTCCGCGGGCATCTTATCGGCGGCCTTCAAGATGTTGCCCTTTTGCGCCGCGTAACTTCGCTGCACTTCGGCCGCAGGCCCGCTCGGCCCAGTAGGAGCCGCTGGCGCCTGACCCATTGCCACACCCGAAATCATCAACGCCGAAACCAAGCACATCACACGCATCTGCTGCATCCTTATCACCTCGCATCTCCAAGCCTAACCCGGCCTCACGTCGACCCCGAAAAATATTTGTCAACACCCTGTAATTTTCGGAAAGAGAACCCTAAGAATCTGCGAAGCCGCAAGCGAGTCGAGAAACGACCTCTTCGGAGAGTTCAGGCCACCAATGAACTATCCTGTAAGAGACTACCCCGCGATGCAGAAACAAGCCTCGTAACAAGCTCGCAAGAAGGAAAACAGAACAATGCCATTGAACTGCGGAATCGTTGGTTTGCCCAACG
This sequence comes from uncultured Edaphobacter sp., assembly GCA_964658525.1. Taxonomy (GTDB): domain Bacteria; phylum Acidobacteriota; class Terriglobia; order Terriglobales; family Acidobacteriaceae; genus Edaphobacter. The sequence continues at coordinate 7,009 of CAZZZG010000110.1, forward strand.
TAGGAAAATCAACGATCTTCAACGCCCTCACCTCAGCCAAGGCGCAAGCCGCAAACTACCCCTTCTGCACGATCGATCCCAACACCGGCGTAGTGACGGTGCCCGATGAACGCCTCGCCAGGATCGCCGAGCTCATCCAACCCAAGTCTCTCGTACCCACGACGATGGAGTTTATCGACATCGCCGGCCTTGTCGAAGGGGCATCAAAAGGTGAAGGCTTAGGCAATCAGTTCCTCGGCCACATCCGTGCCACCGATGCCGTAGCGCACGTAGTCCGCTGCTTCGACGACCCCGAGGTGATCCATGTTGCAGGCGGCGTCAACCCGCTCCACGACATCGACATTATCAACACAGAGCTCCTCCTCGCCGACCTCGATACGGTTGAAAAGCGCAACACAAAAGTCGAGCGCGCCGCGAAAGCCTCGAGCGATGGGAAGATCAAGGCCGAACACGCAATGCTGCAGAAGCTCCTGACAGCGCTGAATGCTGGAAAGCCCGCTCGCACAGCCGATCTTACTGACGAAGAAAAAGTCCTTTCGCGCGAGCTCTTCCTCATCACCTCTAAGCCTCAACTCTATGTTGCCAACGTAGATGAGGCTGGCCTCATCGAAGGCAACGCGTATACCGCAGCCGTCGAGAAGCGCGCCGAAGAGGAAGGTAGCCAGGTTGTTCGAATCTGTGGCGCGCTTGAATCGGAGATTGCGCAATTAGAACCGGCTGAGCGCGACGAGTTTCTGAAAGATATGGGTCTCGCCGAACCTGGCCTCAATCGCCTGATTCACTCCGCCTACCGCCTGCTCGATCTCATCACCTATTTCACTGCTGGCGTGCAGGAGGTTCGCGCATGGACCATCCGTCGCGGCACCAAAGCCCCCGGCGCCGCAGGCGTCATCCACTCGGACTTCGAAAAGGGCTTCATCAAAGCTGATTGCTATGCCTCCGATGATCTCTTCAAATATGGCAGCGAACAGGCCGTCAAGGAGAAAGGCTTGCTTCGTTCCGAAGGCAAAGAGTACATCGTTAAGGATGGCGACATTCTCTTCTTCAAATTCAACGTATAGCCAGCGTTGGACGATGAGTTTGGTCTTTATACTTGAGGAATATGCCTAAGTTCGCTTCACTTGAAGACCAGCTTGATTTGATAACCAAGGGCGCTGCGGAGATTGTTCCGTTGGAAGCGCTGAAGGAGCGCATTACTAAGTCGATCGCCACAGGCACCCCGATGCGTATCAAGGCGGGATTCGACCCTACAGCACCAGATCTGCATTTGGGCCATACGGTTCTGTTGCGAAAGCTGAAACACTTTCAGTCATTGGGGCATACCGTGATCTTTCTCATCGGCGACTCAACGGCCCTGATCGGCGATCCGACCGGTCGAAACGTAACGCGCAAACCGCTGACGCCGGAGCAGATCGCGGCCAATGCCGAGACCTACAAGGAGCAGGTGTTTAAGATTCTCGATCCTGAGAAAACCGAAGTACGGTACAACTCCGAGTGGCTGGACAAACTGAGCTACTACGACATGGTGAAACTGATGGCCCAGTTCACCGTATCGCAGATGTTGGAGCGTGAGGACTTTCATAAGCGGTTCAACGAGGAGCAGCCGATTGCGCTGCATGAGCTGATTTACCCGATCGCGCAAGGTTATGACTCTGTGGCGCTCAAGTGCGATTTGGAGCTTGGCGGCACGGATCAGAAGTTCAATCTGATGCGTGGCCGGGATCTGCAGAAGCACTTCCGCCAGCCGCAACAGATTGTGTTGATGACTTCCATTATGGAAGGGCTCGATGGAGTAGAGAAGATGTCGAAGTCGCTGGGTAATGCGATTGGCATTCATGAACCCGCACCGGAGATGTATGGGAAGCTGATGTCGGTATCAGACGAGTTGATGTGGAAGTATTGGACTTTGCTTACGGATCTGCGGGGCTCGGAGATCGCTCAGATGCAGGCCGAAGTCATGGACGGTACATTGCATCCGATGCAGGCAAAGAAAAATTTGGCATGGACGATTACGCGCGATTTCCACTCTAAAGAAGAAGCAGATGCTGCTGCGGACGGCTGGGCAAAGATGTTTCAGCAACGCGGAGTAAGCGAGGATGTGCCTGTGGTGAAGGTGTCAAAAGTCGCTGAGGATCTGGTTGTAACGAATGGGCCGCTCGGAACGTCAGTAAAGATGACAAAGCTTCTGCAACTCGCCGGTTTGGCGAGCTCGACGGGAGAGGCGACACGCAAACTAGCTGAGAACGCTGTCAGCGTGAACGGAGAAAAGTTTGCTGAGAAAGTGATAAAGCTTGAGATACTTGGCGGCTCGCCAACTCTGCGATTGGGCAAAAAGAGTGTGCGTGTCGAATGGATGAACTAATTTGTTGGCGTCGGTGTTCCGTCTGAAGAACTCTTGGCAGAACGGGTGTTTGGTAGAGTCTAGAAACAAGGCTCCGTCGGAGAGTCTGCATCCAAGTATGCGTGAGTCTATGAAGAACTTGAAGTCTACTTTGCGTCTGAGCATGTTGAGTGTCTTTTTACTTGCGGGTTTGCTCCCGTTAAATTCGCAGACACCTCAAGATCCGAGACAGATTGTTCGATCTGCCATGGAGACCGAGCTCTCTGCGGATCTGAACGACCACTCGCGATGGAAGTACCGTGATGCGCAGAAAGACGGCATTGATACAGTTTCGATTGTGGTGGAGACCGATCACGGGGCAGTGAAGCGCTTGATCAGCAGGTGGGGGCGGCCGCTGAACGACTCAGAGGCAAGGATCGAGGACGCACGCGTGCAGACGTTTATTCACGATCCGAGCCAACTCGCCAAGCAGAAGCGAGATGGTTTGCAGGATGGAAAGAACGCCGAAGAGTTACTGAGGATGCTTCCGGATGCTTTTACCTGGAAGATACAGAGCGAGGATGAGAAAAATATCACACTGCATTTTGAACCGAATTCGAAATTCAGTCCGCCGGATATGCAGGGGCGCGTGTTAGGCCAAATGGCAGGCGAGTTGGTGGTAGATAAAGGACAAAACCGAATCGTTACTATCAGTGGAAAGCTAACGGAAGACGTGACAATCGGTTGGGGGCTTCTCGGTCGGCTGCGTCAGGGTGGGACGTTTCGTGTAGAACGCAGAGAGGTCGCACCGGGTTTGTGGCAGATCGTAGAAACTCATGTGCATATTGAGGGAAAGGTTCTGTTCTTTAAGAACATTGGGCAGCAACAGGATGAAGTGCAGACTGATTTCGTTGAAGTGCCGCATGGAACTACGTTGGAGCAGGCGGCGGAGATGTCGAAACCGGTGAAGTAAAAAGGAACGGCCACTCGCTGTATGCTCGGAGACGATGGCACATACTCCCTATCCGCAAACTGATCGTGAATTGATGCGGCTCATCGAGCGCTCACCAGGGCATCGCGCTGGGTATAAGCAGTTAATTCGCGAACTTGGGTTGGGCGGAGGACGTGAGCGTAGGCTGCTGCTGGAGCAACTCGCCAGGATCACTGCTCGGGGAGAGTTAGTCAAGGTCGATAGTGAGCAGTGGAGTCTGCCGACGGCCACGCCGGAGAAGACAAAGCGGGTGAAGCGCGGTGCTGTCGAGATGCCGGTGGAGCATCGAGCGACGCGGGACAGACTACTTGCTGGTCGATTGGATCTGCATCGGGACGGATATGGCTTCGTTCGGCCGAATGGGAGTGTGGATCGAAGCGATGATCTCTTTATCCCTCCAAATGAGCTTAACGGAGCGATGCAGGGCGATGAAGTGCTAGTGGATGAAGCGCCGCCGGGGCGGGATGGGCGTCGATCCGGCCGGATTGCGCGAGTGCTGAATCGGAGGAACCCAACTGTTGTAGGGATCTTCCATTATGCGAGGACACACCGCGGAGGGAGCCCTTGGGAAAGCGCTCCCATGATTAACGGCAATTACATTACGCCGCTGGACGAACGGATGACACAAGCCATCTTGATTCCGGAGGGTGCTGAGGTTCCGTCTACGCCAGAGCAGACACCTCACCGTGTTCTCGGTGAAGAAGCACAGGTGCAACAATCGCACTGGTCGGCAGAGTTGGATCCTCACAGACCGCTTGAAGGGCTCGCCGTCGACGTCGAGATTACGGATTTTCCGACGGTCGGAAGGCCGGCGCGCGGGCGCGTGATTGAGGTGCTGGGACCACCGGACGCCTTTGGGGTTGATGTCGAAATCATCATTCGCAAACATCATCTACCGCATGCATTTCCGGCGAATGTACTGGCCGAGGCCACGGCGTCGGCCGAACAGACTGTCGCAACGCTTGATGCGGAAGAGATCGGGCGGCGCAGGGATTTTCGCGGTTTAAATATTGTCACGATCGATGGAGAGAGTGCGCGAGACTTTGATGACGCGGTGCTGGTCACGCCTCTGCCGAACGGGAATTGGGAACTGCAGGTTCACATCGCTGATGTCAGCTACTACGTCGGACCAGGGACGGCGCTGGATCTCGAGGCGCGACTGCGTGGAACGTCGGTTTATTTTCCGGATCGTGCTATCCCAATGCTGCCGACACAGCTTTCAAGTGGCATGTGTAGCCTGCGGCCAGACGAAGACCGACTGGTATTGAGCTGCATCATGGAGATCGACGGACGTGGCGAAGTGCTTGGGTATGAGGTCTGTGAGGGCATTATCCGCAGCGCGAAACGAATGACTTACACGCAGATCCAGGGCGTCCTCGACGGAAACGTCGAGACGCGGCAGGAATTCGCCAGGTTGGTGCCAGAGTTTGAACGGATGTATGAGCTGGCGCTGAAGCTGAACTCGAAACGACATCGCCGCGGATCGATCGATTTCGATCTCCCTGAACCAGTGATTCAATTCGATCCGGACGGAAACATGGAAGCCATCGTACGGTCGCAGCGAGGATGGGCGCATCGTTTGATCGAAGAGTTTATGTTGTCCGCGAACGAATGTGTTGCTACCTGGATTGAGTCGCAGGATGTGGCGAGCGTGTATAGAATTCACGAGGTTCCGGATCCGAAACGGATTGTCGATTTCGAGGAAACAGCAAGCCAATTTGGTTATTCGCTTGGATTCAGCAGCCTGCCGGTGAAGCGAATTCAAACGAAGGGCGATCGGCGTGATTCGCGTGGAACCAACCGGCAGGCGAAGACGCACGAAGTAGCAGAGTCAATTCCGGTAACACCGCAGATGTATCAGAAGTTAACGGCAAAGATCGCAGGGAAGGCAGAGGAAAGGATTCTGTCGTACCTCATGCTGCGTTCCCTGAAGCAGGCCCGATATAGCGAGAAGAATGTTGGGCACTTTGCGTTGGCCAGTCCGAGTTACACCCACTTTACGTCGCCTATTCGGCGGTATCCGGATTTGATCGTGCATCGCCTGTTGCGAGAGCTGATTCAGAGTGGCGCGGACCCAGCGGGTGCGGCTATTTTGTCGGACGGACCGCAGCCATGGGGGGAGAAACCTGTTGGCAAAAGACGGCCGGAGCACGTTGAACGATCCCCTGTGGAGGGACCGATTCCAGAGGCGGAGTTGGGAGCGATTGCAGCTGAGTCGAGCCAAGCGGAGCGACGAGCCGATGACGCTGAGCGTGAGCTGATCGAGTGGAAGAAGATGAAATTCATGCAAGACCGCGTGGGCGAAGACTTCAACGCCATCATTCTTTCCTGTACGAAGTATGGGTTCTTCGTCGAATTGAATGATTTGTTCATCGAAGGGCTGGTGCCTCTGACTTCGTTGCAGGATGACCGTTATATGTTTCGCGATACAGATCGCCAGATCGTCGGAACACGTAACGGGAGGGTATTCAAGATGGGGCAGCAGGTGCATGTGCTGCTGGATCGAATCGACCGGCAACAACGGCGACTACAGTTTGCATTGCTGCAATCAGACGAGGATATTTCACTTGCGCCAAGATCGCTGCGGAGATCGAAGACCGCGGCGACGGCGAGTGGAGAACGTCCTCACTCCAGTCCCAATCGCTCTGGCAAGAAAGGGAAGACAAAAGCAAAGGTACGGGAGCGGAATAAGAAATCGAAGGGTAAGCGAAAATAAACTTCAGAATCTTATTTACTGGAGAAGGCTGGTGACCAGCAGAACGAGGACAACGGTGAGCAACGTTCCCGGATTTGATGTAGGCGACCCTCACGCCCAGCGTCCTGATCGCAATGTCTTGGGCAATATACACAACATGTCGTGGGATGAGCGCAATAATTCGCACGACATCGTAAAATAGAAGTTTCAAGGAGTTCAAAAAGAATGGCACACATGGTTTTCGACACACGATTCAAGGTTGAGATGGAGGGGCTGGATGAGCCGCCGTTCGATTCGGACTTTGGCCAGAAGATATTCAAGAATGTCTCAAAGAAGTCGTGGGGCGAGTGGGTAGAGCGACAGAAGATGCTGTTGAATGAGTACCGTCTACAACCTTGGACACGCGAGGCGCAGGAGTTTTTAGTCGAGCAGATGAATGAGTTCTTCTTCGGTGAAGGTGGTTCGTTGCCGAAGGAATATGTGGCACCGACGACGTAGATAGAAGGCGCCTGAATTCTCGTAGAGATGGCTGCTCGTGTACACTTAGAACTGCAGGATACCCCGCCGTCGCCCGCTTGGCAGACGTGCAAACAATAGTCGGGACGTGGCTCAGCCTGGTAGAGCGCACCCTTGGGGTGGGTGAGGTCG
>CAZZZG010000111.1:0-13632 GCA_964658525.1 uncultured Edaphobacter sp.
TCGTGGTGGCTACGGCGGCGGTTATCGCGGCGGCTACGGCGGTGGATACCGCGGAGCATCTGTCGGCAGCGGATTCCACGGCGGAAGCAGCGGTGGATTTCATGGTGGCGGCGGTGGCGGATTCCACGGTGGCGGCGGCGGTCACGGTGGTGGTGGACACCGGTAATTGTTCGGCGATTAGCTTATAAAAAAGGCTGCTGGCTTGATGCCAGCAGCCTTTTTCATTTAAACATCGACGGCACTCAGTCTCGGACCCGGCCTCCTAGACTAGCTGGCTTTCGGCCTGCTTGGTGGCTTCGTAGATCTGGTCGAATGACTCGACTGCGTAGAGTACGGGTTGCATTTCGCTGGTCTGGAACTCCTGGTTGAGCACCGCGTCGAGTTTGAAGTCTTTCACTTCGCAGCCGCCGGCGAGGACCCGCGTGCATTCGCCATGGGAAGAGATGAGACCGCTGCCGTAGACCTTGATCTCTCCGTTCTGGCGGATGAGGCCGAACTCGACGGTAAACCAGAAGAGGCGGCCCATTCGCTCGAGCGCCACGGGATCGGTGAGGCGAGCGCAGATCTTTCCGTAGCTTTCGAGGAAGTCGGCGAAGACGGGGTGGGCGTGCATGGGGACGTGGCCGAAGACGTCGTGGAAGATGTCAGGTTCTGGGGTGTACTCCATCGAGTCGCGGGAGCGGAGCCAGGTGGTGGTGGGGAACATGCGCGCGGCCAGCATCTCGAAGAAGGCATCGGCAGGAAGGAAGCCGCTCACCGGGGTTGACTGCCAGCCGGTGCGCGGCTGGAGGAGAGAGCAGACCTCGGCCAGATTCGGTAGCTTGTCTTCGCGGAGGCCGATTTGCTGGAAGCCGTCGAGATACTCCCGGCAGGCGTGCTCACGTAGCTGGGGCATGCGGCGGGTGACGAGTTCGCTCCAGATGGCGTGCTGCTCGGGGGTGTAGTCCGCCCAGGTTTGTTCGATGAGGTAGGGCGCGGCGACGTTTAATTTGCCCTGTGCCAGATTCAGCGGTGAGGTTGCGATTCCCATGGGTTGTGTTGTTGGCTCCTTATGCCAGCAGAAGGATACATCTTTGTGATGATGATTGTGTCAGTTTGGGTAACTGTGGGTACCCCCGGGGGTGGGGTATTTTGCGCGCAAATTACTTATTTTCATGGGTTTACAAGACGCATATCCGTGCAAAATATTCATTCTAAATGGCTTGCGGCTAAAATACTTGTTTTCAGTTAGTTGGCAGTGCCTTCTGTTTCTCTAGTTTTCATGAAAAAGCCCAACCGAAGTCGGTTTTTTGTTTCTCTTTTTGAGTATAGCTGGTGGGGAAAAACTAATGCGCAACGGGTATCTGGTTGCGTGTTATAGAGTTAGGAGGTTTTGGGGCTTGACAGACTAAATTGCCTAGTCGGGATGGGTATCTGCGTTGGAGGTGCGAAGTCAGATCTTAATGACAAACAAGGAGGTCCAGTCCCTAACAGGAAATTTATAAACGCTAAGCTGAGTTGTGGTCCGTGTCTCCCCGAGGATACGGCGATGCTGTATCGCGACGATCTGCCGCTGCCTGACCTAACGCCCGGCGCAATCTGTCGGGCGAGTCGCGCGATTAAGCAGGAACGTAGGTCAACCTGATCACGTCTTCGGTAATTCGATCGCTGGCAACAAGGCGTAGCGGCGGCCGAGGGCTGGAGAAGAATGGCGTGCCACGACCAAGCACGACGGGGTGGAGGTAGAGTCGATACTCATCAATAAGACCGAGGTTGGTTAAGCTTCCGGCCAGGTCTGGTCCGGCAACGTCAATCTCCCCAACTTGCTGTGCCTTCAGCCCGCGTATCACCGTCTCGATGTCATCTCCGATAAGCGTGGCGTTGGGCCCGACCGACTTCAACGTGCGCGACACAACCCACTTCGGCTTGCTCCGCCACATAGCCGCGAATTCGTGGTCCTGCGCGTCCCAGTCTGGAAGGTCTTCGTCCCAATAACTCATTACCTCGTACATGCGGCGACCGTACACACTGCCCGTCAGGTCAGGCATCAGTTCCATGAAGTGGCGAGAGAGCGCCGCGTCTGGCTTAAAAGCAAGATGGTCGACGTAGCCATCCAAGGACTGGTTCAATGCATAAACGAGCTTTGCCATGGTACAAAACCTCCACGAAGTTCTTCAGTGCGCTGGATTGTTCACTCTTATAGTCGTCGGGCGTGGGGAAAATCGACAGAGAGCCAGTTTTGTGTTCAACTCCTGCGGCAGCAGGCTATCCGAAATCAGTCACTGGCTCTCATGTGGATGTTCTCGTTGGATGGGGTTATCATCTCAGCCGGTCTAAGATCCGCAAAAATTGCGGATCTGCAAAGTTAGAATCTGCACCAACTAAGGGAGGTCCACATGAATATGAGACTCTGTTGTGCGCTCGTCGCATTGATGGCCAGCTGCATTACTGTACTCGCACAAACACCAGCGACGGCACTGCCTAATCCGATCACAGCCAGCGAAAAAGGGTTTTATGGAGTGGTCAGCGGTGAAGTGATTGCGGGCGCCGAGAAGATGCCGGAAGAAAACTACTCTTTCAAGCCAACGCCGGATGTTCGTAGTTTTGGCGAATTAGTCGGCCACCTGGCGGATGCGCAGTACCTTTTTTGCTCGACGGCTCTCGGCGAACCGGATCCCGTGAAAGCAATCGAAAAAACCAAGACTTCGAAGGCAGACCTGGTGGCAGCGCTGAAGGAAGGCGTGGCTTACTGCAATAAGGCGTTTGCCGGTATGACCGACGCCAAGGGCAGCCAAATGGTGAAGATGATGAACTTCGATGTGGCCAAGCTTTCTGTGCTTTCCATCAACACAGCACACACCGACGAACACTACGGCAACATGGTCACCTATCTACGTTTGAAAGGCATCGTTCCCCCGAGCAGCGAAAAACAGGCTAACCAGGGACAGAAGTAAAGCAGACCGGATTCGGAGCGGAGTTTGCTTACCCACACGACGGGATCGTGGTTGCTATCCATGATCCACGCCAATAGTCTGTGTTCATCGAGAGATTTATGATTGGGAGCTATAGATGGGGATCGAGAGACGTCAGGTACTCTATTTTCTTGCGTGCGCAGGCGGATGGCCGGTGGTAAAGGGCAGCACCGCGGCGGCTGAGGCGACAGAGAAACATTTCACTGGAGAACCGATTTTGAACGGCTCACAGGCACCTTCGCATGATGAAAAGACTTCAAGCGAAAGCCTGCCTGCGGAGCGAGTCCTCGGAATCGGTGGTTTGTTCTTTCGCGCTCACGATCCGAAGGCGCTTGCGGAGTGGTATCGCAAACACCTGGGAGTGGGATTGGTTCCTGGCGACTCTGCCGGCTCCGCGTGGCATACGGAAGCGGGTACTACGACCTTTCAACCGTTTTCGATGACGAGCAAATACTTCGGCGATGAACACCAGATGTGGATGGTCAATTTTCGCGTACGAGACCTCGACAAGATGGCGGCACAGCTTCGTTCAGCGGGCATCGAAGTCGCCATTGACCCACAGGCGTATCCCTATGGGCGGTTCGCCAGGATTCATGACCCGGAGCAGAATCCCATAGAGCTGTGGGAGCCAGTCGAACATGGTGCGACACATCAATAGCTCTTTTGTTACTTTGCCAGGAGGCGCGGCAGCATGTCGCCGTAGCCCCAGATTGCTGTGCCGGCAATGCCGGTTGCATAGCCAAAGTACAACACCAATTGGTAGAAATGGGGCGGTTCCAGGACAAGCTCAATCTCTCGTTGCACTGTTGTGAGGCCTTGTTTCAGCGCAACCGCGAGCTTTCGCTGTAAGAATCCACCAAGCCTGAAGCAAGCGGCGGTGCCCACAAGACACATGATTGACCCCGACCGGCTGAACCAGTCGGTCCCTGTCTTGCTGGACAGGTAGTAGGAAAATGCCGCAAAGAGCCAGGAGGCCACCAAGACGACAGACACCGCTACGCAAATTTGATCGAGCTCTTTAAATAGCAATTCCGGCGTGATTTGTTTCGCGCTCATCATGGTCTCCTTGCTGACTTAACGTCATATCGGGCGAGACCATGGGACACCCACGAACTCTTCGGCCCGCTTTGGTGTTGCGTTTTTAGGGGTAACGAGTCGTGCGGCGAGAGTCAACTACATTTTTGCGCGGAGAGGCTGGGAAGGCTCCGTGTGGGGCGCCATCGCTGGGTCGCCATCGACGAGGTACTTCTTGAGCAGCTCGTGGTGGAGACAGTAGAGAGCCAGCTCGAGACGGTCGGAGACGCCGAGTTTGTCGTAGACCTTGCGCAGGTAGTTCTTGATGACCTGTTCGGTGGTGCCTATCTGGTAGGCGATCTCTTTATTGCGCATGCCGCGGGTGATGCAGCTAATGATGGCCAGTTCTTTTTTGGAGAGCTTGGGCTGAACCTTGGGGTCGGTGAGGCTGGTGGCCTGGGAGCGGTAAGCCTCGATGACCCAGCTGATGGACTGGTTGTCGATCCAGGTCTCGCCTTCGGCGATCTTGCGGACGCATTTGACGAGGAGGTCGGGAGAGATGGAACGGGGCACGACTCCGCGAACGCCGCGGCGATAGAGCTCTACGGTGTTGGCCTCGTCGGTCTCGGTGACCTGGACGATGAGCTTGGCTTCTGGGGCCTGGCGGACGAGCTCGGGCACGGCATCGATGGTGCCGGAGATGAGCTGGCCCTCGAGGAGGACGACGTCGGTGGGGTAGCGCTGCAGGGCGGCGTAGAGATTCTGGAGCGTCTCCACCTGCGCGACGACACGGATGTCATCTTCGAGCGCGAAGACTTTCTTCATGCCGACGCGATAAATCGCTTGCGAATCTGCGAGGATTACGCGAACGCCGGCAGTATGAGTAGTGTCTTCTTCCGGGGCCTCTTCGTTACTACGGATTGGGTCAAAATTGACTACTGTCATAGATCAAGCCTTTAGGGAATATTCGTCGATCACTGCAGCGGCTTTTTTCATTCCATTCTGCAGATAGTGCCGTACGACACGGCCAATGCAGTGTATGGTGACGTCGTTCGCGGTTCCCATCACTGCTGCGGGCATCGCTATCGTGAACTCAATTCTGCTGTCTACCCGCGGCAACTGGTCACTCACAAAGAGGAGCCCATTGGCGGAGATGTTCTCGGTCATCGCTTCCAGTTCACCCTGCTCGGTTTGAATCCGAATAGGGAGCCTCATTGGAAAACGTACCGCCGTGCGAACTGGATTCTCCCCATTTGGCATTTGCCACTGAGCCACTCGTCCTCCTCCGTGCCTGAACTGCGGATATGACATAAAACACCTGAAAAACTGCCAATGACTGACACAGTGGAGTTTACCCCAGCTTTTCGACTATGCCAGCTTTTTTATGAATGGGGTGTTACCCCAATGGGCACAGCGCGGCGGAGCTACCCACCCAGAGCTGATTGCGGTTATGGTCAACTCCCATCATCAAACCGCGGCCGAGCCGCACGAGGGCGATCGCCGGCTGGAGGGCTTCGCTGTCGGGCCAGAGGTACATGATGCGAATCTCTGCCTGGGTGAGGCCGTGGGGAGTGTCGATGACGGGCTCGAAGGAGACGCGCTGCTGGAGGAGGTAGAGGTGACGGTCGGCAACGGGGATTGCTTTGAGGTCCTCGTCGGTGGGGGCGAAGTGAATTCCCTTCCCTGCGAACGAATAGAGAGGCTTGAGGAGGAGCTTCTCGCGGTCTTCGGGTAGGCCGGAGAGGTTGCGGTTGGCGTACCAGTCGTCTAGGAAGACGGCTTTGGGGACGGAGGGATGGTCGAGGTAAGGGAGGGAGAATTTGCTGATGCGGAAGTACCAGTTGGGGTGGCCGGCCCACTCGACGTCGAGCTCGTCGCGGTAGTCAAAGGGAAGCTGGATGTTTTTGCGTTCGAGCTCGTCGACGATAGCACGGTTGTAGATACGGTGGATGGGGATCTCGTGGCCATCGCGGAGGTAGAAGAGGCGGTTGCCGTGTTTTATGAGGCTGGTGATGTCGACGGTGGCGATGCCCAGCTTGTCCTTGTAGATGTTGAAGTCGGGGAGGGTTTTTTGGTGGGCGGGGTCGATTTCGAGGAGGATTACGTTTTCGGGGGCGTGGTTGTTGAGGATGACTTTGGCGAGGAGTTGCCAGTAGGTTTGCTCGTTCAGTCCGCTGAGGTGCCAGGTCAACGTGGGGTCGAGATTGTAGGCTTCGATGTACTGGGGGACGAGGGTGTCCTGGTAGCCGAAGATGGAGGGGAAGGCCTGGAGTTCGACGAGCTTCGGGCTGAGGGATCCGTCAGGATTGCGGACGAGGCCGAAGTCTACGGTCATGAAGTTGGGTTGGGGATTGTCGTTGGGCATGCGGTACTGCGCGGGGACACACTGTTCGGAGGCCTGCATGTAGGCGGGGCTGTCGAGGAGCTGGTGGGTGAGTTCGGCACCGGTTTGCGATAGCTCGTTGATGAGGGATTTGGGGAAGAAGCAGGGTGTTTCTGCGACACGGAATTCGATGTGGGTGCGGCAGCGGCGGCTGAGACGAGCGAGGAGGTCTTCGTATTTGGCTTGGGCGAAGTGGGCGTTGAACTGATTGCGATAGGGCTGCAGCATGGGAGCTAGTGTAGTCGCTGTTGCGGTCGGTGGACGCGTTGATTGTGCGGCGGATTATGCGACGGATCTCCGCTTGATGTCTGCCGGCTGTTCGGAGGAGGAGCGAAAGAGGAAGCTTCCCCAAACGAATAGCAGGGGGAAGAGTTCAAGGGTGTAGCGGGGTTCTGAGTTGTCGAGGGTGAGCAGAAGCGCGCAACGTAGAACGACAAATCCCAGCATGGAGGTGGCGAGGGCTGTGTGCGGAGACCAACCGTCTCTTCGCCAGCGCCAGAGGCCGATGCCGCCAAGGATGAAGTAGGCAAGATTCAGGGCGGCGGAGGCGTAGGCGAGGAGAGTCTTGGCACGGTATTCGTGCCAGTTCCACCAGTCGAGGCCGATCTGCATCATCTCGGGGCGTGGGCGGAAGAGCATATTAGCGAGGCGGGCGACGGGGAGAACAATATAGTAGCGGAGGGAGCTGGCTCGAATGCGCTGCTGGGCGATGGCTTCGAAGCGTTGATCTAAGGCTGGGGTGGCGTTGTCTTTCTGGTTGTAGTCGGAGAGGAGGCCGGCAGTTTCGGCGTATTGATCTTCGGAGTCGAAGGCTCGCCTGGGGAGATCGCTGATGCGGAGGTCGGTGCTGTCGTAGTTCCAATAGACCTGCTCGGTGTCGGCGAAGTCGATTGCCCAGGTACGGTACCAGTGTTGAAAGCCTTTGGGGATGGGCTCGCCAGGGTCGGTGGCGCTGCGGGGAGCCAGGGGTTGGAAGACGTGGAAGGTGCGATAGTTCCTGATGGTCCAAGGGACCAGAGGGAGGAGGATGCAGATTGCGGCGATGATGACTGGGCGGAGTTTGCTCAGGGAAGGAGTGCGCTCAGATTGCTGCCATGCGATCCCGATCATCGCTGGAACGACGGTGGCGGGAAGGAGACCTTGCTCTGGCCGTAGCAGAACGGAGTAAGCCATGGCTGCGGTGATCAGGCAGAGCCAGCGGTTGTAGCCGGCGCCTGCGCTTCGCCAGCGTTCGAGGCTATAGAACGTAAGAACGATGGTGAAGAGGGTGGCGGTCTCGGTGAGCGGCGCCGCGGCGTAGATCGCGGTGAAAGGACATAAGGCAGAGAGCCATAGCGCAGCCAGTGCGGCTCGTCGCCCGAAGAGCCTGCCTGAGAGTGCAGAGAGCAATATGCAGCTGAAGAGGTCGATTGCCGACTGCAGATACATGATGGGCTGGTAGCGGTCGAAGCCGAAGATACGAAAGCAGGCAGCGAGAAACATCGGGTAGCCGGGGAGGCGAATCAGGGTTGGGCGAGGGCCGTTTGGGCCGAGACTGAAGCCGTAGACATCGAATTTCAACCAGTTTCGGGCGATGCCTCCGTAGATCAGCGTGTCGCCTTCGATGCGGCTGGCATGGGCAACGTACCAGAGGCGCAGTATGAGCCCTGCCACGAGGGGAAGTGCAACCCACAGAGCTGTCCTCAGCTTTCCTTTGGTCATGTCTTTTGCATCATACTGCTGGAGCGCGCAGATATTGGCTCGTCGCGTTGACTCGGGGGTTTCGCCTGCATACGATGAGAGATACCGCATGCGCAGAGTCGCCATTACTCCTCAATGAATAGACAGGTCTTCTACGATCCACAACGCAAGCGCTGGAAGCGGCTGCGCAGAATCTTTGACGTGCTCGCCCTTCTGGGACTGGTGCTGGGGACCATCTTCGTCATTGGCTTGATGCGGATGAAGCCGTTGCCTGAGCTATTCTTGCGGACGCCGAAGCGAAACTACCGGGCGCTTGCAAACCAGACGACGCCGCAGTTGAAGCCGGGGCAGAAACTACATCGATCGGCCCACCGAAAGACCGATGTGAAGCCGGGCGACGTTCCCCTGAACTCGGGCGAAGGTCTGCGTGCGGCTTATTACGTGGAAGACGATCCGGCGAGTTACTCCTCGCTGAAACAGCATATTGCGCAGGTTGACCTGCTGTTTCCAGAGTGGCTGCATGTGGTTACGACCAATGGTGAGGTGGTCTCCTACACGCAGGACAATCGTGCGTATGACGTGGTGGATAAGGCGGGTGTGCACCAAGTCGATCGCGAGGGCAAAGTTGAGCGAACGGTAGCTGCCAACCATGTGAACCTGGATATCTTTCCGTTGGTAAACAACTACGATCCGAGGCGACAGATTTGGGCACCGGAGGTTGGGGGATTTTTAACCAACGACGTGGCACGCGCATCTTTCGTTCAGCAGATTCACAACTTTCTGGCAGGAAACCCCAGCTATCGCGGCCTGTCGCTGGATTTTGAAGAGATTCCCACGAACGCGCAGCCTGGCTTCAGGTCTTTGATTGCGGCGCTGTACGAAGACTTTCGCCCGCGCAATCTGAGGCTCTATGTGAATACGCCCGTCGGCGATGATGATTGGGACCTCAAGTTCATGGCAGACCACTCGGATGGTTTGCTACTGATGAACTATGACGAGCACCAAACTGACAGTGGGCCAGGACCGATCGCCTCGCAGGACTGGTTTGTCGACAACCTGAAGAATGTCCTTAAGACTGTCCCCAAAGAGAAGATCATCTGCGCGCTTGGGAGCTATGGCTATGACTGGACGACGGCGTTGCCTCCGCCAGAGCCAGCGGCTAAGCCTGGAGCGAAGAAGGTACGGGCGAAGAAGCCGGCAGGCCCAGAGAAGATCCTAGCGGCACACGACCTTTCGACACAGGATGCGTGGCAGGCGGCGGAGGATTCGGATTCTCAGATTGATCTCGACGATGACTCGATGAACGTGCACTTCGCGTATGACGATGAGGATGCGCAGGTTCGTCATCAGGTGTGGTTTCTCGACGCGGTCACGATCCTTAACCAGATGAGGGCGGCGCGCACGCTGGGCATTCAGACGTACGCGTTGTGGCGTCTGGGGTCGGAAGACAACTCGATGTGGAAGATCTGGGATCATCCGTTGCAGTCGGATCCGGTGAAAGAGTTGGCGCAGGTTGAACCGGGATACGACGTCGATACGGAGGGTCAAGGCGACATTTTGCGCGTCACGCGAAAGCCACAATTTGGCGACCGAGTAGTGACGCTGGACGATGACGACTCGGTGCCGATGGAGTACCGGATGGTGACAGAGGAGTCGATGTCATCGTATCCGCTCTCCTATACGGTCGAGCAGTACGGCTATAACGATAAGAAGGTGGCGCTAAGCTTTGACGATGGTCCTGATCCGGAGTGGACGCCAAAGATTCTGGACATCCTGAAGCAGTACAACGTGAAGGGGACGTTCTTCATGATCGGCGAAGTAGCCGAGGACTACGTTGGTGTGATGCAACGGGTCTTTCGCGAAGGCCATGAGATCGGCAATCACACGTGGTCGCATCCGGACATCAGTGAAATCTCAAACCGGCAGGTGGATCTTGAGTTGAACCTGACCGAGCGGTTGTTCGCGTCGAAGCTTGGGGTGCAGCCGCTTTATTTCCGGCCGCCGTATTCGATCGATCAGGAGCCGGATACAAACGACCAGGCTGCTCCAGTGGAGAGGATTCAGGGCTTAGGTTATGTGATCGTCGGCAACAAGATCGATACCAACGATTGGGACGAGCATCCACGCAAATCTCCGCAGGAGATTACCGACAGTGTCTTTCAGCAGATTGAGGATATGAAGACGAAGCCGTGGAATCGCGGGTCGGTGATTCTGCTGCACGATGGCGGTGGGGACCGCTCGGCGACCATTGCGGCGCTACCGGTGCTGATCGAAGCGTTGAAGGCGCGGGGTTATGAGATCGTTCCGGTGTCGGAGCTAGTGGGGAAGACGCGTGCTGAGGTAATGCCGGAGTTGACGCCGCATCAGCGCTGGCAGGCTCGCGCGGATTCGCTGACGTTCTTCTTCTATAGCTTCTTCCACTATTTCGTGGTGGGTGTGTTCTTCGTCGGCGATATTTTGATGTCTGCGCGGCTGATCATTATTGGCGTCTTTGCGATCATCGACCGATTCCGCACGAGGAAGAATTATGCGACGCCGGAGTATCAGCCGAGAGTTGCGGTGCTGATTCCTGCGTACAACGAAGAGAAGGTCATCGTTCGGACGATTCGCTCGGTGATGATGTCGACGTATAAAAACATTCGCATCATCGTGATTGATGACGGGTCGAAGGACAATACGTTTGATGTGGCGCGCGAGGCGTATCCGGCGGATATTGCGTCGGGCCGGTTGACGGTGATGAGCAAGCCTAACGGAGGCAAGGCGGATGCTCTGAACTATGCGCTGGAGCGGATTGATGAAGAGCTGTACGTCGGCATCGATGCGGATGGCGTGATTGCGCATGATGCGATTGCGCGGCTGGTGCCGCACTTTGCGAATCCGAGGATCGGCGCGGTGGCGGGTAATGCGAAGGTTGGCAATCGGGTTAATCTGTGGACTCGGTGGCAGGCGCTTGAGTACATTACGAGCCAGAACTTCGAGCGGCGCGCGCTGGATTTATTTGATGTCGTCATGGTCGTTCCTGGGGCGATTGGCGCGTGGCGGACCGCGCCGGTGAGGGCTGGCGGAGGATATCACTCGAACACGGTGGCCGAAGATGCCGACCTGACGATGAACCTGCTGGAGCAGGGGTACAGTGTGATCTACGAGGATCAGGCGCTGGCGTTCACCGAGGCTCCGGTGAATGCGGATGGGTTGATTCGGCAGAGGTTTCGGTGGTCGTTCGGGATTCTGCAGGCGATCTATAAGCACAAGGGCGCGATCAGCAAACATCGCGCGATGGGGTTGTTTGCGCTGCCGAATATTTTGATCTTCCAGATCATTCTGCCGCTGGTGTCTCCGTTGATCGACCTGATGTTCGTGCTTGGGATCTTTCACTACATCATCGACAAGCATTTTCATCCGGAGACTGCCTCGGCGGATAGTCTTTACAAGTTGCTCGCATTTTTCGCTGCGTTTTTGATCGTTGATTTTGCGGCATCGGCGCTGGCTTTTGCACTGGAACGGAAGCATCCGGCGAGCAAAGGCGACGGGTGGCTGCTGTTCCACATCTGGATTCAGCGGTTTACCTATCGGCAACTGTTTTCGGTTGTGTTGTTCAAGACGGTGAAGCGCGCGATCGACGGGAAACCTTTCAACTGGGACAAGCTGGAGCGAACCGCGCAGATGTCCAAGGCGACGGAGAAGCTTACGGAAGGCGCTTAGGCGGTTTGGCGGTTCGATCAAACTTTGTATGCGGTGCATCCAATAGAAGACGCACTCTAATTTCTCTACTTCACGAGCGACGAGGGAGTATGACTCGCGCTAGAATCGACGCGTTATGGCTACTATGAATCTCACTCACTCCGCCCCGGCAATGTTGCCGAAGACACCATTTTCCAATGAGCCGTTTGTCGACTTTTCGACGGCTGAAAACAAGCGAAAGATGCAGGAGGCGCTGGCTCGGGTCGAGAGCGAACTCGGCCGCGAGTACGAAATTGTCATCGGTGGCACGCGGTTTAAGACTGAGGGCAAGATCGTCTCGAAGAACCCGGCACGCCCGGCACAGGTGATTGGAGTTCATCAGCGGGCAGCTGCAGCGCATGTTCCGAGCGCGATGAAGGCCGCTCAGACGGCGTTTGTGACGTGGAGCAAAGTGCCGGTGGAAGAGCGCGCTGCGCTGCTGTTTCGTGCGGCGGAGCTGATTCGCGAGCGAAGCTTTGAGTTTTGCGCGTGGTTGACGCTCGAGGTGGGCAAGAACTGGGGCGAGGCGGATGCCGATGTGGGCGAGACCATCGACTTCCTGGAGTTTTACGGGCGCGAGGCGCTGCGGTTGGCTGAGGCGAAGACGCCGATTCAGTTTCCCGGTGAGCGGAACCAGCTGCGCTACATTCCGCTGGGCGTCGGCGCGGTCATTCCGCCGTGGAACTTCCCTTTTGCGATTATGGCGGGAATGACGGCGGCGTCGATAGTGACTGGAAATACGGTGATTTTGAAGCCGTCTGTCGATGCTCCGACGATTGCGGCGAAGTTCTTTGAGCTGCTCGAAGAAGCAGGGCTGCCGGACGGCGTTGTGAACCTTTGTCCCGGCGAGGGGCCTGAGTTTGGGAGCGAGGTTGTCGCGCATCCGCAGACTCGGTTTATTGCGTTTACGGGATCAAAGGCAGTCGGGCTGGAGATTCATGAGCGTGCCGCAAAGACAATGCCGGGGCAGGTGTTTATCAAGCGGACGATCCTCGAGATGGGCGGCAAGGACTCGATCATCGTTGAGGCGGACAGCGATCTGGATGCTGCGGTCGATGGAGTTGTTGCGAGTGCTTTTGGCTTCAACGGGCAGAAATGCTCGGCTTGTTCGCGGGCGATCGTTGCGGCGGATATCTATGATGTCTTCTGCGACCGGCTGCAGGAGCGCGTGGCGAAGATCAAGACAGGCGACCCGGCGGAGAATGTTTATACCGGGCCGGTGATCAGTGAGAAGGCTTACCGGAAGACGCTTGATTACATCGAAATTGGCAAGAAGGAAGGCACCGTGCTGAACGGCGGCCATGCGATTGAAACGCCTGAGGGTGGATATTACATTGCCCCGACCGTGATTGCGGATGTGGCTCCTACGGCGCGGATTGCGCTTGAAGAGATCTTTGGGCCGGTGCTGGCGATCATCAAGTCGAAGAGCTTTGACGATGCGCTGGCGATTGCGAACAACACGGAGTATGGGCTTACGGGGGCGATCTACACGAGTTCGAGGGAGAAGCTGGAGCGGGCGCGTGAAGAGTTCAATGTCGGCAATCTGTACTTCAACCGGAAGTGCACGGGCGCGATGGTGGGGGCTCACCCGTTCGGCGGGTTCAACATGAGCGGAACCGATTCGAAGGCGGGCGGTCCGGATTATCTGCTGCTGTTCACGCAGGCCAAGAGCATCGCGGAGAAGATTGGACATGCGAGCCCAGCGGCTGAAAAGCAGTCGGAGCAGATGGGGATGTAAAAGAGGGTGTCCTGCCGGACGGGCCTCCTGCGCGGAGGGCGGTCACTTCGTGACTCGTGTATCCCTTCGGCTGGGCCTCCCGTTGGTCGGCGTTATCTTCTTTCCGACCATCGGGAGGACAATTTTCCAAGGTAGACATGTCACCA
>CAZZZG010000112.1:0-13627 GCA_964658525.1 uncultured Edaphobacter sp.
CTGCGCCACTTCCAGCCCTTCACAACCGGCGGTTCAGATACAGCACTAAGACTTGTGGTTACCAGCCTGCAACTTATGACCGATCTAGGATCTATTCGTTCGGTTCCATCATTCGGTTCTCAAGGCCTGCGCCGGATCGATGGAAGCGGTCGTCGCCCAGGCACCCAACCAGCAACAAGCGTTGCCACGAGCAAAATCAAAACAGCCCCAAAGAGTGCCAGTGGGTTGACGTTCGTCAACTCATAAAGCTGCGACCTCACGAATCGTACACAGTAATAAGCTGTCGGACCTCCAAATGCAAGACCAATAAGCGTTTGAGTCATAGCAGTGCTGAGGATCATTACGACAACCTTGCTACGCTCTTCACCCAGTGCCATGCGGATACCGATTTCGCTGGTACGCCGCGCCACCGAATAGGATGTGACCCCATAGAGCCCTATTGTTGGCCAACGACCAGCAAGGCAGCCAAACAGCACCATCAGCCGCGAGAGCATACGCTCCTCGACAAACTGATCCGCGATCTGCGCGCTGAATGTTTGAAATTTCACGACAGCCAAGTTGGGATTGATGGACGAGAGCGTACCGACGCGTAATGGATTCCATCTGAGGCACAGAATGGTTGGTCGCGATCACGATCGTGCTCGCTTAAAAAGACGTGTCGCTCTCCAATGGGCTCTTATCGCTGGGAGTACGCTGCGCTATCGACGGGAAATACATCTCATGGTTTTTCCATCGCACAGTGTCATAAACGGTGTCTTCCACAACACCGACGATCTGAAAATCACCTGAACTAACCGGTCAGGGCGAACCAAAACGCCGCCCGATAGAATTCTCTCCTGGCTTCAGAAAAGTTTTCAGGAACGCCTGGTTGACCACGGCGACGGCCGGTGAACCCAAAGTGTCCTGAGTCCCGATGCTGCGGCCCATGACAACTCGCGTGCCTACCGAGTCGAAGTATTCCGCGGTTACCCTTACCTCCGATGCACCTTTGTTTGGATCGGGCTGCCCCTGAATCTGTACTCCATTGCCAGCATTGTTATCTTCCACTGGAGAGTAGCTACTGATGCCTACTTTCATCACGCCGGGGATCTCGTGCAGTCGGTTATTGATATTGCGGTAAAGCTCCTCCGTTTGCGATGGCGTAAACCAGCCGTCTGCGGGTGAAAATGCACGATATAGCGATTAGTCGGATTAAGCTTCATATCCGAGGCTCGAGATTGCCAAGGCTCTGTGCGAACAGTCCCGCGCCGACCAGAAGCACCAACGAAAGTCCGGCCTGCGTCATCACCAGGCCGCGCTGAAGCAGCGAAGCGCCACCACCTGTGTTTCTCGCGCCACTTCGCAGTACATCCGCCGGCCGCGCACCCGCCGCCATCCATGGTGGCGCGATCCCACACAGAATGGCCGTCAACAGCGACAGGAGCGACGCAAAGCCGAGAACGGTGAGAGAAGGTTCGGTACTGATCGGCACCAACTGCTGTCCTGGAAAGGCCATCCGCAGCAGAAAGTGCGCCCCTGCATAAGAAACGGCCAGTGCAGCCACTCGCTTATAGCCGCCAATACAAGGCTTTCCGTCAACAACTGGCGGACGAGCCGTCCGCGAGACGCTCCAACCGCTGTGCGTACAGCCATCTCCGCCTTACGACCCATACCGCGCACCAGAAGAAGGTTTGCGACATTGGCGCAAGCGATGAGCAACACAAGTCGGAGATCCACACATCAGCAACTTCAAATGATCGCCGTAACTTTCCTGCATATCCAGGACACCCTCGCCGCCGTCGGTCAGCACAACATGCTATCTCGCCAGCAGCGGTTTGTTCTCCTTCGATGAGTACAGTTGACTCACGGAAAAGATTTGACGTAATTGAAGGCTCAGCTTCTCCTGGAGCTGAGTGCGGGAGAAGCCCGGTTTCAGTCGGCCAATTACCCACAGATATGCTGTATCTGGATCACGCTCATAGCTCGTGCCCCTGACCTCTGACTCAGATCTCAAGTGCAGATAGAACTCTGGCGGCGATGTGCGCAACCGATCGCCATAGAAACCCTTCGGAGTGATCCCGATGATCGTCACTGGCTTTGTATTAATCCAAAATGTGCTTCCGATAAGAGATAGATCGCGATTGTAAGTATTGCTCCAGGTTTCGTAGCTCATCAGCGCAGTGAGGGGAGCGCCCTGGGTACCGTCGGCATCGGTCATCAGTCTACCGGCTGCCGGGTGCAGACCGAACATGCGAAAGTAATTGCCCGAGACGAACTCGGCCATAGTCGAACTCGCCGGCTCCTGCGCGCTGTCACGACGCACGGTCAGA
Source organism: uncultured Edaphobacter sp. (assembly GCA_964658525.1). Lineage (GTDB taxonomy): Bacteria > Acidobacteriota > Terriglobia > Terriglobales > Acidobacteriaceae > Edaphobacter. Next base: position 2,310 of record CAZZZG010000112.1, read on the forward strand.
GCACGATACTCATAGCCGGCTTCCATCGCCGCCAGCTCGGCAAACTCAGGGTTACCCTGCCGAAATCGGTCGTAAGTATCGGTCGAGAAAATCCCGTTATCACCCTCCGCAGATACTCCTTTTCCCACGCAGCATTGCCGTTTGTCTCCAAGGCGAATCAGCATCTTTGGATCGGCAACCGGCAGGTCTTCAGCAAAACTGCGTTGACCAAGGTGAAGATCGCCGCGTTCACCCCAATTGCTAAAGCAAGCGTCAACACCGCTGTTATGGTGAAACCGGGAGTCTTGCGTAGTTGGCGGAGGGAATACTGAACGTCCTGCAGGATCATTTTCACTTGTCCTAGGTGTAGGAGTAGTTGTTGCGGGCTGCTCAAAGCATCACCCGCAACCCATAGATACAAGCAGGTTACTAGCCAAACTTTAGACAGGGTTTTTCCTTGATAAATCAGGAAGCTAGGCGCGATGCACGCCAGTAATTCGTTCCATTTTTGCCGGATACTGCCCACATCTGTACAGCGGCACAACTTGTTGAATTAGTCCTGAGAAACGGGAAGATCACATAAGGTCCTATTTCCCGGAAGCTCTCTACATCAACCCGGAGATCATTACTGACTCATCGGGGCGTGCTGAAATATCAATTCCAGTCGCAGATTCAATTACGACCTGGCGGATGGCGATGCTCGCGTCGACGAAGTCGGGCGCGCTTGGCTCGAGCACGTCCAGCCTTAACGTTTTCCAGGACTTCTTTGCGGATCTCGACCTTCCAGTCAAATTGACCCAGGGAGACCGTGTGTCGATCCCTGTTGCTATCTACAACTACGCTGGCATGAACGGTGAAGTGAATCTCAATCTCCAGACAGATACAGTGGTTCGATCTGGTGGAGGACAGCAGCATGAAATCTGTATCCGTCGCGAACGGCCATGTAGGTGGCAGTCAGTTCACGATATAAGCCAACAAGATTGGCAAATTCAAACTGACCCTCTCGGCAAAGATGGCATGGAGCACACCACGGCGGGACATCGTCGTGCGGGAGATCGAAGTCGTTCCAAATGGACGTGAGCAAACCCTGGTCTCCAATGGCCGTTTAGAGTACGAGGTGTCAGAGCGCGTGAACATTCCGGTGAATGCCATTCCTGATGCAAGCAAGGTCTTCGTCAGGTTGTATCCAGGGCCTCTGAGCCAGATTATGGAAGGCATGGATGGGATACTGCAGATGCCGTACGGATGCTTTGAACAGACATCGAGCAGCACGTACCCGAATGTTCTGGCTCTCGATTATATGAAGCGCACGAAGAAGCTGACACCGGAGGTTCACGCCAAGGCCGAAGGCTTCATTACCAATGGATACCAGCGATTGCTTACATTCGAGGTTCCGGGAGGCGGCTTTTCATGGTTCGGCGGGGCGCCGGCAAACAAGATCCTCACCGGCTACGGCCTCATGGAGTTTGTCGATATGGCCAAGGTCCACGACATCGATCCGCGGTTGATCTCGCGCACCCAGGAATGGCTGGCCGGCCAGCAGCAGGCGGATGGAAGCTGGAAGCCCGATACAAGCTTCATCAACGAGGAAGCAACAAACCGCTTCAACTCCGACGCTCTCCGCATTACGGCGTATGTTGCCTGGTCACTTGTAAACAGCGGATACAACGGCCCTGCGGTCGATAAAGCGAAGAGGTACATCGACGCTCATCCCGATGCAAAGGCCGATCCTTACACACTCGCGGTAATCGCGAATTTTGCTGCGGACTACGGAAAGGACAGGGAGTTTACGCAACGCTCCATAGAACAACTCATCAACGCTCGTTCCGAGAAAGACGGACAGGTGTTTTGGACCAGTGTGGAGACCGGCGTCTATTCGACTGGATCAAGCGCCGCGATCCAAACGACCGGACTGGCTGTGCAAGCGCTTGTCAAGGCGGGACAATCTTCAGAGATCGCGCGCAAAGCGCTGCTATTCATCACTTCAAAGAAGGAGGCGTCCGGAAACTGGGGAACAACGCAGGCTGCCATTATGGCGCTCCGCGCCTTTCTGCTTCTGCGGCGCTCGTTGACCTGGGACCGAGGGTTGGAGATGGCGCAACACAGGAGCTTCACGGTGGACACGAATGTGAAAGTCTACTTCTGCGATCCACAGAGCCCGTGGCAGCGCGGCTCCAATGAAAATACCAACGGCCTGCTAAGACAGTACTTCCCTAAGAAAACCGACCTGTCCGTCTACTCTCAAGCCGATCTCAACAAGGTCGCTCTGCGTCTCAATCAACGCCCCCGAGAGACCTTGGGTTTTCAAACTCCGGCGAGTAAACTCCAAGCCAGTGTTGCATCGACCGGTTGAGGCCGCCAGACTTTATGGGAGATCAGCTTCCAGTACTGGGGCGCTGCACCGAGACGATGCCTTAGCGTGCCGTCGCGCACGCAGGTTGCGCCAGAGAAAGCTGACTGACGCGTGAACGAGCGCAGTCAGTCCACAAATAAGAAAGACGCCGGTTAGGAAGATAGTGATTGGAGGCGAGACCCGCTCCGCCTAGGTCCAATTCGCCAGCAATCGGACGGTGTTGCTGCCGGTATATCAGTACCGGCGTCCACGAGAGCATTGCTGCGATTATGGATCCGAGGAAAAGCCTCAGACCCGCCGTTCAAATACGACGGGTTGTGGCAGCTCTGAGATTATGTCCTCGCTATCGCTCGTTCGGAGGGACTACTACTCGATTTGACGCTAGCCAGCGTAGTCCGCATCCGGCTCCATTCTAGCCAGTTTCCGCAAATGACTTTGCGGGCGGTTCAACCGTTCCTATCTGCCACGATCATGCCAAGAACCATCAGAGCTGAGCCAGATACCATCGCCCAGATATGCGTCGCCACCTGAGTCGTCAGGAGCGAAGACTTGGTAGATCTCTCTCAATTCATCCGATCGCGTTGAGTCTGCCGAGCCGGTAGCATCGAAGATTTCGAAGAACCTGCCGAGGGTTTGCTTGAGAATCACCTCGTCGCTTTCGTCGCCAGGGCTGCTCGGCCGTATCTTCATCTGGCAAATGTAGGCGTAATCCCTCCCGCGGCGATCTTTCCTGGTATTCGGCGCAGTGTCCATCTCCCGCACCAAATCGAAGCGCGGCCTTGATGAGCCGCAGCCTATCCTAGCATACGAGAAAAGAAAGATCGTCCTCACCAGCCGTCGCGGTCATCAGATCATAAGTTGGGTCGCATCCCACGATGCGGAGGAAGAGTGAACTTTCCCGTGTGACGATGAATCTTTTCTGGGATCCGAAACCGGCCTTGTTCGATTCGATGAGTTCAACGTCGTCGGCCATGTACACCGTCCTTTCCTTGCTTGCGAGCCTCTTGTCCGCGAATATGCACCAGGCTTCGTTCTTGGATTTGTGATCCATTGACGAGTGGTCCCGATCTCGGGAACGATTGGTTTAGGCTGCGATTGCTCACCACCACGGCGGATGGATCAGAAACCAAGAACATACAATACATGCCAAAGTGCTGGAACTCAAATTCCAACTGTTGCTATCAAGCCAATGCACCACTGAGGGTCATAGATTCGCCCTGAAATTCGACGTTCACGCAAAACGAGGTTATGAGAAACTTTGAATTTGAAGTTGCCGGAGCTTACTTCAAGGATAGCGATTGCTGTCTGTCTTTTACTGATTCAGGCATGCAAAGTTGATTATTGTTGGTTCTCGCACGTAGATTGCTCGTACGATTCCATGCTTGGAGGAACGTTGTGCTGAAAGCGCTTGCTGCTGCTGCCTGCTGTAGTTTCGTATCGTTGGGTCTGTTTGTGCCCAGCCCGGTTTCGGCTCAGACAGCGGTGCGGCCCCAACCGGATCGGCAACAGTGGTATCTCAATGCCGGCAAGATGACCTACGTGGTGGGCGTCAATGAACAGGGCATTCTGCAATCGCTTTACTGGGGACCGGAGCTGAGCGACCGCGGTCTCGTGCCGGTGGCGAAGAGCCTGCCTGGACGCGCTTCCCAGTATCCTCCTGCAGCCACAACGCCACAGGAGTATCCGGCATACGGCGCAGGGATATTTCCGGAGACAGCGCTCAAGGTCAATTCGCCGAACGGGGATCGGACGCTGATCCTCAAATACGAGTCGGCAAAGGTAACTGGCTCGCAGCTGGAGATCGTCCTGAAGGATACGAATGAACCTCTGCGCGTACACCTCTACTACAAGACCTTTCCTGAGGGCGTGCTAGCGCGCTGGTCACGCATCGAAAACATAGGCAAGGGCAGCTTCGGCATTGAGAATGCCGCGTCGGCTACATGGAATCTACCCGCCGGCACAGGTTATACGCATCGCTGCCTGACGGGTATGTGGGGCGGTGAATTCCAGTTGAACGAGGAGCCGCTGAAGATCGGAAAGAGCGTCCAGGAAAGCCGCACCGGACACACGTCGCACGAGGCGAACCCGTGGTTTTCGATCGGCAAAGAGGAGGAGACGACCGAAGAGGCCGGTCCGGTCTGGTTTGGGGAGCTTGGATGGAGTGGCAACTGGCAGATCGTCACCGAATATACATCGCTGCGGCAACCGCGGGTGACCGGCGGCTACAATTCGTTCGACTTTCATTGGACGCTTGCAGCCGGCGCATCGCTTGAGACACCTAAGTTCTACGCGGGTTTTACGGATGGCGGCGATGGCGAGGCGTCGCGCATCCTGAGCCAACTTCAGTTGCAGGAGATCCTGCCCAAACGTGGTGAAGCGCGTGAGCCCAAGCCGCGTCCAATCATCTACAACTCCTGGGAAGCGACGGAGATGAATTTTACCGGCGATACGCAGATCGCGCTCGCCGAACGCGCCGCGAAGGTCGGCGTGGAGAGGTTTGTGATCGATGATGGCTGGTTCGGCAAACGTGACGACGACCATGCCGGACTTGGCGACTGGACAATCACGCCGAAGAAGTTTCCGCAGGGGTTGAAGCCGGTCATCGATCGCGTGCATGCGCTCGGCATGGATTTCGGCATCTGGGTGGAACCGGAGATGGTGAATCCAGACAGCGATCTCTATCGCCGGCATCCGGAATGGGCAATGCAGTTTCCCAATCGCGAACATTCAGAAGAGCGCAACCAGCTGATGTTGAACCTGGCACGGCCGGATGTGAAGGAGTGGATGTTCAACTGGCTCGACAAGCTAGTGAGCGAGAACGATATTGCTTTTCTGAAGTGGGACTATAACCGCATCTGGTCGGAACCGGGCTGGAATATGGCGCCAGGTTCCTCGCCGGAACGCCCCAATCCGGACGCGGAGAAGGCAATCTATCTCGAATCCGTACGCAATCTGTATGACGTGATCGACCGGCTTCGCGCGAAGCATCCGAAGCTCGAGATCGAATCCTGCTCAAGCGGCGGCGGGCGCGTGGATCTAGGCATTCTTGAGCGTACGGATGAGGTTTGGCCGAGTGATAACACGGACGCGCTCGACCGGCAGGACATTCAGTTTGGCTACACGCAGGCGTACACGCCACAGACTATGGTGGCGTGGGTGACGGATGTGCCAAGCATGGACCACCGCATCGTTCCGCTGCAGTATCGCTTTGTTGTAGCCATGCAGGGCGCGCTCGGCATTGGGGCAAACCTGACGAAGTTTTCTGATGCCGACTTGGCGCTCTCGGCGAAGCTCACAGAGTTTTACAAGACCATTCGTATTACGGTGCAACAGGGCAGGCTGTATCGGCTTGCATCGCCGCTGACAGGTGATCCATCGCAGATGGAATATGTCGCACAGGACGGGTCACAGGCCGTGCTGCTAGCTTTTCTGCATAGCCAGCGATTTCGGTTGTCCTACCCCACCGTCCACCTGCGTGGGCTTGACCCCGACGCGATGTATCGTCTTCGTGGGTTGGACCCAGAGAAGTACACGGGGGAGGCGGTCGTATCGGGCTCCGTGCTGATGGGCGCCGGTGTGAACCTGAAGCTCGAGGGCGATTATGACAGCACTGCTTTAGTCCTGGAGCGGCTCCCGTGATTCGATCCACAATGTCGAACACGGTTCCCGGAAACAGGTCGGTCTCAACCGGTGGATGCAACACTGGCTTGCAGTTTACTCGCGGGCGTTTCAAAGCCCAAGGTCTTTGGCGGGCGTTGATTCAGGCGCAGAGCTACCTTGAGATCGGCTGAGAGTAGAGATCCATAGTGGCAACCATGTCCCAGTATCCGTAGACCTGCAGAACGTAAGCCGTCTGTTGATCGGTTGCAGCCATCACGGAAAGAAAATCTTCCAAAGAGCCAGGTGAGAACTTTCCAACGTAACTGCGTGCCGAACGCGGCTTCCCGTTTGAGGATAAAGCCCCGCGCTCAGCTGTAGCTCAACTCCACCGCTCAGATCACAGACAAGAAAACGGGGAGCCAGTTGAACGGGCTCCCCGTAAAGACCATACATTTTGGTTAGAAGGTGATGGTTCCTTTTAATTGGATGAGACGAGGTGAAGCATCGCCACCGAGGAAGGAGCCAAGAATCGAAGTCGGTGAGCTGACAGTGGTAGTGATCGCACCGAAGTTGGCATTATTGAGGTCGTTGATTGGGGTACCGAAGTTCGGGTGATTGAAGAGGTTGAAGAACTGGGCTCCCACCTGAAGGCGGCCGGTATCCGAGTGGGGAATTGGAATCTTGAAACCCTTCAGGATGCTGAAGTCGGTATCCGTGTAGGAGGGTGCAACCGTTTGGTTACGCCGCCCCTGTCCGAATGCTGTGGGATCGACGAAGTTGCCAGGATTCGCAATCGCACACGGATTTGCTGCTACACCGGTTGCGTTGTTGAAAACTGCACTGCCGCCGCAGCTCTTGACTCCGTTGACCTGGGCTGCCAGGAAACCAGGGAAACCCGGACCGCCGAAGTTGGCAGCCTGCAAAGCGCTGTCGACAACAGAGAACGGGAAGCCGGTATGGTGGAAGACCGTACCGCTCACCTGCCAACCGTCTGTCAGCAACTTCGGACCGCGGTAGTAAGGCAGCGTATAGACGTACGACGCGGTGAAGTTCTGTCGCGAATCGTAGTCTGCGTTGCCATAGTTCTGTCTCAGGTTGTTTGGGTTGATGGGAGTCAGATAATTGGCTCCAAATAAGCCGAGGCCCAGAATGCCGCCGTTCGAAATCTCGTCCAGCGCATGACTCCAGGTGTAGTTGAAATTGAGCATCAGCGATTTCGTGTGACGAGAGACGCCGACGAGGAAACCGTTGTAATTCGAGATCGCACCATTCCCCACTTCATTGACTGCGCCGAAAGAGGAGTTCGGAATGGTCGTCGGAAGTCCGGTAAAGTTGATCGGAGTTACCCCGTTGAAGCCTGGACTGCCGTTATTCACCCCGAATGCGTTCACGCTCTGGTTTTGGACCGGCTCATGATATCCGTGATTGCCGACGTAAGCGAGAGAGAGGACCATCTCTTTTCTCGGATCAAGCGCATGCTCTACCTGGAAGCTGTATTCCTCATAGGTTGGGTAGTGCAACTTGCCCGCGGCCGTCACTATTCCAGGCGCGGCGAAGCCGGGAACGGTGCTCGAAAGCGTGTCGAAACTCGCGCCGCCCTGGAACCCAGCCTGAAAGGCCACGCTGGAGGCGTTTGACATGGTTTGACCGCTGGCTGGATTGCCAGGATTTGGACTGATAAAGCTACCATTTTTCTCAGGCCCGTTCAACGTGAAGCCAACATTGGTAGGTGCATTGTTCAGGAAATTGTCCGCCACGGTCGCGGGAAATACGTCAGTGAACAGACCAAACCCGCCGCGGACCACCGTGCTGCTGTCCGGGCCGAACGGCGACCAGGAGAAGCCGACACGCGGATTCACCGTGATGGATTGGTAGGCGGGGAACGCCTGATGTTTGCCCGTCGTCAACAGGGTCGTATAAGGGGTTGCAGTGCTCGTATTCAGAGAATTGAAGGCACCGTTGGTATAGGCATAGCAGTTTGTACCGCAAGTCGGGTTGGAGTCGTGCTCCAGGCGGACCCCAGCGGTCAAGGTCAAATTCTGGCGGAGCTCCCAGGTGTCCTGGCCATAACCTGCAAGGTTATAGAGACCCACAGGCTGGGTGTTCCGGAGCGGATACTGCTGAACATATTGTTCCAGCCCCATTCCCGCGGCGAAATCCCCGTTCTCGTCAGCTTCGACTCCGGGAGTCGTATTGATAGAGGGGCTGTAGTCCGTCACATCATCGCGCCGGAAGTAGCCGCCGAACTGGATCGTATGACGGCCATGGGTGATGCTCACGTCGTCGCTGAATTGATAGTTCGTTACGTTGCGGCCCTGTGGCCAGTTGTTGTCCTCGCCGCCCAGGGCGGTAAAACTGCCCCCAAAGTCTGTAAAGTTGAGCGCGTAAGGAACAAGCGCGTTGGCTGCAGCAAGGTTAGTGTTCGTAAACACAGCGCTATACCAGATCACACCGAACAGAAACTGGTTGGTAATCTTTGAATTAATGACGTGTGTCTCTCCAAGGGTCCCCTCAAACGATGGTTGAGGGCTGTCCGCATTGAAAATCGGATTGATAGGATCGGTGTAGGTCGCTTGTACACCCTTGTCCCACTTGAAATGGCCGAAGGCCGTATCTTTACCGGTAAGCTTCAAATCCACTCGAGAGGTAAGCAGGAACTCGTGCGTGAAGTTTCCTGCCGTCGAGGTATAGGACAGCGCATTCGGGTCGGTCAGGGACTGCGTTGCCGTCGAATAGCCGGGGGCGTTTTGATAGACGCTGAATAACTGCTTGTAAAACGCCTGGTCTGCCACGGGAGCGCCAGCAATCGCTTTGGCGATGTAAGCCGGGTTGGGCGCAAACACGGTGCTGGACGATGGCAGCACCACGCGCAGACCTTCATAGTTGACGAAGAAGAAGAGGCGGTCCCTGACAATCGGCCCGCCGAATCTTGCCGCAAACTGATTGACATTGTCGAAACTCCGAGGGGTCAGAGTCGGGGTCTGGTTGCGGAAGTAGTCGTTCGCATTGAGCACGCTGCCATTCCATTGGTAGACGGCATTGCCGTGGAACTTGTTCGTTCCCGAGAGCGTGATCTCGTTCACCTGGGCGCCCCCAAGGCCACCGAATTGAGCGCCGTAAGCGTTCGATACCACATTGACCTCGGACACCTCATTGTTACCAAGCAGCAGGTTTGAGGCACCAGAGTTACTCAGGTTCAGAAATGGATCGTTTTCGTATGAGCCATTCAAGGTGAAGGTATTCGAGGTCGCGGGTAGACCGAAGACGGAGAAGTTTCCGTCGCCACCGGACGTATTCATAATCGCACCTGGAGAGACCTGGGCGACAAATGTCAAATCGTTTCCAGGATTAGGCAAGCTCTGCACCTGGGCTTGAGAGATCGAGGTGGAGATGTCGGCGTTCTCTGTATGGAGTAGCGACGCGGTATCACTCGACACTTCGATCGTCACACTGTTTGAACCCACCGCCAGGTGGAGGTCACCGGAAGCTATCTGGCCGATTGCTACGGTCACGGTGGTCGACGACGTCTCGAAGCCACCAGCCGTAGCGGTGATCCTATAGACGCCGGGCTTGAGCAGCGGGGCGCGGTAGCCGCCGTTGGAACCGGAGGTTAAGGTTTGCGTGAAACCTGTATCGCCATTCGTTACGACAATCTTCGCATTCGGAACAACGGCGCCTGACGCGTCCGTTATAACTCCCGCAATATCACCGGAGGTAGTTGATTGAGCACATAAGATAGTTGGGGTGCTTAAAACACAAATGGCGCCCGGTACTGTCAACGCCATGCCTACAAGAAATTTTAGGGGCCCTTGAACTTTCATGGTTCTGTGAAAGGCAATTCACGAACCATTCAGGGTCGGCCCACAACTTTAGTCACAAACCACAATATATGTGTAGCTTGAGTGATGATGTTTATCGCACGCCTCGAAAATCAGTCGATCAGGATATTCACACATTGAAATATTTGTTTTCGTCACTCAAGTATCCCTGCTCCGCTTTTAGATACCAGATACCAGCCGGGATAGTGACCCCAAATAACGGGAAAAGTTTCGGGAGTTAAAGGCAGGGGCGACGAAATTCCGCAAATTCTGTGTTTCAAGATGTCTGCTAAGTGTCTCTTGCAGGTCAAGTTACAGAGAAATATTCTTTCCGAACGCAAAATTATACACCGATTAAAAAGTACGTAAATAAGTACATGTTTTTCCTCAAAATACGTAAAATGGAATCGCTGACTAGGTTCAGTGACTACTAATCCAGGTGACGGGCAGCCACGTCTCGGATCCTATGTGAAACCGGGACTTCAGCGAACAGGAGCCGCAGTCGCCAGCCGCTTCACAGGCACAAGGGGATAGCGCATCCCGGATAGCTCCTGACACGGTAGCAAATCTTAGCATTGGGTTCGTGTTCCGGGTGGGATTGTCGGCAACTCGGAGAGCGCCGGGCTAAACCGGCATGTTGTAGGGGGAAAGGAAGTAGCGAATCCATCCTGGCCTCGAGTCTTGCAGGGGACATCGCGAGGTGTCGACTGAAGCGTAGACAGAGGTATTGGTGGGCCGGGCTATTGAGCTTCGAAAAGCCGATGGTACAGGGCGCCGACTCCGTTTCGAGTGGAGGAAGGCAACACGACGACCACGTTATTCGCGAGTGGTTGTTCGGTCCTGCGTAGTCTAAGAACCCGCGCACGCTAAGAAACAATATGCACGAGAATCGGGAGATCTCCAGTGCGCCTTGGTCTGACGATCAAGGCCGGTCCGCGAAGGCCATGAACCGAACGGCGGGCATGCACGCGCTGGAAAAGTCGCACTGTGCCGTAGTGTGCGCTGAGCAGCGCATTGTTCAGGAGGGTTGAAGTCCCTCTGGTGCTCAGATGAGGGGCGCCATATCCAAAAGCGGGAGTAACGACTCGCTGGCCGCAGAGCGAAGTTGGAACTGCGGAGGGCAGGGTGTCCATCGCGAGGTGGAATCCGAAGGGCATGAGGAGAAGTACCGGGCCGTAATCGATGGGGGCTGCCCCGCCGATGAACCGGTCGGCCAAAGGTGGGACAAGGTCGAGCCTGCACTATGGAGGCGAAGGCGTTCTCATTCACCCACCGCACCAAGGTGTTTGCGGACGGCACGGTACGGAAGAACAGTGCGTGACCTCAGGAGGACTGACAGTGTCTCCGGGTGGCACCGGAGTAAGCGGACCTATAAGCGAGAGCGAAATGGCGAGCGATGCGCTGTCAGTAGTCGGACGGCTGAAAAGTACCAGAAGCGTGGTGAAAGCCATGTGACCGGGCAACCGGCGACAGAAATGGGTCGGGGAACGCAGCCGGCGAAAATGGCAGGGAAATTACTGACCCTGGTAGCTCAACAGATAGCGGACGGCCGTGTGCTGCGCCTCATT
>CAZZZG010000113.1:0-13458 GCA_964658525.1 uncultured Edaphobacter sp.
AGCCTCGAATAGAACCATGGTTGACATTCAAATACCAGGTCCGCTTGCCAAGTCCTAAGACTCGATTGGCGTCGTCACCACCAGAAGATGAAAGCCACGGAATGGAAAACAACCACAACGAGCTTCTCAAGCGAATCGAGGGGCCACGCTCACAGGCAGTGGGCTGGATCTCGAGACGAAAATCTTCTCCGTTCCGGTCGAGGGGGACCCTTTTTCCTTGACATCCCTTTTTATAGAACTCATTGAGCGCGATCTAACGCTCGATGAGTGCTTCGCTCAAGCGGTAAGCCGACGCTTTATTGGAGATTCACCCATTCGCGTGGTTCCCTGAATCAGTGCACGCATTGGTACGGCGCGAAGCATCCCGTCTGTTCTCCGATCGTGCAGCAGGTGGTTCCTGGCGGGCAGCATTTGCCGAGGCAGCAGGTCTGCGTTGCCGGGCAGCATATCGTCTCGAAGGCTCCCCTGACATAGGTCCGGCATGGCGCGAGCTCCCCTGAGCATGGAACACAGACGCCCTTCGCCGGATCGGTACATTGGTGCCCCTCAGGACAGCATTGCTGTCCGCAGATCCTGTCCTGAGGGCAGCACCCGGCGCCGGTGCAGAGGTCACCCGCGCCGCAGCATTGAGTTCTGATTCCGCTTCCGAACCCCGTCGCGACCGTCTCCCAAGTCTGGCAGCAAAGATTGAAGGGTGGGCAGCATACGTGCCCGCATATGTGCGCGGGCCACTCGCAGCATTGGCCGTGGCGGCAGACACCGGTGCAGCAGACGGCGTTGTCTCCCTCGCCGCAGAGCTGGTTAGGAGAGCAGCACTGTCCGTGCATACACACCTCATTGGGCCCACAACAGAACTCGCCGCAAGCCGGACCGTGATCGCGTGGGCAGCACAGCCCAGACGACGGATCGACGCACACTTCTCCAGGGGGACAGCACTGTGGAGTTCCCCACTCGTCAGGACAATAATCTCCCGCGCCAGCGGGACAACACACTCCCTGTGAGTGGCTTGCGCACTTGGTTCCTGAGGGACAACAAAAATCGCCGCATGCCGGCCCGCTTCCCACCGCACAACAGAGATCGCTCCCCGGGTCGGCGCATATCTGTCCCTCCGGACAACAACGGCCGCCGCAACAGAGCCTGCCGCCATCGCAGCACTCTGCCGTCCCGCCTCTCTGGCATCGCACCGGGCAGCACTTTCCTGGCGGATTGTCACAAACGGCGAGACAATCCGCGTCGTCGGAGAGGCACATTGCTCCGAGCACTCCGAAGCAGACCCCATAGAAAGGTCCGCATGTGCCCGCTTCACCAGCCGCCTTCGCAATGCAGGTGGTCTGCTTCTTACCGCACTCGTCCTCGCAATCGCTGCAACCTGGAAACGACGCTGGTACGTAGTCAAGCACCTGGTTGAGCACCTGCTGTTCTGGAAAAAGAAAGCAGTCCAACATCTCCCGCGAGGCCCGCTGGGAAATCTCCCGGATTTCCTCCCGTGTAAGCTCGTCCAGCGATATCTTCGGGAGTCTTACCTCTGCCGCAAGACCCAGCGCTTCCAGCACTGCCGTCGAATTCTCCAAGCGCTTTCCGTGAAGCGGCCGATTCGCCCTCGGGTCCAGCGCGAAGGAGTGGCCATCCTCGAGCGTTGCGTCAGCTTTTTCACCACAGACTGTAACCTGCATATGGGGATCGGCCTGCACCTCGTGGCCGAACTCCACCCAGAGCTTCGACGCCTCACCCGGCATCGACTCCGTCTTCACGTGGAGGAGTCTTTCTCCATCCCTGAGAATCGTAGTCGATGCAGAGGTTGCACCGGTTTTCAGATCTCGGGAAGAGAGGACGTCATAGGTGAGATAGTGGCCCGACGAGGTCGCAGCCTGCGCAGAAAAAGTCTGGCTCAGCAGATCTTTCTCGCGCCACATGGTGCACTGGCCACGTTGCGCCACCCGCGCTTTTTGTCTTGAGAGCCGCGCTGGTCGCGCACGCACTACCTTCGCAACCGAAGGCGTTCCTCGGAAGTATTCCAGACGACCTATGCTCTTCGAAAGTCCGTCGAACCAGTGTGCCATTTGAACACTCCACTAGTGGAACGTTGATTGGGGCCTAGGGCGAGTCGGTTGCCGTGTATACTACGCCAGCCATCGAATCGGACGCAACAATCTGCCTGAGCCAACGCGAAAGACTTCTTGCCCGCACGCTCACGACCGTGGCTGAACTGTCCCTTTCATTGGCCCCGGCCGAGTTACATTCACCCCTCTCGATGGATAGCGAGGAGACTAGCCAATGGGCGCCTTGTTCTTGATTTGCAGACTGTCTCTTGCTCTCGTCTTCCTGATGGCGGGAGTTGCGAAGTTTGTCAGCAGGCAATCCACCCGGGAGATGCTCGAAGACTTCGGCTTGCCCGATTCTCTTATCCCTGTGTCGATCATCCTGCTGCCTCTGTCTGAGTTGTGCGTCGCATTCGCCCTGTTCATCACTCCTTCGGCACGGCCCGGGGGCGTGGCCGCTCTGACTCTTCTCGGAGCCTTCTGCGTCGGCATAGGGGTCAATCTCCACTTCGGCCGTCGCCCTAGTTGCCAGTGCTTTGGCCAGCTGGGCTCCTCTCCCGTCAGCCGCAACACTATCTTCCGAAACCTCCTGCTCATGGCCTTAGCCGGCGTCGTCATATGGCGGCCCTCCACTTATCATGCCCTCGCCTTGCCGATTCAGCAGGCCGCCCTGCTGCTCGCTGTCTTCGGAATCGGCCTTGGCCTTTTGAGTGTCTTCCTTCTTTTTCAGCTTACTGCGCAGAATGGTCGTATGTTGCTCGCACTTGAAGAGTTATCCGCACGCCAGCCCAGCCCCGCTGGCGCAGCTCCTGCACGAGCTATCAACACGGGAGTCGGCCTACCCATCGGGTCGCCTGCCCCGCACTTTCAGCTTCCTGACCTCTCCGGCCGCGCTCGGACGCTTGCCGATCTTCTTCGCGGTGGTATCCCACTGCTGCTTACCTTTGTCGATCCCGGATGCGGCCCCTGCCATGCGCTGTTGCCCTCTCTCGTGCGATGGCAGCACGAAGATTCGCGGCTGAGATTTATTCTCATCTCCAGAGGCACCCCAGAGGAAAATCTCGAGAAGGTAGCCAGCGCCCGCAACATCCCCGTCCTTCTTCAGGCTGACCGCGAAGTTCAGCAAGTCTACGAGGCCTTTGGAACTCCGAGCATGCTCCACGTCGCACCCGACGGATTCATTGGTAGCGGTGTCGCCCAGGGTAGTGAACAGATCGGCGCCCTCGTCTCAGCGCTGCGTTCTATTCCAGGCCCTAGCATCGCACACGTGGCGCTTACACCACAAAGACTCCCTATTCAAAGTCCATCCACTAACGGCGTGCCGCAGCCGGATGGTCGCGCCCGTGCCTCCAATCACATCCCCGCTACCAACCGCCCAAAGGTAGTCCTGCAGCGCGGCGCTCCACTCCCAGGGGAGCTTGCGCTCAAGCTCCGTGAAGCTGGAGCCGACCTTGGTTCCTTCCGGGGCAAATCTCTCTTGCTGCTGTTCTGGAGTTCTGCCTGTGGTTTCTGCCAAGCCATGCTCCCCGAGCTGAGACGGTGGGAGGCGACCCGCTCCAGCGGAGATCCCGAGTTGCTTGTCATAGAGAGCGCCGCTGCGCCGCCGCGCAGCGGAAACGAGCTCCCCTTTCCCAGCATCTACGATGCCTCCTTTGAGCTCGGGCGCGCTTTTTCCATTGGCGGTACCCCCTCCGGTGTGCTGCTCTCATCTGACGGTATCGTAGTCGGCGAAGTCGCCGTCGGTAAAAGCGCAATAATGAAGCTGGCCTCGTCGCTTCTAGTCGCTGAATAAACCACACTTAGTTTAGGAGGCCGTCATGCCGATTACAGGCCCATTCGAAAATCGTCATTTCCTTGTCATCTATGACGGCGAAGTCATTCCAGGAATTTCGAACGTCTCCAGTCTCCGGTGGACTGCCGACCTCGTGACCCTTAAAGAAGGCGGCTCCTCCGTTAGTGTCAACGAGCCGGGAGAGATTAAGTATCAATCGCTCACCCTTGAACGCGAAGTGACCATCGACCTCTTCTTTGAAAATTGGGCCCAGCTTGTCGCCCGTCACAGCTCCCAGAACCAATCGATCTTCAAGAACCTAAAGATCAACATCCTTGACCCAGCCGAACAGCTTGTCGTCGCCTATAACGTCTATCGTTGCTGGCCCATCACTTTCGAAGCCTTCTCGACCCTGGACGCCGACGGCCATCTGATGCTTATGGAACGCTTGATCCTCGTTTATCAGAGCTTTGAACGCGATCTTTCTATTGTCGCTCCCGCCTAAGACTTTTGTGATCAATGATCACTGCGGCGAGCTTCCGCAGTAGCTCCTAAACCCGACTTTGCGGGAATGACGGCCGCACAATAGCTGCCGTAGGTGTGCGGCAGCTTTATCTATGATGAAGGCATTCTCTTAGTCCATGATGGAACGTTCTTAATTTACCGGACAGAAAACCCCTCCCTATCGCGAGTAGTGAACGAAGCCGATCCTCAGCTCGCGAGTCGTGGAGAGCACATCAATTCTGCTCAACGCCGCGCTCGAACAACGAATATTCAGTCTGGACGGCGGTGATCGGATGAACGGCGTAGGCCCCTGCGGATCGCTTAAGCTGACGCTTCTGAGACCCCGATGTATAGGATCTGCCTGCTGACACGAGTCTGGACAGCGCTCCGATTGTGTCTTCGATGGGTGTGACGGGATCGATACGATGAACGTAGAGGAGATCAACTGGTCGGTCCTCAAGCGGCGAAGTGACCCTTCAACGGCAGTCCGTATCTGAGCCGGGTCACCATAGACCACGGGCTTGCCGTCGATTATTTGAAGCTGACCTTTTGTCGTGAAGGAGAAGCCAACCTTTGTCGCGAGCACGAGCTTGCTGCGTATTCCCGCGAAGCAATTCCCGAGAAGCTCTTCGTTCAGATAAGGCCCATAAACTTCTGCGGTATCGAAGAATGTAACTCCAAGGTCCAGCGCACGAGCGAGCGTCGCTAGATTGCCCTGTTCATCAGCCGGCCCGTACGTCGCGGTCATTCCCATGCATCCAACGCCCAGTGCGCTCACGATGAGCCCTTGAGCACCCAGTTCCACATATCTCATTTATCCTCCTGAGCTCTCAGTGCATACCCGCATCAAAGCGCGCTCGCGATCCATACCTAAAAGGGCGCTAATTTAACTGAATAAAAGTTTGAAGGCGCCGACGACGGGTCACTAGACAGATGCGTTCTTGCCTTGCCGGTTCGAAAACCAACGCCCTTCAAATCGAGCGAAATCGTGGTTGGATGTGAAGTCATGTTGATCGCGACGACGACCGGCTCCGCTATGCCAGACCGGGCTCTAACGAAGCTCAGTACATTCGGATCATCCGTGTTCAAGAAAGCCATTTCACCTTCGCGAAGACTGAGATTGTCTCTCCGGACGCTAATGAGCGATCTATACCAAGTCAGTAACGACGCAGAATCATGCTCTTCTGTTTGGACATTCGTCGTCGTGTAGCTCGGCGGAATTGGGAGCCATGTACGGGGAGCGCTGGAGAATCCAGCCTGAGCCGCCATGCTCCATTGCATGGGAGTCCGTTCGCCATCGCGCCCTTTGTTGGTAGGCCACTGAGAGATGCCCACCGGGTCCCTAACATCCTCTTTCTTCGTCGGATTGGTCGTGACCATCCCTATTTCACTGCCGTAATAGATTTGAGCCGTCGCTCGCGAAGTCAGAAGTAAGGCTGCGATTGCCCTGGCTCTCTCCAGGTCGTGCTGCCCGTCACCAAATCTGTTCATCGACCGGATCGAATCGTGATTGTCGAAAAACAAAAGCGGTTGAGAACCGTGAATTTCATTCTCGACGCTCATCAGCTGCGAGCGGAAATATTCAATCGGAAGCCCGTCGCCTCCTGCGCATCTAGTCCCCTCTGGAGGGAAACCGAAGGTGTAATCCATGGGCAGTTGAAGCTCGTTGTGCGCCACACCTCCATACCACTTGTCCAGATCAGACATCTTCGCTTCCGATAATTCACCGATCAAAACACGGTGACCTGGATAGCTATCAATCATCGTTCGCAGGTGACGGAGGACATCATGAACTTCCGGCATATTCCACGCATGCTCGTAGGGAATGGGGATCTCAGGGTGGATCGCGTTCTGAAGTTGGGGATCTTCGAAGAGAGCTTGAATCGCATCGAGCCTGAATCCGGACACACCTCGATCCATCCAGAAGCGCAAGACGCGCGTCATCGCCGCCTCGATCTCTGGCTCGCGCCAGTTCAGATCCGGCTGTTGTCGATAGAACAAGTGATAGTAGAACTGTTGTCGCGAGGGAACCCATTCCCAGGCGGATCCTCCAAAGTACGCTTTCCAGTTGTTCGGCGGCACCACTCTGCCTTGAGGACCTTCATGGACGTTGGCCCCTTGCCATTCAGCCAGATTTGGAGTGCTCGCTGGGATGCCATCGTTCCATATATACCAATTGGCCTTGCTATTGGTGCGTGAACTCGCGCTCTCTCTAAACCAGGCTGACTGGTCTGAGGTGTGATTCAGAATCATGTCGAGAACGATCCGAATATGTCGCTTTGCGGCTCCCGCACGCAGTCGATCAAAGTCAGCTAAGGTTCCGTACTGCGGATTGATATCAGTGTAGTCGGAAATGTCATACCCGAAATCGATCTGGGGAGATGGGTATATTGGCGCCAGCCAGATTGCATCTACCCCGAGGCCTTGCAGGTAATCGAGGTGAGACGTGATGCCCTTGAGATCGCCTACTCCGTCGCCGTTCGAGTCCGCAAAGCTTCGGGGGTACACCTCATGGATAACGGCATGCTTCCACCATGTGCCATCCTTAGACGGCCCAGCTCCATCACGCATCCCAGCCAACGCACGGTTCTGTTGGGCCAGAGACAACGGCCCACGCATCAAGGCCGCAATCGATAGCGCCGCCAGAATTTTAGTTAAACCTACCATTATTCCTCCGATGTCGTCGCGTTCAGCGACCTACTCAGCCGACGGAGGAGTCTTGTCGATCCAAGGCATACGCAGCATCCTGTCTCGGCGGTTTGCCGAACGCTCGGTGATACTCACGGCTGAACTGGGACGGAGAGGCGTAGCCGACCTGAAAACCGACAGTTGCCGCATCGCTACCCTCGCTGAACAGAAGCCGGCGAGCTTCCTGCAGGCGTACTTGCTTCTGGTATTGGAGAGGACTCATCGAAGTGACGCACCGGAAATGACGATGAAGCGAAGGTGAGCTCATGCCAGCCAAAGACGCTAATTCCGCTACCGAAAACGGTCTAGTATAGTGACACCGAATCCATCGAATCACCTTTGTGACTGGCGCGGTCTCGCTACCAACGATCGCGCTCTGCTGTAGCAAAGGCCCGTGGCCGCCTAGCAAAAGTCGAGAGAGAATTTCCCGTTCGATGAGTGGGCTGATAGAAGAGATGTAGTGAGGTGTGTCCAACAGTCGGGTTAGCCGAACGAAGCAGTCCAACAAGTCAACATCAAGAACTCCCACCGAAAGTCCCTTCTCATATTTCAGCGCCCCTCCGGAAATTGAAAGCGTCAAAAGCACTTCAGACAGCATCTGTTGATCGATTGCCAAACTGACTGACAGATACGGTTGATCTGGATCAGAGCTGCGTACGATCCCTGTTATTGGCAAGTCAAAGGCGCTGAGCAAATAGTTCGACGGACCGTATCGCAGCCTGCTATCCCCGAGCGCAATAGTCTTGGAGCCCTGGGCGATGACACAAACCATCGGCTTGTAGATGACTTTTCCTCGCACCGGTTTAGGGGCATCAACACGGATGAGTCTTAAGCCTCGGATCGAGGCGTCCGTGGTTCCGTTCGGCGTGTGCCGGAGGATATTGTGTCCAAGTTCCTCAATCGGAGTCATACGACTATAGAAGCAGATTTGAGAGGCGGATGCCAGATTCGCTGCGCAATCCTGATCGTAATAGGCAATGATTAGATCGGATCAGCCTAGGGACTGGCTGCAAATATATCCTAAGCTCACTTTAGTGCTTGCCCGCGTATAGCAAACGAGCAAGGGACCGGCTTCAGTCGGACCATCAGACGGAGGAAGTACATGCTAAGAGACTTCAGAACAGATCGACGCACTTTTCTTGCCAGTTCGCTAACGGTAGCTACTTCGGCCCTTACGCTTGGTATGTGTCACGAGGGCCAAGCCGAAGTGACAGCGGACCAATCACAGCCGGCACATACTTCTTTCTTTTCGTTTCAAGGCCTTTATAACACGTCAGTGCTGGCGACAAGTCTGAAGGGCGAGGCGGCCGACCGTCTTGCTCTGCGGAGGCTGGTTGATTCCTGGGCGCATTGTGCAGACAGAAGGCTCGCGGAAGAGCAATCGAAGCTGTTCACGCCGGACGGAGTGCTGTTGAACTACGAAGGAGATCCAAATACTCACGAGCCTCACTCAACCTTGAAGGGCAGGACAGCGATACGAACGGCGTTAGCAGTGCTCAATACCTTTACCGTAACGCTGCACATGAACGGCCAAAGTGAAGTAGTCATTCAAGGCGAAAAGGCTATCGGCGAAACGTACTGTATCGTGCACCAGTTCAAAACCGTGAATGGTGAACGGAATTGCCAAACACTTGGAATCCGCTACTACGATCGGTTTCTCCGTGCAGAAAGTCGGTGGTATTTCGCCGAGAGAAAACTGATCATCGATTGGTCAGATTCCCGCGTATCCTTGCCGTAACCCTCATTCAACTCTAATTCACGCGGCTTCCTAAGGCGCTCGCGATGTTGCTGATCCAATGTTGCATCGACGGTGACGCTCAGGCCCCTTCCGTTGATCGGGATGTACCGAGCCAGCAAAGCCGCGGCGAATGCCTTTACCGAGACGCTCGCGATGGAGGTGACGCCTTTCGGAATGCGTGTGCATCTCGTCCTGCCCGGGCGCTCGCCCGAGACGCGCTTCGGCGCTAACGCGTTTCCGCATCTACGGGGTCTCGACAATTCACCCTATGCTCCAATGATCAACGACGTTCTGGCCATGATCCGCGAGACCACTGACCTGTTCGTCGGATGTCGCTGAAGGCCGGGCGCGATACCCGGTTAGGTGCTCGGGACAAACGGATGGAAAACGGGGTTATGACCAACTTAGGCCTGCCGGGACCCCGACGTTGCCGAAAACCTGACTTCACGGGAGGCTGACCTGACGACTCTAACCCAAGTCGATGAGTGCATTGGCGCGATTTGTCACTCATTGAGATTCAGTCGGGGGTGCGATTTTGCAACCGGTTGAGACCGTCCATATTCGGGAATTTCAGTTTCACAAATTCATGTGAGGGGCTGTTGCTGACGCCGCAGGCCGATGTCCCTTGAGGCGTTATGGCGACGGAAATATCGTCCATCCGACATATCGACACTTCCGCTAACTACCTTTATTATCATTGAATCAACCTAGAGGTTCTCCGTTTGACAGGCAACGCTGTTTTCGACGGTTCTGGAGAGATGTGGTCAGTCACGAGGGCATACGACTGGGAGAGTTCCCCGCTTGGAACGGTAGACGATTGGCCGCAAAGTCTCAAAACCGCCGTGCATATTCTGCTCAGTTCCCGATTCTCCATGTGGATGGCATGGGGACCTGAACTCGTGTTTTTCTATAACGACGCATATCGACAAGCCACCCTGGGCAAAAAACACCCGTGGGCGTTGGGTCGCCCTGCTCGTCAAGTCTGGAGCGAGATATGGGATGAGATCGGCCCGCGAATTCAATCGGTACTCGATACAGGAGTAGCGACCTGGGACGAAGGCTTGCTGCTCTTTCTGGAGCGGAGTGGCTTCTCCGAGGAGACCTATCACACCTTTTCTTACAGCCCCCTGAAGGACGACAACGGCAAGGTCGCAGGCATGTTGTGTGTCGTGACCGAAGAGACCAACAGAGTGTTGGGGGAACGCCAGCTGGCCTCTCTTAAACGGCTTGCGAGCGAACTCGGCACTGCCATTACGGCAGAGGAAGTGTGCCGAATTGCTATCGATAACTGCCAGGCAAATCAACAAGATCTTCCGTTCACCTTAACCTATCTGGTGGACGAGAGCGGACAACAGGCGCAATTGTTCTGCGCCACTGGATTCGACGCTGATGATCCAGCAGCACCGTCTTCAATTGATCTGAAGAGCTCAAGCAGCATTTGGCCAATCTCCTCCGTGCTAGAAGGCAATGACTCGCTGGTGATCGACGTGAAGGAAGTGTCCGACCGCTTGCCTCGAGGTGCGCGGCGGCTGCCCGCAAATAAAGTGTTGCTGGTGCCCATCGCGCAGCGAGGACAGATGACAGGGGCGGGAGTACTGATAGCAGGCGTAAGCCCTTATCGCATCCTGAACAGCGATTACGAGGGATATATAAAGCTGATCGCAGGACAGCTGGCCGCGAGCCTGGCTAACGCGAACGCTTACGATCAGGAGCGAAAGCGAGCTCTGGCGCTGGCGGAGATCGATCGCGCCAAGACCATGTTTTTCGGCAATGTCAGCCATGAGCTGCGTACTCCATTGACACTCATGCTGGGCCCTCTCGAAGACGAGTTAGCCCGAGCCAGCTCCGGAACCGAGAGCAAGAATTCTCTTGAACTGATTCATCGCAACGGGCTACGACTGCTGAAACTCGTCAACACTCTGCTTGAGTTTTCCAGGGTTGAGTCGGGCCGGCTGAATTCACAGTTCGAACCAGTTGATTTGGCTAAGGTGACAGCTGAGTATGCGAGTGCCTTTCATTCTGCTGTCGAACGAGCTGGATTGCGATTTGTGGTGGACTGCCGCCCACTGCCGGAGGCCGTGTACATCGACCGGGAGATGTGGGAGAAGATCATTCTGAATCTTCTCTCCAATTCATTGAAATCTACGTTTGAAGGGGAGATTGTCGTTACGGTGCGCGCCGTGGAAGGTGGTGCACAGGTCGCGATCCGTGACACCGGAACCGGCATTCCTGAAGATGAAGTTCCTCACCTGTTTGAACGATTTCGCCGAGTCGAAGGTGCGCACCGAAGAACGCACGAGGGAAGTGGCATCGGGCTCGCTTTGGTGCATGAGCTGGTCGGCCTGCACGGAGGAGCGATCGAGGTCGAGACGGCGATCAGAGACGGAACGATCTTCACCGTGACCCTACCCTTTGGCCATGCCCACCTTCCGACGGAGAAAGTTGCAACGACTGGAGCGGCTCGGACTGGAACCTCCGCTTCGGCATACGTTAACGAAGCACTTACGTGGCTTCCGCAACTCTCAGAGAACGGCGACGTGCCTGCAGCCTCGCTTGAAGGAGCCAATGGACGAATAAGCGACCAGAAGATGCCACGGGTGTTGTTGGCGGATGACAACCGCGACATGCGCGATTATGTCTCGCAACTGCTTAGCAAGAAGTTCAGGGTGGAAGTTGCCGAGAACGGCAAGATCGCTTTGGAACTGGCGCTCAGTCACGCGCCCCAACTGATCCTGACTGATGTGATGATGCCGGAGATGGACGGCTTTCAGCTGCTGGCCGCAGTGCGCCAAAGCGATGCGCTCAAGGACGTTCCTGTCATCATGTTGTCCGCCAGAGCCGGTGAAGAATCCAGAATCGACGGGCTCGGAGCGGGCGCCGACGATTACCTCGTAAAGCCGTTTACAGCACGCGAATTGATAGCGCGCGTCACCGCACATGTGGCGTTGGCAAGTTTGCGTCAGGAGGCAGCGAAGAGGGAGCGGGAGTTGCTCTTGGCCACACAGCTGGAGCGCGATCGCCTTCGTGAGAGCGAGACCAGGCTGAAGCTGGCGACCGAGGCGGCAAAGCTCGGGGTGTTCATGTGGGACTCCGTCGAGGATCGTGGGAACTGGGAAAATGACCGCATGTACGAAATCTTCGGGCGGACGCGCGAAGACGGCCCGATCAACGGTGCTCTCTTCATCGACGAGGTTGTCCATCCCGACTGCCTCGTTCCCTTTCAACAGGCCCTGAAGGCGACCCTGGAGCAAGCCAAGCCATTCGAGTTTGAGGGAAGGATCCGTCTTCCCGACCAGAGCCTGCGCTGGATCGAGATTAGCGGCCATCTTCAATCGCATGGTGACTCCCCGGCAAGACATATCCTCGGCACGATTAGGGACATTACACACATCAAGAAGAGTGAAGCGGTACTTCGTGATAACTCAAGACAACTCGCTGAACTCGCGGCGATCGTCGCATCCTCCGGTGATGGTATTTTGAGCAAGAACCTGCACGGCATCATCACGAGCTGGAATGCAGCTGCCACGCGCATCCTCGGTTTCTCTGCGGTGGAGATGGTCGGTTCCTCGATCTTCAAGCTCATTCCAGAAGAGCTTCACTCGGAGGAGAAAACAATTATTGAGCAGTTATGCGCCGGACAGACAATCGAGCACTTCGAGACGGTACGCCTTACGAAGAGCGGTCAACGGCTGGATGTCTCGCTCACAATATCCCCGGTGAAGAACGAACAAGGGCAGGTCGTCGGCGCGTCCACGATCCTGCGCGACATATCGAGCCGCAAACGAATGGAGCAAACCCTACTGCAAGCCGAAAAGATTGCGGCAACGAGCCGGATGGCCGCAACCATCGCGCACGAAGTTAACAACCCCCTCGAAGCGGTGATGAACCTGCTCTATCTTCTTCGCCCAAAGATTACGGATTTGGAAGGCGTTGAGTACCTCAGCTCCGCCGAAACAGAACTTGGACGTGTCTCGCACATCGCCAAGCAGACTCTCGGCTATTATCGGGAACACACGTCGGCGACCCGCGCGTCACTAGCTGACATCGTTCTGCAGGCGATCACTATCTACGAACCACGATGCACAGTGGCCGGCATTACCATCCAGAAGTCGCTGAATTCGTCGAAAATGATCGCTCTACGCCGTGGGGAGATGATGCAGGTTATCTCTAACCTGATCTCAAACTCGATCTATGCGATGCCGACAGGGGGCACCCTGTCTGTCTCCGTGGAAGATGCAACAGATCTCGAGGACGGCATTGTTCTGGTCATTCAGGACGACGGCGTAGGGATCGCGGCCGACGATTTGCCCAGGGTGTTTGATGCATTCTTTTCCACCCGCAGTGTAGTTGGCACCGGTATCGGTCTGTTCGTTGCGAAGCAATTTGTTGAGGGACACGGCGGCCACATCGAAATTAAAAGCAGGAATGACGCAGAGCATCACGGCACCGCCGTTTACGTATTTTTGCCACTGCATACTGCCTATGATGATTCTTTGACTTCATCATCAGTTCATTGAGCCGCATGCGGCACTCAATCTCGTACAAGATATAGCAGCTAAGTAGATACAGCTTCGCAAGGACGGCGCGGGCTGACGTCGGCACTGGCATCCGTAATTGAATTGCCCGCAAAGCCGGGCGGTCTCAACTGGTGGGTACAAGGTCAATGCACGCAATATAAAAGGCGCCCACTTTGCTGTAGGTTGTGGTTATTCGTATCA
>CAZZZG010000114.1:0-13013 GCA_964658525.1 uncultured Edaphobacter sp.
CCAGGTACTCCTGGGAATCGTCCAGGCACTCCTGGAAATGGAAATCGTCCAGGGAATGGAAATCGCCCGGGCACTCCTGGAAATGGAAATCGTCCAGGAACTCCGGGGAACGGGAATCGACCGGGAGGTGGTCAGGGCGGAGGCCGTCCGTCGCAGCCGGGGCAGGGTGGAAGACCCACGCCGCAGCCTCGTCCTACGCAGCCGAACCGTCCTAGTCCGCAGCCTCGTCCAACCACGCGACCAGCGCAACCGAACCGCCCGACGTCACAGCCTCGTCCAGCGCAGAGCCATGCCCGTCCACAGTCTCGCCTGCGAGCCAGAGCAAACCCACGCAACAGAGGCCATCGTCGGGGTCTCGCCCACAGCCGAACCGTGGGTCGAACGGCAAACCGAACTAGATCGTTCTGAGGGTCTGGGTTTCAAGCCGCGTTAGTCTGCGTAGTCGCGCGGACCCGTCGATACGGTCCGGGAGGGAGTTGATCCCTCTGCCCTGGGTTGGAATGAAGGCCCACAACCTTCAGGGAATCATTGTAGATACGGGGTTTACGGATATTGAAGCTGCATTGTTGGTGCAGTTACACCCTCGTCACATTCGGAACCCATACTGCACTCGTAAGCAGCCAGACAATCTGGGGGTAGACCCGATGAGCCAGTCGAGCGTTTCGTACCTGTGGCGGGAACCGGAGGCGGCGAAGGGTTTTGAAACCGGGGTCTCGCTGCATAGTCACACCAACCAGTCGAAGGAGACGTTGGATTTCATCTCGGAGATGTCCAAGGACTGGAGCGTGCTGCAGCCGGTGATGCGGTGGGCAGAACGACGATGCAAGAGTCGGCAGAGCATTGACCTGAACTATGCCCGGGGCTACTGGACTCCCCCGCTGACACCGAGCCTGGCGTTTGACCTGGAGCGTCGGCAGATCGAAGAGAGGCTGCAGATCCAGGCTCTCGTTTCGATCACCGATCATGACGACATCAATGCGCCGATGCTGCTGCGATCGGTGCCATCGTCACGGCATATTCCGGTGTCGGTTGAGTGGACGGTGCCTTTTGGCGACACGGCATTTCATATTGGCGTTCATAATCTGCCAAGCGCGACAGGCGCGGCGTGGATGGAGCGTCTGGCGGCGTTTACTGCGCTTCCGGTGGCGACGCGCGAGCCTGAGCTGCTGCGGGGAGTGCTGGCCGAACTTGACGGGATTTCCGGTGTCCTTGTGATCTTCAATCATCCGCTCTGGGACCTTTATCGGGTGGGCAAGGAGAAGCACGACGTTCTAGTGAACAAGTTTCTGGCTCTGTATGGGCAATATGTGCACGCGCTGGAGCTAAACGGCTTGCGTGACTGGAAGGAGAATCGCGAGGCGGCGACTCTGGCCGGTAAATGGAATCAGCTGGTGATTAGCGGCGGTGATCGTCACGGTGTGGAGCCGAATGCAAATGTGAACCTGACGCGGGCGGGGAGTTTCACTGAGTTCGTACACGAGGTGCGACGTGAGCGGCAGAGTCATGTGCTCTTCATGCCGCAGTATGCCGAGCCCTGGAAGCATCGGATTCTGCAGTCGACATTGGATGCGATTCGCAACTACCCGCATTTTCCGGAGGGCTCGCGCCGCTGGGATCAGCGGGTCTATCATCCGGACGCCAATGGAGAGATCCGTCCTGTGTCTGAGTTGTGGCCCAAGGGTTTTGCGCCGCGCCCGATACAGGCGGTTCTGTCGATGGTGAGGCTGATGGGCGCAGCGCCGTTGTCCGGTGGTCTCAGGATTGCGTGGAACGACAGCGTCGAGATGCGGACCACGCTGGCAAAGCTGGATGCGTGAGGATCTAAGTCTGCAGATCGATGTGTGACTGTCTTTGATCCGGTTTAATCTCTTCGTTTGATTGCGGAGATACTTGTTTCCGCAGGAGAAGTGCGCGGGGTAGTCTAGAGCGATGCGGGTGCCGCGTGTTGCCTACTTTCCGGACTCCTTCCATGAAGTGAACGGGGTCGCGCATACGAGCCGCAACTTTGTGGCTTATGCGGAACGGCATGGGTTGCCGTTTCTTTGCGTGCGGGCCGGGGGACGGGCGGAGGCTTTCGAGCAGCAGGGGGAACTTAGGACTCTGGAGCTGGGACGGAGTCGCACGTCAGTGCGAATGGAGAAGGATCTCGAGTTCGACACGCTGTTCTGGCGACACGGCGGAGCGATTCGACGGCAGTTGGAGCGGTTTCGGGCGGATGTGATCCACATCACAGGGCCGAGTGAGTTGGGGATCTTTGGCGCGTACTTCGCGTGGGAGATGGGGATTCCACTGGCTGCGTCGTGGCATACGAATGTTCATGAGTACGCGGCACGACGGATGGCGTGGTTGACGGGAAGAATGTCGGAGCAGGCGGGTGCGACGACCGAACGTGGAGTGGAGGCTGGGGCGTTGTGGGCAGCTTCGCGGTTTTATCAACTGGCGAAGGTTCTGTTTGCGCCGAATGAAGAGCTTTGCGACATGTTGGAGAGAGCGACGGGAAGGCCGTGCTATCTGATGCAGCGCGGTGTGGATACAGAGTGGTTTTCGCCTGCTCACAGGACGCGCCAAGCGGACGAATCGACGGTGGTGCTGGGGTATGTCGGGAGGCTCTCGATTGAGAAGAATGTGAAGCTGTTGGCGCGGGTGCAGAGGGAGCTTGCTGCGGCAGGAGTGGATGGAGTGAGGTTTCTGATCGTTGGGCATGGGAGCGACGAAGCAGAGTTGCGGCGAGAGTTGGCGGATGCGGAGTTTGCGGGGGTGTTGAGGGGTGCTGCCCTGGCACAGGCTTACGCGAATATGGATGTCCTGGTGTTTCCTTCGCATACGGATACGTTTGGGAACGTTGTGCTGGAGGCGCTGGCAAGCGGGGTACCGGCGGTGGTGACTCCTGATGGTGGGCCGAAGTTTATTGTGCGGGATGGCGAGACTGGATTTGTAACTCAAGACGATCATTTTACGGCGGTGGTTGCGGAGTTGGTGAGAGACAGGCAGAGGTTGGCTGGGATGCGGCTGAAGGCGCGGCAGTATGCGATGGGGTGTGGCTGGGATGCTGTGTTCGATCGGGTGTACGCAGGCTATGAGACTGGGTTGCCGGTGCGCGGTGTGAAGGATAGGGAGCTGGCGCAGGCGGAGTTCAAAGACGCCCTTCGAGATTGATTTGGGTTGGTTGTTGGGCCGTGCAGACTTGCGGCATCTTGAGGTCGTCTGGCGGGCAATTTGCCGGGTCGTGGAACCAGATGTGACCTCTCTACGTAATCTCCTTCGCGGCTCTCGCAGACAGGAGATTTACTATGTCGTTTCCAATCACCCGTTCAACAGGATTCGCCGCTTTGGTCGCGGCGGCTTCTCTTTCCGTTGCATCTTCGGCTGCGCTTGCTCAGAGCTCCGACAATAGTTGGCAGAAGGTTTATTCCGTTGGTGGAAGTGCTGCGCTCACAGTCGAAACAGGTGACAGCGGTCTTGAGATTCGCTCCTGCGGCGACTGCAAAGAGATCAGAGTCCATGTGGAGACCAATCGGAAGTTGAGTGAGTACAACCTTGAGGAGCGCCAGGAGGGAGATCATGTCTTCTTCACGTTGAAAGAGAAGCCGCATATGGGGCTGCGTATTGTGTGGGGTCAGAGCCGACGGACCAAGGTGAGCGTGGAGACGCCGATGAAGCTGGATCTGGATGCGAGAGTGGCGGATGGCAGTCTTTCGGCAAGCAATCTGGTGGGGAAGATTCAGGTGCGTGCCGGCGATGGTTCGGTGGCGCTCGATGACATCAAGGGAGACGTTCATCTTGTCTCTTCGGACGGCAGTGTCAGCCTCCATAACGCGGTTGGCACGCTAGATGCGCGTGGTTCCGATGGCAGCATGAAGATCGATGGACAATTCTCGACGGTTCAACTTGAAACCAAGGATGGCAACCTCGACTTTACGCTTGCTCAGGGTTCGCAGCTCACGGGTGAGTCGCGGATCAAGAGCTCAGATGGGCAAGTTTCGATCAGGCTGCCGCAGACTCTCTCTGCGGACGTGGATGTGGCTACTGGAGATGGACACCTTATTTGCACGCTCCCGCTTACGATGGATCACTACAACAGCGGAGAGTCGGACGGGCACCATCTGCATGGGCATTTGAATAGTGGCGGCGTTCCGTTCAGCATTCACGCGAATGACGGGAACGTCAGCATTACGACCCTCTAGTAACGGAGTTCGCCAATGTAGGTGAAATAGGGCGGGAGTGTCATCTCGTCGAGATGCATGGTCCCCATACCCTCGTCTGAGCGCAGGACGGTGCGGAGGAAGCTGCCGCGAAGGCCGAGCTTTGTGATGTCGGCCTTGAGCGAAAGGTGGACGGGCTGCGCTGTGAGGTTGAAGAGCAGAACTAGAACAGGTGAACCGCCGGAAGCTACTTTGGGTTTGCGAACGAGGACGAGAACGTTCTGATCGTCCCGGTTGATGGTGAGGCTGCTTCCGGTGGCGAGGGTCGCGTTGCCGTGATGGAGGGCGCTGAGTTGACGGTACCAGTTGAGCAGAGATTTAGGGTTGGCATCTTCGAGAGCGACGTTCGGTGCGGCGTCTGGGCCTGAGGCTTCGGGTGGGGAGATGAGCTGACCCCTGGGGGGCGGCGGTGGGGCGTCCCAAATGATTAGCGGAGTTGTCGCCGATGGAGATGATGTGCGCACACCGAGCTCCTGGCCGTAGTAAATGAGTGACTCTGCGGGAGTGGTGGAGAGGAGTGTGGCGAGGAGTCTGGCGATCGCGAGGTCGTGCTGGCCGTCGCCATAGCGGGTCATGCTGCGCGGGAAGGTGGGGCCGTCGGTGGCTAGGAGAGGCAGGCAGTGTCCGGCTTGGTGGATGGACTGAAGGCGGTCGATGATGGGGCGAATGGCGGCGGCGCTGAGAGTTTTCGTCGCAGCAAGACCGTCGTCGAGCAGCAGTTGCGGGGATTGGGTGTCGAGCGCAGTGTAGCTGGGAGCCGTGCTGCCAGTGGTTGAATAGCGTTGTGAGCGAGCGTGCGCGTGGTGCCGGCCGCGTGTGGCTGGTTGCGGCTGGGGCTGAGACGTTGGAGTGAGATTGGGGTCGGCGTCAGCGATGATGATCCTCTGACCGAGGTAGCTGGCGTTCGCGGTGCGAAGGGTTGCGGCTTGAGCACGGGCAGCGTCATTGGTGCCGGAGATGTGGAAGCCAGCGACACCACGGTTGAGCCAGAAACGTGCGACGTTGGGCAGGTCGGCGGCGGGGATCGCGGGATCGAGATCGAGAAGGACGCGGAGATGGCGGCTGCTGGCTTCGCGGAGGAGGTCGTCGAAGTCGTCGAGGGTGCCGAGGACCGTGGCGATCTCTTGTGCGTGGGTGGCGTCGGGCTGGAGCGGCGTGAGGAGTATCGCATCGGCGCCGAGAGAGTGGATGTAGTCGAGGCGATGAACGATGCCATGGAGGGGACTATCCCCCGCTGGATTGAAGTCAATGGGGTTGACCTCGTAGATGATGGCTCGCTTCCACCAGAGATCGGTTGTCATGCCCGATCCCACCCAGCCTGGTCGGGCGAGGGTTTGGGATTGGGCTAAGGGAATGGCCGCGGTCAGCGTGCAGGTGAGACAGAAGGAGAGGAGTCGTAGGGTCGTTCGGTGGAAGTTGATCATGCGCTCGTTATTGAGATGCTACCTGAGAAGCCGAGGGGCGAGGATCCGGCGTTGAACGGTCATGAAGAAGGCATTGTCCCGCATGGATTTGTGTTTAGAGATGCGAGGTTTTATGGTCAATGAATCCAATTCGGCGAAAAGGAGATTTTGCATGAGAGGTATTGCGGCTTTTGGAATGGCGGCTGCGTTGTTGTTTGTTCAGACGGGGTTGGCGCAGATGGGTGCACCGGACACGCCGCCGCCGGCTTCGATGCCTGCTTTTGCGGGGCCGCTGGCTGCGAAATATAAGACAGATGCGGATCGAATCCTGAACGCGGCCGAGACTGATGATGATGGCTATGTTGCGCTGACATACTTGTGCGACCACATCGGCAAAAGACTGAGCGGATCGCCACAGCTGAATACTGCAGTGGAGTGGGGCGCTGAGTTGATGAGGAAAGCCGGGTTGCAGAATGTGACGGTGCAACCGGTGATGGTGCCGCATTGGGTGCGAGGAAGCGAGTCGGGTGCGATTGTGGCTCCTGTGACGAAGTCGCTGCATATGCTGGGCCTGGGGATGAGTGTGGGTACGCCGAAGGAAGGGATTACGGCGGAGGTGGTGTTTGTGCCGAGCTTTGCGGCGTTGGATGCGATGTCGCCGGAGCAGGTGAAGGGGAAGATCGTGGTGTTCAATCCTGGCTGGCATGGTTATGGGTTCAATGTGATGTATCGCGGTCTGGGGCCGTCGAAGGCTGCGGCGAAGGGCGCGGTGGGAGTGCTGGTGCGTTCGGCGACGGGGCTCGCGATGCAGACGCCGCATACGGGGGCACTGCGGTATGACGAGAAGGTGCCGAAGATTCCCGCGGCTGCGATCTCGGTGGAAGATGCGCTGATGATCGAGCGGTTATGCAAGGAAGGGCCGGTGAAGGTGCATCTCCAGATGGACGCGCATATGGAATCGGAGGTGAAGGCGGGCAATGTGATCGGCGAGATTGTGGGAAGCGAACATCCTGAGCAGGTGGTGGTAATTGGCGGGCATATCGATTCATGGGATGTTGGGCAAGGTGCGCAGGACGATGGATCGGGAATTATGGGGGCGTTCCAGGCGGTTACGCTGATTCATAAATTGGGGTTGAAGCCGAGACGGACGATTCGCCTGGTGTTTTGGGTGAATGAGGAGAATGGAGGCGCGGGCGGAGCAGCTTATCGCAAGATGATCGGCGAGAAGATTAAGGATCAAGTGGCGGCGATCGAGATGGATGAAGGAGCGGAGAAGCCGCTGGGGATGGGGTATGGCGGGTTCGAGTCGATGATGCCGGGTGCGGCGCCGTTTGATCTGAACAAGCTGCCGCCGGATCAGCAGCAGTCGTTTGCTGCGTTGCAGGATATCGCTTCGCTGCTGGGGCCGATTGGTGCAGATCGGGTGCTGCCGGGCGGCGGTGGATCGGATATCGAGCCGCTGACTGACGATGGAGTGCCTGCGCTGGCTCCGCGGACCGATGATCAACACTACTTCGACTGGCACCATACGGACGCGGATACATTGGATAAGGTGGATCCGAAGGAGTTCCGGAAGAATGCTGCGATGTTGGCGGTGGTGACGTATGTACTGGCCGATATGGATGGGCGGTTGGCAGGGAAGACTGCTGCTGCGAAGTAGGCATCAAGTGAGAGCGGTAGCGGCGAATCGAAGATTTGGTTCGCTGTGGCCGCTCTCAAAATTCATGGTGCTTTGATTGACAGGGGATAGCGGGCTCGATAGCCTCGAAGCCGGCAGTGATTGGTGGGCCAATCTTTTTGCTGTGAATCCCAAGAGCCCTCGTCGGCGATGCACGTGCTGCGATGGGCCGGAAAGCTGGACATATGAGCACACGAGCTGATTTCAGCGTTGATGAGTGGGACTTGCTGCGTTCCTCTCCGTTTATGGCGAGCATTCTTGTTGTCGCGGCCAGCCCCAGTGGTCCGATCGGCCTAGTCCAGGAGTCGACTGCTGCGGGCAAGATGATTTTGACCGCTGCGTCGACGGCGCAGACGCCGTTGCTGAAAGATCTTGCCTCAGACCTGACGCAGAAGATGTCGATTCCCAAACCTCCGGCTGGAGCTACTCCTGCACAGGTGCAGGGTGCGGCTGCCGAGATCCTGAAGCGGACGTCGGATCTGCTGGCGCAGAAGGCTTCGCCGGAAGAAGCTACCGAGCTTAAGCAGTGGCTGGCCGGGGTTGCGAAGGCGACCGCAGAGGCGACCAAGGAAGGCGGCTTTCTCGGCTTCGGAGGGACTCTGGTTTCCGAGGAGGAGAAGGCTGCGCTGGCTACGGTCAACTCTACGCTAGGGCTTGCTGCTTAACAGCCGCGGTTTTCGCGGCAACTAATTGATGTCGAAGCTGACTCCTTGTGCGAGGGGCAGGTCGGTGCCGTAGTTGATGGTGTTGGTGGCACGGCGCATGTACTGCTTCCATGCGTCGGAGCCGGACTCGCGCCCTCCGCCGGTCTCTTTTTCGCCTCCGAAGGCTCCGCCGATCTCTGCGCCTGAGGTTCCGATGTTGACGTTGGCGATGCCGCAGTCTGAGCCGGTGGCGGAGAGGAAGAGCTCGGCCTCACGAAGATTCATGGTGAAGATCGACGACGAGAGGCCCTGCGGGACATCGTTGTGGAGGGCCAGGGCGTCAGCGAAGTCGGTGTATCTGAGGACGTAGAGGATCGGGGCGAAGGTCTCGCGCTTGACGGTGTCGGTTTGAGAGCCGATCTCGACGAGAGCGGGGCGAACGTAGAAGGCTTCGTCGTTCGCGGTGGGGATTCGTTCTCCTCCGGTGACGGCGGCTCCGGCGCTGCGGGCTTCTTCGAGAGACTTCTGCATGGCGTCGTAGGAGCGCTCGTCGATGAGCGGGCCGACGAGGGTACCTTGTGAGCCGGGGTCGCCGATGACGACGGAGCCGTAGACCTTTTTGAGCTGAGGGATCAGCTTGTCGTAGACGTCGGCGTGGACGATGAGACGGCGGAGCGTGGTGCAGCGCTGGCCTGCTGTGCCCATAGCCGAGAAGGCGATGGCGCGGAGGGTGAGGTCGAGGTCTGCGGAGGAGGTGACGATGGCGGCGTTGTTGCCGCCTAGCTCGAGGATGGCTTTGGCGAAGCGTGCGGCGAGCTTCGGGGCTACGGCGCGGCCCATGGCGGTCGATCCGGTGGCGGAGACGAGCGGGATGAGCGGGCTGTCAACGAGTTGTTCGCCTACCTTGGCGTCGCCGATGAGCAGAGTGGCGAGGCCTGCGGGAACGCCGCCGAACTTTTTCGCGGCTCGCTCGAAGATGGCCTGGGTGGCAAGGGCGGTGAGGGGAGTCTTTTCGCTGGGCTTCCAGACGACGGCGTCGCCCGCGACGAGGGCGAGGGCTGCGTTCCAGCTCCAGACGGCGACGGGGAAGTTGAAGGCAGAGATGATGCCGACGACTCCGAGGGGGTGCCAGGTCTCCATCATGCGGTGCCTGGAGCGCTCGGACGGGACGGTTAGACCGGCGAGCTGGCGGGAAAGGCCGGCCGCGTAGGTGCAGATGTCGATCATCTCCTGGACTTCGCCGTGGCCTTCGGAGAGCAGCTTGCCGGTTTCGATGGTGACCAGGCGGCCGAGGGGCTCGAGGTTGGTGCGAAGCTCTTCGCCGAGGAGGCGGATGAGTTCGCCGCGCCTGGGGGCGGGGACGTTGCGCCACTCGAGGAAGGCGGCGTGGGCCTGGGCGATGGCCTTGTTGGCGGCTTCGGGCGTGATGGTGGGGATCTGGGCGATGACCTCGCCGGTGATGGGGGTGCGGACGGTGAGGTTGCCGGTGGTGGCGGGGACGCCAAGGTGCGCGAGGATAGCTTCTACTTCTTTTCTGATCGTCATGGTTTGTCTGGAATATTCTCGAGGGCTAGCGTAGTTGGTTCGGGTGAAGGGTGGCAAGTTGTAATGGGAGTGTACCCCCCATATACGCTGCGCCTAAATTCCTTCGAATCAATAATTTACACGTGTCATCTGTACGCAAAATAGTCATTACAAAAGACTTACGCGCAAATTCGTCCAAGCAAAAGGGTTACGGGTTCGCAAAAGAAAAAGCCCTCTTGCGGCGAGGGCTTTTCGGAGTCTTTTCAAGTATAGCAATTGGAGAGAAACTAATACGCCAAGCTAATGTGCTGGATTGGCGCGGGTTTTCGTGATTCAGGGGGTTGACAAGATTTTGAGTGACGCGTGTTAAGTCGATAAAGATTACTGCCTGGAGTGGAGGACCTTGCGATCGCCTTCCTCAGGTGTTTTCAACGGATCTGCTTGTATGGTGTTTCCACCTTTTCTCTCGTCTTCGGTGGCGGTCGGAACTGAGATTCCTGCGGCCGCGATGTATAGGTCTCTCTTCTTTGAGTAAAACACGGCGAGGGTATGTGCCCCCGCTTCTTCCTTCACTGAACGTGGGAACTCCAGGATGTAGCGCTCGCGCAACATCTGCGTGAACTCCTTGAGTTCGTACATGGCGATATGCTCGGTCGACTGCAGTCGGATTCCGCCGCTTTGTACGCATATCTGTTCGAACTTGTCCTCGGGACTTTGGAGGTAGGCCGAGTTGATGTGAAAGATCTCGGATACCTTCTGAGGATCCTTAGAGATGAGTGTTAGTGTCGGCATGAAACCGAAGACTGTCACGGAATTGATTTGCGCCTCGGTCATGATCTTCGTCCACAGAGTCTTGCTGCCGGTGTCTTTGCCGTCGGTAATGGCCAGGAGTACGCGTCTGCCGGGTTGCTCGTCGAGATCCTGAAGCACCTCGGCCATTGAGTCCCATAACGGCAGGCGTACCCTGCAGGGTGGTGGAAGGGCCTTCTTCTCTTTCTTTAACTCTTCGTTTTGCGTCTGAAGGATCTGCCACGGCATCATTGCTCTTTGAACGCCGTCGGCGAGTACGGCAGGACTTGCCGCGGATTCGTAAGTCGTGCGGATCAAGGTGCAATCAATCGCATAGACCGAGACGCGATCCTGTGGATGGAGGAAGTCGGGCGGGAGCGCCGCGATAGCACTCATGAGCGACGGTAGAAGTTCGTTGTCGGGCTTGCTTGCGTCGATGAGGATTGCCAGGGAGAGTGGATCTTCGCCTTCGCGGCGAACGTAGGTGGGTCGGAACCGCGGTCCAGAGTCAAGGCTGATGCGGAAGCCCGATGGGTCGATCGGTTTCATTCGCTCGTAATCTTTACTCAAGACGAGGACGGGGACCTGCTTGAGATTGGTGTAGACGTGAAGGGTGGGCGTTGCATCCGGAGAAGATGTTTGGTTTGCGGTGGACGCTGCTCCGGTGTTTGACTGAGCGGTGGAGGCGACGGCAATGAGAAGGAGGATGGTGACGGCAGGTATTTGGGCGATGCCTCGTAGTCTATTTCTCTTTTTTTCTTCCGAGATCCTGCGTTGCCGTTTGACCATGGTCATTTCGACCTCCGCGGTGCCAGTACTCGTGGCTGTTGCAACACTAGTTCCTTCGCCACTCAGAAGTGTCGTGCAGAGCATAGCATTTTTGAGATCACGGCTTCGGCAGAGCCTTTCGGCTACCGAACTCGGGCGTTCGCGACGGGTCTGTTTGAATGGTCTTCCTACTTTCTTTTTCGTCTTCACTCGCAATCGGAACAGTGATTCCGGTAGCCGAGATGTAGAGGCTGCTCTTCTTGCGGTATGAGACCGCGATGATGTGGACGCCTGGCCTTTCGTTTGGCACACGAGGGTACTCAAGGATGTACCGTTCCCGCACCATTTGCGTGAACTCCTTGA
Organism: uncultured Edaphobacter sp.; assembly: GCA_964658525.1. Lineage (GTDB taxonomy): Bacteria > Acidobacteriota > Terriglobia > Terriglobales > Acidobacteriaceae > Edaphobacter. Next base: position 11,372 of record CAZZZG010000114.1, read on the forward strand.
GCCGGGAGAGGGTTGTGCGCTGGTTGGCTTGCAATTTGATTCCACCGCTGTTCACGCATATTTCTTTTAGCTTGTTCTCGGGGTCATCGAAGGAGGGCGGATTTATGGTTGGTATTAGACCGAAGACAGTTTCGGAGTGGATCTGTGCATGGAACAAGACGTTTGTCCAAAGGGTCTTGCTGCCGTCGTCTCCGCCATCGGTGATGGCAAGGAGGACGCGTCTGCCTGGTTGCTGGTCGAGGTCTTTGAGCACCTCTAACATATAGTCCCATAGCGGCAGGCCGGCTCTGCAGTTTGGCGGAGGAGCCTTATTCTCTCTCTTCAGCTCTTCGTTTCGCGTTTGACGAATCTGCCATGACGCCATGGCTCTTTGAATGCCGTCGGCGAGCGCCGCCGGATTTGCCCCGATGTCGTAGGTCGTGCGGATCAAGGTGCAATCGATGGCATAGACCGAGACTCGATCCTGGGAACGGAGGAAATCGGGCGGGAGCGTAGCAATGGTTTTAACGAAGGCAGGCAGCCATCCGTCGTTGTAAGGTTTGCTTGCGTCGATGAGGATCGCCAGGGAGATTGGATCGTCACCTTCCCGGCGAACGTAGGTTGGGCGAAACAGTGGGCCGGAGTCGAGGCTGATGCGGAAGCCGGATGGGTCGAGCGGCTTCATTCGCTGGTAGTCGTGAGTGAGGGCGAGGACGGAGACCTGCTTGAGATTGGTGTAGACGTGAAGAGTGGGAGTATTTGCTTGTGCGGTGGGCGTTGCTTCCGTGTTTGACTGGGCGATTGCGCCGATGGCAATGAGGAGGATGGCGCAGGCAGGTATTCGGCCGATGCCTCTTAGCCTGCTTCTTTTTTTTCCTTCGGAGATTCTCCGTTTCAGTTTGGCCGTGGTCACTTCGACCCCCGCATGACGCCACTCGATGGCGATCATTCTATAGGAGGGAATGAGGCGCGCTTGATGAGTTGCTACGAAGGACGTTTCACGAGGGGTGGGCGGTGAGGAATTTTTTGTAGGCGCGGTCGAGGGAGTTCATGAAGTTGTCGACGAGGGTGAGCTGGCCCTGGAGGACCTCGATCTTTTGCTTCATGTCGTTGGCCTGTCCCTCGGTGGGATCGGGATCTTTGTCGTTGGTGTTGATGAAGGGAGCGAGGCTGATGATGGCGTCGCGGGCGGCTTGTTGCTCTGCGACGAAGAGTTCGTTTTGGGTGTCGTAGATGTCTGAGTACTCCTCGGCCTGGGAGTAGGGCATGTAGGAGAGGGCGGTGGTGGATTGGGCGGTCTTCCAGCTTACGTCGTCGAAGGTGCGGATGCCGAAGCTGATCGACATGCTGCTGTGCTCGGGGGCTTTGTGATTCTTGATGATGTATTTAAGGACTTCGACGTCGTGCTTGAGGTCGGCTTGGTTCTTGTGGAGAGCGGCGAGGGTGTCGGGCAGGCCCTTGGCGTTGCTTTCGATCTCGGCGCGGAGGCTGGCTTCGGCCTCGTGGACGAGATGGCGGTGGTGTTGCCACTCGACGCAGCCTTCGAGGCCGAGGGCGATAAGGAGGCCGATGGTGATGGTGAGGATATGAAGCAGGAAATCGCGCCAGCCATGAACGGGTTCATGCGGGGGATGCACATCGAGCACGGATGGGACCTCGTCTG
>CAZZZG010000115.1:0-12935 GCA_964658525.1 uncultured Edaphobacter sp.
AAGGGGAATCTGCAGCGGGCGGCGGAGTTGCAGTATGGGGAGATTCCGAAGCTTCAGAATGAGCTGCGGGAGTTGACTGCGGAGCAGGATGGTTTGATTGCGGCGGAGAAGGCTGCGGGAGCTGCGGGCGAAACGCAGATCCCCTTCGGCAATGACAAACAAAAAAGTGCTCCTTCGCGGATGTTGAAGGAGGAGGTGGATGAGGAGGATGTGGCGGCCATTGTTTCCAAGTGGACCGGGATTCCGATTTCGAAGATGCTTGAGGGTGAGGTGCAGAAGCTGACGCAGATGGAGGACCGTCTGCGGAAGCGGGTAGTCGGGCAGGATGAGGCGCTGGGGGCTGTGGCGAATGCTATTCGGCGGTCGCGGGCTGGGTTGTCGGATCCCAAGAGGCCGATTGGGTCGTTTATTTTCCTCGGGCCTACGGGTGTGGGTAAGACTGAGACTGCGCGGGCGCTGGCTGAATTTCTGTTTGATGATGAGCAGGCCATGGTGCGGATCGATATGTCCGAGTACATGGAAAAGCATGCGGTGGCGCGGCTGATTGGAGCGCCTCCGGGGTATGTCGGGTATGACGAGGGTGGGCAGTTGACGGAGGCGATCCGGCGCCGGCCTTATGCGGTGGTGCTGTTCGACGAGATCGAGAAGGCGCATCCGGATGTGTTCAATGTGCTGCTGCAGGTGCTCGATGATGGGCGGCTGACGGACTCGAAGGGAAGGACGGTTGACTTCAAGAACACTGTTCTGATCATGACATCGAATGTTGGTGCTTCGCAGTTGTCGACGGCCTGGGCGCAGGGCGAGGCTGGATTTGAAGACGCGAAGGGACGCGTGATGGATGAGCTGCGTAAGCACTTCAAGCCGGAGTTTCTAAACCGCGTGGACGATATTGTCATCTTCCATCCGTTGGGCGATGAGCAGCTCACGCACATCGTTGATCTGCGGCTGAAGGATCTGCAGAGGCTGCTTGCGGATCGAAAGATTACGCTGGAGCTGACTGAGGATGCGAGGAAGGCGATCTTCAAGGCCGGATACGACAGGGCTTATGGAGCGCGACCTCTGAAGAGAGCAATCCAACGGCTGGTGCAGGACAAGCTGGCGGTGAAGATTCTCGATGGCAGTGTGCTGCATGGCGATCACGTGCTCGTGACGTCTGGGAAGAATGGGCTTGAGTTCGTGGTGCAGGGGCGCGAGGCTTTGGTTTCCTAACGACGTTTGAAGAGAATGGCGGGTCCACCATTTGTTGGTGGGCCCGTTCTTTCTTTAACGGGCTGATCGAACCTGCTTGATAGAGTGAGAGCGTGACGTCCCCGACAGAGAATAATTTCAACGCCGCGACCCACGGGAAGCGGCTTCTCCTCTTTGTTGTGTCTAGTCTTGTGCTGGCTAATGTCGTTCAGTGGGGTCTATGCCGGGCGCTCCATTTGGGAAATCCGCGTACTCGCAAGATCGAGTACGCTGACTTTATGCATATGCGTCAGTGGACCGATTCATGGTTTCCGATGATGAAGTCGCTGGACGATGCGAACCCTACGAAACCAATCTATGCGGCTCCTCTGTATGACACGCTGATCTATTCGTTGGCGAGTGAGCTTCCTCTGGTTGCACTTCGCAGGCTTGTAGTTGGCGATGCTGCGATGCTTCGCCTGCTCGCGCTGTTTTCGTGGCTGTGTGTTGTGGGTGTTGCGGCGGTGTCGCTTTGGATGGGACGCAGGTTGTTGTTGCGGATGCGAGGCGCGGAGTTGACCTGGCCGTGGGGGCGGCTGCGTGGATCGACCGGGATATCGCAGCGATGGGGCTGGCGTCGGTCGCGGCTTCGCCGATGGCGTGGGAACATCACTACAGGATCGTATTGGGGATCTTCGCCTGGTATTGGTTTGCTCATGGGTGCTGGGAGAGCAAGAGGCCGTGGCTGTGGGGGTTGTCTTTCTTTCTTTGCGCTAGTTTTTTAGCGGTGACGAATCTGTTGGCTGATAGGCGTGGTTGGAATGTGTTGCAGTCTTATATGTACTTTGGGGCACTTCTCTTGATTGCTCTGCTGATGCGTCTGGCTCGGCGTGTCGGATCTGATGAGGCTTTGGTGGTGTAACGCATCGTGGCGAACACGAGACTAATTTGAAGCATGAGCGTTGGATTCAGGGCTGAATTGAACGACAGCTGCGTCGCCTCCCATGGCTGGGCCTAGTGGAGTGATCTCGGCGTGCGCGGCCGCCAGAGCCTGATCGGTCCAGTTCCAGCCGCTGTGCAGCAGGACGAAGACGTGGTCGCCGGGTTCAGTGGAGAGTTGCTCGTAGGGCACGATTGGGAAGCCGGTGAAGTTGCGCATGTGAAGTGCGGTGAGAGACTCGGTATCGCGTCGGCTCCAACGCAGCTCCTGGTTGCTGGAGTAGACGAGGGCCATGCGGGAGCGGATTGTTGGGTCGGGCTCATAGTAGCTGGCTACTTCGAAGGTGCCCGACTCCTGAAGGTAGAGGAGGCCGCTAGGGCTGGAGAGAACGGCCGCTTTGATCTGCGGGGTTAGTATGAGCGAGGTCATGAAGGTGTTTCTCTTTGCCTGCTCTGCGTGAATGCGAATAGCCCCAGAGACCACGATGGCGACTGCGAGAAGTGACAGGGTGACGTCTGCTGCATTTTTGCTGCGGAACAACGGCATTAGTGCGAAGGCGAGGAGAACGCTGAGAGCGAGAATGGCGCCGAGTACGTAGCGGACTTCAATGGTGTGAGTTACGAAGAATGCCAGCAGGAAGCCGAAGAACGGCAGCGCTGCGAGGAAGATGAGGAAGACGAGTTCGGCGTTTGGAAGATGGAGATCTTTGCTGCGTAGCTGGCGAACGCTGCCGATGATGAGCAGAGCTGCGAAGACGACGAGGCCGATGGCAGCGAAGTGCTGGATGCTGAGACTCGCCTCGGTGTAGTTCATAAAGAGCGAGCGATAGGCCTGGGTGATGGCGTGGTATCCGACTTTTCCCGCGTTGTAGTAATTCTTGCGAAACTCTGCGGCGGCATGTTCGAAGGGAAGTGCGAAGGCGACGCAGGCCATGCCGATGAGGATGGCGGCTGCGACGGGAAGGTCGAGGCGGCGGCGCTCGATGGTGCGGAAGAGTTCTGCAGCGCAGAGGGGAAGGAGCAAGAGGACGCCGAAGTAGTGGGTGTTGAGTGCGAGCGCTACTGCGAGTGCGAGGGTGATGAGGGAGGCGGTGCGTTGCGATATGCGGCGAGTTGCGGTTTGCCAGCTCAGCATGGCGAGGCCGTACAAACCGAGGAGCAGACCGTAGGGGCGGCCTTCTGCGGAGTAGAAAAAAGTGGCGGTTATCGCCGGAAATGCCATTGCGAAGAGTGCTGCATGCTCGTTGGCGATTCGGCGTACGAAGAAGAACAAGCAGAGCTGCATGAGGAGATAGCCGAGCATAGAAGGTAGTCTGAGGGCGAATGCTCCTGCGCCAAAGGCTTTGATGGAGAGAAAGGCAACGGTGTGGTAGACGAGAGGGTCTAGCGAGATGGGATAGTGGTGCTGAATGTGAAGGAGTTGAGCGTAGGTGGGCGCGCTGTCAGTTTGGAGGACGAAGATCTCGTCCTGTGACATGAGTTTGTGGTGGGACCAGAGGAGGGAGATGGCCGCGGTGAGGATCAGAAAGGCGATGGCCGTCCACGGTAGTCGGAGACTGTCTGGAAAGCGTTCAACACTGGAGTCTTGAGACGGATTCATATCTGACTAATGATACGAAGCTGCTGGCTGGGCCGGGGTATATAAGTAACGGGTGAAGGCTGAACCGTCGGGGTGGTGGAGGGCAGCGTCGGCATGAAGAATATCTCGAGACGTGGGATGCGGATGAAGAGGAGGAGGCCCATGATGAGCGCGGTCGAGGCGAAGGCCGCCATCAGCAGCGGTTCGCGATAGAGCTTTTCGGGGTTCTGTACGGCGCTGTCGTGTTTGAAGGCTAGTTTGAGATAGATGGCCATCGTGAAGGCGACGAGAGGAAACCCGAGGATGAGCTCGATGCGGTAACGGATGATGAAGGCGCCGAGGAAGAGCATCGCGGTGGATGCGTAAAAGACGACTGATACGAGTAGTGATTCTGGCGTATAGCGCTTGAAGGATGCGCGATAAGCGCCCGCGACGGTGCGGTCGCCGATCTCGGAGAGCTCGCTGAAGCGCTTGAGGCCCATGAAGTAGCACCCGAGCATCCAGTAGGCAATGAGCAGCGACACGGGCGGGACGAAGACACTGGTGACGGCGTACCAGCCGAGCAGCATGCGGAGAGGATTATTAATGGACTCGGTGAGGACGTCGAGGTAGGGGACGTCTTTAGTGCGGACGGGGGGGAAGTTGTAGAGGCAGCCCATGATCCAGAGAACGAGCGCGACGAGGGCGAACATGCGAGAGATGATGAGCCCGATCGCGATTCCTGCCACCATCATCAGGAGCCATTGCACGTAGGCTGCGGGGATGTTGACGAGTCCGCGTGCGGCGGGGCGATTGCGCTTGGTGGGGTGGAGGCGATCGAATGGTGCATCGAGGACTTCGTTGATGACGTAGTTGCTGCAGGCGATGAAGGTGACTGAGAGAAACGCCAACACCAGAGTTAACAAGAGGTGTGGAGTGAGGAGCGCCGGCGAGACGCTGAGAGGTACGATGACGCCGGGCAGAACGAAGAGATTCTTGATGGAATGATCGAGTCTGGCGATGGCGAGGTGGGCTCGAAGGCGCTCGGACAGGGAGACGTTGCGCAGGGGAGGCTCGGTCATGTTTAAGGTAAGGGCTCCTTCGCAGCTTGCCTGTTGGTACGGGCACAGTGTAGCAAATGGAGATGAAGGAGGAAGACGACTTACGAGGTATGGCAGCAGGCAGATTTGTTACGATAAGCTTTAGTTCGGCGCGGCTTGCGCGTCTGGAGGAGACAGACGTATGTCGCGAAGAGCGGTGATTATCGGTGCAGGACCAGCGGGATTGACTGCGGGGCTGGAGCTGCTGCGACGTTCTGATGTGAAGCCCATCATTTTGGAGGCGAGCGAAGAGATCGGGGGGATCTCGCGCACGATTAAATACAAAGGCAACCGGATGGACATCGGTGGTCATCGTTTTTTTTCCAAGAGCGACCGCGTGATGCAGTGGTGGGTGGATCTGATGCCGCCTGAGGTAGAGGGCAGTGAGAGCGGATCTCCGGCTGCCGCGCCGGAGATCAGTTATCAGGGAAAGAAGCGTGTGGTGGTGGTTCCGGCGCACCTGAAGGAGGAGCCGGTGTTGCGCGGGACCGGGCCGATTCTGCATCACGTTGATGAGGAGGATGCGGAAGACGAGACATCGGATGCGGAGGATGCGGCAGCGGCCGTGGTGACGCACGAGCCTGTGGATAGCGATCTGGTGATGCTGATTCGTCCGCGCAAGAGCAGGATCTATTATCTGCGGAAGTTTTTTGATTATCCGATTACGTTGACGACGACGACGTTACAGAATCTTGGGTTGGTGACGACGTTTCGTGTTGGCGCCAGCTACATGAAGTCGAAGGCAAGCCAGATTGCGCCGGAGAAGAGTCTTGAAGACTTTTTAATTAACCGGTTTGGACGACAGCTCTATCTGACGTTTTTCAAGAGTTATACGGAGAAGGTTTGGGGCACGCCCTGTAACGAGATTTCGGCGGAGTGGGGGGCGCAACGGATCAAAGGATTGAGCCTTACGACCGCGGTGAAACATTTTTTGAAGAAGGCTTTTCGCGGTAAGACGAAGGGCGGCGATCTCGCGCAGAAGGGTACCGACACGAGTCTTATTGAGCGTTTTATGTATCCGAAGTTTGGGCCGGGACAACTTTGGGAGCATGTCGCGGATCTGATTCGCGAGGGTGGCGGCGAGATCCACATGGGGTGGAAGGTGGATCGGGTTCACTGCTCCGTGGAAGGCGGCGTGAAGCGGGTGGTGTCGATTGACGCTGTGAATGCGAATGGTGAGCGGCAGACGTTTGCGGGAGAGTATTTCTTCTCGACGATGCCGATGCGGGAGTTGGTGGAGGCGTTGGATGCTCCCGTGCCGGAGAATGTGCGCGAGGTGAGCGCAGGGTTGCAGTATCGGGATTTTATTACTGTGGGGCTGCTGGTGGATCGGTTGAAAGTAAAGGAACCGGATGGCGGGCTGCTGAAAGATACGTGGATCTATGTGCAGGAACCAGATGTGGTACTGGGACGGTTACAAATATTTAATAACTGGAGCCCGTACCTGGTGGCTGACCCGACGAAGGTGTGGATTGGGCTGGAGTATTTCTGCTATGACACGGACGATCTGTGGACGATGCAGGATGATGAGCTGAAGAGGTTCGCGATTGCGGAGGTTGCGAAGATCGGAATTCTGAATGCGGAGGATGTTTCGGACGGGCATGTGGTGCGGGTACCGAAGACATATCCGGCCTACTTCGGCACGTATGAACGGTTTGAGGAATTGCGGGAGTTTACCGATAGCTTTGAGAATCTGTTTCTGGTGGGAAGAAACGGTATGCATAAGTACAACAACCAGGACCACAGTATGTTGACCGCAATGACCGCAGTGGATGGTATCGTGGCGGGACATGTAGATAAGGCTTCGCTGTGGGGGATCAACACGGAGCAGGAGTACCACGAGGAGAAAAAATAGATTGGGCAAGATTCTGGTTGGTGGGACGTTACTGCTGGTGATCTTCGTGGGGGTGTTTCGGCAGAGGATCTTTCTGCGGGATCCTCTCGGCAAGATGGAGCGGAACGGTGTCGCGGTGGATGGGGCGCGGCTGTTCATCAACTTCTCGAACGATGTGCTGGTGGAGGAGCCGGGGACGGAGCGGCGATACCTGGTACAGGGGTGGAGTGGGGTGCCGGGTGTGCCGCAGATTCTTGGCTGCGTGCAGGGGTTGGCGTGCTGGACCGATGCTGATCATGCGGCGGTCTTTCCGTTAGATGGACGTGGGGCGGGAACGCGGGCGGTGATGAGCGCAAAGGAAGTTACGTTTGTGGATGAGACGGGGGCGCGGGTGCGGGTGCAGCTGCGGTAAGACTCCGGATAAGACGCGGGAAATATTGGTAACCTTTGGCGCAAAATAAGCTCTAATTTGGCGGACGCTTCTGCGTAATCGAAGCTGTGCGTGCAGGATGGAGCTCGAATGTCTGAGAAACGAAATGACAAAGGAGAGTCCTTCGAGGGTGGGAAGCCAGTGCCCGAGGGGCTGCCGGAGACTTTGCCGGATCGAATGGACGGGACGGAAGTTCGAGCATCGGCGGATAAGCCGGTTGCTGCGGTTGTTCCGGTGGATTCGGAGCCGGCGGCGGATTCAAGTGTCTCAGTTGTTGGCGAGATCATCGAGCCTGTGGTGGCGACGATCCGGTTGGAGAAAAAACACCCGCTGGCGATTCGATGGATGCACTGGGTGAATTTTCCGGTGTTGTTCACGATGATATGGAGCGGACTGCTGATTTATTGGAATGACTCGGACAATGCGTACCAGCATCCACATGCGGTGTACCGGGTGGGAGTGGGGTCGCTGACGCTGGTGAGGTTGTTTCCTCCGTGGTTCTGGAAGCTGATCAATGCGCCGTATCGCGTGACCGAGGGGCTTGGGTATCACTTCTTCTTCATGTGGATCTTTGCGATCAATGGGATCTTGTACGTGTTGTATCTGTTGATCTCGGGGGAGTGGCGAGTGCTGGTGCCGGAGCGCAGATCATTTATTGATGCGATCCAGGTAACGCTGGTGGATTTGCATCTTCGCAAGGGGTTGCCGCCGCAGAAGAAGTACAACGGGGCGCAGAAGATCGCTTATACGTCGGTGGTTTTGATGGGGTTTGGGTCGCTGGTGACAGGGCTTTCGATTTATAAACCGACGCAGGTGCACTGGATTACGACGTTGCTGGGCGGCTACGAGATGGCGCGGTGGGAGCACTTCTGGTTGACGATGGGCTTCTGTGCGTTCTTTGTGGTGCATGTTGTGCAGGTGATTTTGGCGGGGTGGAATAACTTTCGCTCGATGGTGAGTGGATATGAGATTGTGCCGGCGGTGAAGGCTTCGCTAAAAGATGAAAGGAGGGCGGGATGAGCGACGGACGCGAGGAACGGGAGGAGCAGGAGCAGCGGCGGAAGTGGGAGAAAGAGAAAAAAGATCGGGACGATGATCTCGATCGCGACTGGGAGCGCGATGGAGAACGGGAGCGCAGAGATTCGCGCGCGGCCGAGGTAGAGACGTTAGATGCTGCGGTGCGGGCTCAGTCGGGGCAGAGGACGCGGCGGAGTTTTCTGGTTGCGGCGACGGCGGTTGCGGGAGGGTATGGATTTTATCGATGGCTTGATCGTAGTCCGATGAATATGCGCCTTCAGGAGCCTTTGCGGCACATGCTGCGAGTCAATGCGAAGGTGTCGCGAGCGATCTTCAATGAGCGCGGGTTGGCGCCGACTTATCCGGTCGCGAAGTCGATGGAGCTGCGGACGAATGGGAACTACGGGTTGAAGATGGATCTGGCGCCGGAGAGTTATCGGCTACAGATGGTGGGTGTGGAGAACGCTGGGCGGCTTCCTCAGTATGTCGACGACGTGACGGCCTGGGAGTATCAGTATCAGGTGAAGCAAGAGGTTGGGCCCGTGGAGCACGATACGAAGGTTCGTCCGAAGAGCGAGACAAACGCTGAAGGCCCCGTGGGAAAGACGGACTCGAATAGTGATGCGGGTGCTGGGTTGGGGCCGATGATGCAAGGTGGGCCGGCGAGCACGATGGTGGGTAGTAGGGCAAAAGGCGACGCGCAGAAGGTTTCGCCAGAGCTTGTTGCTGCGATGGAGAAGATGAAGAGGCGACCGCGTGGGCAGGAGGAAGCGGGGATGTCTCGCAATACGCTGATGCCGGGGACTCCGGGACTGCTGCTGACGATGGACGAGGTGACGAGTCTGCCGCATCACGAACTGGTGACGGAGTTCAAGTGCATTGAGGGATGGAGCCAAGTGGTGCATTGGGGTGGGTATCGGCTGGCAGATTTGATTGCGAAGTTTCCGCCGGCGAGAAAGGCCGATGGGTCGCTGCCGAAGTATGTCTACATGGAGACGCCGGACGGGGATTACTACTGCGGGTTTAGCCTGCAGGCATGTATGCATCCGCAGAGTTTATTGGCTACCGAGATGGGGGGACGTCCTCTGGCGCAGTGGCATGGTGCGCCGATGCGACTCCATATGCCGATCAAGTACGGTTACAAACAGATCAAGCGGATTGGGCTGATCGCGTACACGGATAGGCTGCCTGACGACTACTGGACCAAGCTGGGATACGACTGGTACGCGGGGCTCTAGGCTTATGTCCCGCCGGCCGGGCCCACTACGCTTGGTCACCCCGCAAACTAAGACCTGTTTGCAGGGACCCCGATTCGGGCGGTCACTTCGTGACTTGTATACCTAATTTCGTTTGATCGAACACCGTCAGCTGGCGATGGTGCCCTGGTGAAAGAGGAGCTGCCAGCGGTTGTCGCGGAAGGTCCACAGGGAGGAGCGGTGGGAGACCGCTACGGACGTGGTGGCGCGATAGGTGGCGAGGACGACTGTCTCTGCGGGTTGCGCGATGTAGAAGTGGTGGATGGTCGCGTGGCGGGGGCCGCTGGAGAGCAGAACGTCGATGGTCTGCTGGCGGTTGAAGACGCGGCCAGAGGTGCAGAACTCCCTGTACTCGTCAGCGAAGAGGGGGATCAGGGCAGTGCGGTCAGCTTCACGGTCCGGGTGGAGAAGACGCTCTTCGAGCGCGTAGAGGTGGTCTTGAAGTTCGGGCTTTTTCATGGAACTCGGGCTCCAACTGTTATACGAACGGCAGAGTAGAGGTGTTTCATTGTGACAGATTTTTGCTTTGCGGGTTGAAATAATTGGGTTTGCGCGCGAGAGCGACGCGCGGGATCTGCTGGAGATCATTGACGAAGGAGATGTCGTTCCAGCCGGCGAGCAGATGGGTTAGGGCGTCGCGCTGGCCGTGGCCAATCTCGAGGGCGAGGAGGCCGTTTGGTTTGAGCGCTCGCAACGCCTGGGGGATGAGACGGCGGTATATGTCGAGACCGGTTTCGCCCGCGAATAGTGCTGTGGGGGGCTCGTGCTCGCGAACCTGTGGGTGCAGGGTGGGGCGATCGGATTCGGGGATGTACGGTGGGTTGCTGACGATGGCGTCGAAGGTATCTGTCGGGTGGTCGACCGCGGCGAGGAGATCGGATTCGAGGAAGTCGATGCGATTGGCTATGTTGTGTTCGCGGGCGTTGCTTGTGGCGACGGCGAGGGCATCGGTGGAGAGGTCGAGTGCGGTGATTTGGGCGAGGGGAAGATGCACGGCGAGTGCGATGGCTATGGCGCCGGAGCCGGTGCCAATGTCGGCTAACTTTAGAGGCTGGTTGGCGGGGAGCAGAGTGAGGACGGCTTCGACGAGATGCTCGGTTTCGGGGCGCGGGATGAGGACGGCGGGTGAGACGTGCAGGCGGAGGCCGTAGAACTCCTGCTCGCCGGTGATGTACTGGATGGGCTCAAGCTGGAGGCGCCGGCTGACTGCGATTTGATAGAGGGCATGTTGATGGGTGGACAGGTCGCGGTCGGGATAGGCGATGAGGGTGACGCGGGTAATCTGCAGGGTGTGGAGCAGGAGGAGTTCGGCGTCGCGGTGGGCGTGTTCGCTGAGGTGTGGGTTGGCGGCCAGCTCGGCAGCGGCGTTAGTGATGGCCTGGCGGAGGGTCATGCTGGCGGCTACCTTGGCTGCGTCTGAGTGGAGTCGGAGGTTGTGGGGAGGATGGTCGAGCTGGCGGCGAAGCGATGATAGTTGCTGTACTTCGCGGTGAAGCGGAAGCCGCTTGTCTTTGGGGTTTCTGTGGTGAAGGCGGTGACGGTGGAGGGCAGCCAGAAGGATCTGCCGTTGAGGTTGACGGGGGCAAAGTCGACCGCGGCTGTGCCGAGGACGGATTGATCTCGACCGATGGGATTCGGGACGGTGCGCTCGATGTGGGTGACCTGCATCGTGGCAGAGTCGACGACGAATCTTCCGGTGGTGCCGGGCTGAATGGTGGAGCAGGCGGGTTGTTTTGCGGCGGCTTCGCGCGCGGTGAAGGTAAAGGCTTCGGTGCCGGGAGACACAGGTGCAGACGGATCGGAACGATAGTTGAAGCACTCGCGGCGTTCGGCGGAGAGGAACTTGGCAAGTGCGCCGCTGAAGCCTCCGCTGAACGAGATGGGCATGTTCAACTTTTTATTGCTGGATGGTTCGCCGTTGATCGTTTTGACCTCGCGGGACTCTTCGAGGGTTTCTCCGGATCGTGTGACGCGGAAGAGGGCGTCGATGGTGGTTTCGTGCTTGAGCTTTCCGTCGCGGAGTTCTTGTGAGGTGATGTGCTCGTCGCAGAGGAAGCTTGGGACTGTGGCTTTGTACTGCTCGGTGTTGGCTTCGACACGGGAGAGAAGCTGGTCGAGCGCGGGTGTGGGCTGCTGGGCCAGAGTCACTGCGAAGCAGCCGATGAGGCAAGCGGGAGACGTGCGTGCTAAGGCTGAAGAGAGGCGCATGCGTGACTTTACGGTAGCAGAGGGAGATGGTCGGCTAGCGAGTTTCGAGGAGGAGGACATTACCGTCGGGATCGATTACGGTGAGAGTTGCTCCGTTCTTGACGGCGAAGATTCCTTCTTTGTGAAGGTGGCGTGCGGCTTTGCCGAGGTTGCTCGATTCAAGGGTGATACGGGCGTGGGTGCCCGCGGTGGCGGGTAGAATTTCGATCTCCTGGCCGCTCTCGCCGGGCATGTGCATGGACATCGGATCGTTGGCGATGGGTTTGAAGTTGAGCTGGTTGATGTAGAAGTCGCGGGCGGAGGTAGGGTCGGCCATGGGGAGAGAGACGCCGACGAGTTTTTCGGCGATGCGGTCGGGGCCGAGGTGCTTGCCTTCGTCTTCAGTATGAAGGGAGCCGGGAAGGTATTGGGTGTACTCGATGAGCTGCGGCCCGGACGGTTGTGTGGGACCACCCATGATGAAGCGAAGATTGCCGGCTGCAGTTTTGCGGATGTCGGTGGGGGTAAGGCCGCGACCGAGGTAGTCGTTGTAAATGGCCTGAAGGTCGGCGCCTTCGAAGCAAAGGCTCAGGAAGCCCGCGGTGGTGTCAGTGGGTGTGGCGGCGTGGAGTTCGATGAATTGGGTGTCGTTGATCTTGATGAAGGATTCGTAGGGGATGTTGTCTTTGCGCAGGTCGAAGGCTTGTTCGAAGCCGAGCTTTTCGTAGAAGGCAACGGAGGCGGCGAGATCTTTGACGCGAAAGGCGACGTGGGCGATGCCGTTGAAGGGTGGGGTTTTGGTGTCGGGCTGCGCGTGAAGGAGTTGTGCGAGGAAGACTGAGGCGAGAGCAAGAACGACGAGGTGCATCACGGGACGGGCAGAGCGAGGGCCGCTCTGGTGTTGCCTGATCATAGGTCGTTCCTTTTGGAGAAGCTGGCCTGGATTCTCGTTGTGTAGCGTTAGAAACCAGGTCAGCTGTCTCGTCGTTCGTTGCCGGCGTGATACAGATCAGGCGGCTTCTGCTTCGGCCTTTAGTCTTTCTGCGGTGTAGTGCGCGATGAGTGCGTCGATCGTCGGCTGAATCTGACCCTCCATCACCATGGCGAGCTGATGGTTGGTCAGGCCGATACGGTGATCGGTGAGGCGGTTCTGCGGGAAGTTGTAGGTGCGAATCTTCTCGCTGCGGTCGCCGGAGCCGATCTGCTGTTTGCGATCTTTGGCCTGGAGCTGGTGGATGCGCTCGGCTTCGACTTCGTAAAGTCGGGCACGGAGAACACGCATTCCCTTTTCGCGATTTTTGATCTGCGATTTTTCGTCCTGGCAGCTGACGACGGTGTTGGTCGGAATATGCGTGATGCGCACTGCCGAGTACGTCGTGTTGACCGACTGGCCGCCGGGGCCGGAGGAGCAGAAGGTGTCGATGCGGAGGTCTTTGGCTTCGATCTT
>CAZZZG010000116.1:0-12871 GCA_964658525.1 uncultured Edaphobacter sp.
GCGAGTGGGTCTCCACGCTCCTCCAGCGCCTCGGCATGGAAGAGGGCGTCCCCATAGAATCCGGCATGATCTCCCGCCGCATCGAAGCCGCGCAGAAGGCCGTCGAAACCCAAAACTTCGAGTCCCGCAAACACGTCCTCGAGTACGACGACGTCATGAACAAACAGCGTGAAGCCGTCTACGGCCTCCGTCGCCAGCTCATGGAAGGCGTCGACCAGAAGCAGCTCATCACCGACGACTACACCTCCACCATCCTCGACGAGAACGCCCCCGAAAAAGTTCACGCCGACGAGTGGAAGCTCGAGCCTCTCTTCTCGCAGCTCTACGACGTCTTCGGCGCACATCTCGAAAAAGAAGTCGATGCAACCGCGCTCAATCGCCACGAGCTGGGCGAAGCCATCTTCCAAAACCTGCGCGCTCGTTACGACATCAAGGAGAGCATCCTCGGCGCCGAAGCCATGCGCTATCACGAACGCATCGTCATGCTCTCGGTCCTCGACGGCCTCTGGAAAGACCACCTCCTCGCCATGGACCACCTCAAGGAAGGCATCGGCCTCCGCGGCTACGCGCAGCAAGATCCACTCGTCGCCTACAAGAAAGAGTCCTTCGAGATGTTCGAAGGCATGATGATGCGCTTCCAGGAAGACACAGCACGCCATCTCTTCCGCATGCAGATCATCGGCCCCGACGGCACCCCGATCGAATCCGCCGAGCAACTCGCTCAAGCGCAAGCCCACGCGCAGGCTCTAGCCCAGGCCCAACAAGCCCAGCAGAAGCTAGCCTCGGCAGCTCCTCAAAACGCACTCCCCCCGTCCGGTCCACCGCAACACACCAACGCCCCAGCCGCGCGTCAAAACGCACCGGCACCCCCACCCAACCGCGCTCCCTCCACCACCATCGACGCACTCGAGCGCGAGTTCCAAAAGAAAAAGCAGCGCGAACTGGAGCAAGCCCGCTCCGTGGGCTCAGCCACTGCCGAAACCAACGGCACAGGCCCCCGTCACGCGGGCGAAAAAGTAGGCCGCAACGACGAGTGCCCCTGCGGCTCCGGCAAGAAATACAAAAAGTGCCACGGAGCCACCGCATAAAACAGCGAGTCAGCAGCTTGTGGCATCAGCCCCAAAAGCCAGTTGACTCGCTGACAAGCTAAGCGCCGATCTACTTCTCCAAATCATCCAGCAACAACTTAGCCTTCGTCGCCAGTGTCTTCGCCCCCTCGGCATCGCCGGACTTCAGAGCCTCCTGCGCATCTTTCCAGAAGTTCCGCACCTTACTCACCTGTGCCTTCTGCTCTTCTACCTTTTGCGCCGGCAACGCATTCAGCCTCTTGTCAATTGAAGCAATCAGAGCCTCCGCCTCTTGCTTGGTCTGCGGATTCGTCTCCCCGCCCGCTGTCAGCGCACCGACCGCAGCATCGGGCGTCGGCGCCTCAGCGGCGCTGGCAATCTGTGTCTCAGGCGCCGGTTCAGGCGGCGCGACAACCTTCGGCGGCTGCTTCTTCTTCCTCTTTGGCTTTCCCGCCTCGGTCGAAACCGGCACCGGCGGCAAACTCTCAGGAGCCACCTCCACCATCGGCAGATTGTCTGGCTCGGGAATGTCCTCAAGCGCCACCGGAGCCATCACCGGCGGCAGTGGAGCAAGCTGCGGCTTATGCCGGCATCCTGCCAGCCCTATCGTCAAACCAAACCAGAGAGTCGTCCATGCGATCTTCTGCATAATGTTGCTCGTAACCTTCAAACCCGTTCCTCTAGCTCTTTGTGAACTGCTCCAGCTGCGGCGGCCTTTCTGCTCTCCGTGGCCGTTCCTGCCGCTATCGGCAGCCGAAACGTAAAGGTTGTCCCGCGCTCGACCGAATTGGGGTCGGCATTGGACCTTACCTCCATCGCTCCGCCATGTAACTGCAAAATTCTGTACGTCATCGCCAACCCGATTCCGCTGCCCTTCGGTTTTGTGGTGAAGTACAGTTCGAAGATACGCGGTAATAGCTCCGGCGGTATACCTACTCCTTCATCAATTACTTCCACAACAACAAATTGATGATCTCTTCTCAACCGCACCACCATCGCTCCGCCGTCGGGCATTGCCTGCATCCCGTTCAGTAGCAGGTTTAACAACGCCTGCTGCATCAGTTGCGCATCCACCCGCACCATCAACGGTTCCTTCGGAGCATCCATCACCACCCGCACCCGATTCTCCTGCATTTCGGTGGCCGTTAGTTCCATCACAATCCCTACCACCTGCCGCAGATCGTGTTCCCGCAGATGCAGTTCCATCGGCCGTGAAAAATCCGCCAGCGTCTGCACCACCCTGTCGAGCCGCTGCATCTCTCCCGCCAGAATATCCACATGCCGCTGTGCCCCGCCAAACGCTTCAGCTCCACTCGGCACCAGTTTTCCGCGCAGCAACTCCAGGTGCAGCACCATCGCGTTGATCGGATTCTTGACCTCGTGCCCGACCCCAGCCGTCAGCCGCCCAATCGCAGCCAGCCTCCTCGCAACCTCAATCTCCTGTCCCAGCTGCGCCACTGACTCCATATCCCGCAGCGTCAACAGCGTCGTCACATTCCCCGCCCCACTCAACCCGTCGTCGATCCGGTCCAGTGAGAATTGCACCTGCCGCCCATCCTCCAGCGTGATCGCCTGCGCGCTCACCTGGCCTCCCTCGGCGAACGCCTCCAACACTGCCTCTCCAAGCACGCTATCCGGCGCAAAGATCTCCTCCAGCCGCATTCCCACCAGCTTTTCGTGATCTTCGTTCAACGGCGCTCCAAGAAAATAAGCCACCGCATCCGACACCATCACCGCTCGCCGGTCCGCCGTAAATAGCAACACGCCATCTCGCAGCGTATCCAGCATCTGATTCAAATTCGCCTGCAGCGCCGTGTAGCCTGCCTCCTGCGTGCGCATCTGCTCGCCCAGCCGGTCCAGCGTCCGCGTCACCCGAACCACCTCATCGGTTCTCGTTCCGCGACTCTCCATCAATCGCTCCGGTACCGCTCCTGCAGCGCGTGACAACATCTCCAGCCGCGTACTGATAGCCTCCAGCGGACGCAGCGCCACATTCGCCAGCAACCCCGCCGACAACATCGCCGCCAACGCCGCCAGCGCCGCAAAGATCAGCGCATCAGCAGCCACGGCTCATACGAGTTCTTCAAAAATGTAGACCGCACCCCCACGTGCACCACCAGAAACGGCACCCCATTCCGCTCCAGCGACTGCGAGATATCCAACACCCGCGGCTTGCCGAACACCACCCTCATCTGTCGTGAGATCGGCCCATTCTGCACACTCGCCAGGCTGAACCGAAACGTAGCCTGGTCATCAACCGCATCCGGATCCGTGCTCACCAGCGTCAGCCCATGCGCGTCCGTCACGCTTACGTCCTGCACCGTAGGCGAGTAGCGAACAATCGTATTCATCACATCCGCCAGCGCCGTCTGACTCCGCAGCGCATTCACCACTGCCTCATGCAGCGCCGCATCGCTCTTGTCCACCGGTGGATTCGCTCGCAGCCCCGTCTCCACTGCCTTCCGCGTCTCGAGCCAAACCTCATGCACCAGCACGTCGTTCGCCGCCGCCGTCTGCTCGATCCTCTGCCGCAACAGCTCGCTCACGAACAGTGCCGAAAGCACCAACACGATCGCAAACGTCAACGCCGTTGCCGCAAGCACGAGCTTCGTCTTCAGCCGCATCGTTACTCCGTCACTGCAGCGTTCGAATACTCCTTCAGCTTATTCTGCAGGGTCTTCGAACTGATCCCGAGAATCTCAGCGGCCTTCGTCTTATTGTTGTGCGTGGCCACCAGCGTCTTCAGAATCAGCTGCCGCTCCGCCTCATCCACCGTAGTCCCCACCTCAACCCGCACCGAGTTCGACTCATCCAACCGTCGCTGACTATCCTCAAACGATGGCTCTTGCGAAACCAAAACGGCCTCTACACCACCGACTCTATTCGGTGGCGGAGCGAAACCCGGCTCTCCGAAATGCGGCGGCAGATGCTCAATCCCAAGCATCCCCGAACCCGCAAGAATCACCGCGCGCTCAATCGTATTCCGCAGCTCCCGCACATTCCCCGGCCACTGGTATCCCTCCAGCCGATTCATCAGTGAATCCTTCAACCCAGCCACCGTGCAATGGTGTCGCTGGTTCATATCCTCGATCATCTTCTCCGCAATCGCGGACACGTCCATCAAATGATCACGCAGCGGAGGCATCTGGATATTAAAAACATTCAGCCGGTAGTACAGATCACCACGCAGGTCTCCGTTCGCAACCGCCTTCTCAGGATCTTTATTCGTCGCCGCGACCACTCTCACATCCACCGGCGTCTCGATCTTGCTACCCAGTCTTCGCAGCTTCCGGTCCTCCAGCACGCGCAGCAGCTTCGCCTGCGTCGCCATCGGCATCTCGCCAATCTCATCGAGCAGCAGCGTTCCCTCTTCCGCCAGCTCAAAGCACCCTGCCCGTCGCTCCAGCGCCCCGGTAAACGCGCCCTTCTCATGCCCGAAGATCTCGCTCTCGATCAGCGTCTCCGGAATCGCCGCACAGTTCACTGCCACAAACGGCTTCAGCCTCCGAGCGCTCAAGTCATGCAGCGCCCGCGCCACCAACTCTTTGCCCGTCCCGCTCTCGCCCGTCACCAGCACCGACACATTCGACGGCGCAATCCTCTCGATCATCGAGAAGATCTCCACCATCTGCGGCGACGAGCCCACCATCGGCCCCAGCACGCCTGTATCCCTCTGCTGCCGCCCCTCCGCCTCCATCTCAGCGTCTGCCTCACGCTGCCGGCTCGCATTGTGCAGAATCGTCCTCAGCCGAACCGGATCCACCGGCTTCGGAATATAGTCGTACGCCCCCATCCGCATCGCATCGACGGCCGACTCAATCGACCCCTGCGCCGTCAGCATCACCACTGCCATCCTCTGCGGCAGCTCGCCAATCCGGCTCAGCAGCTCCATCCCGTCCATCCGCGGCATCTTTAAATCGGTCACGACAATCGCCGGAGCCCAGGAGACAGCCTTCTCCAGACCCTCCATCCCGTCGGCGGCACACTCCGCCCTGTAGCCCCAGCTTTCAATCAGCTCTGTAAGGCCACTCCGCGCGTGAACCTCATCTTCAACAATTAAAACCTTTTCCAACACTCGCTCCAACCCCAAATGAAATCCAGGACCCGGGAAAAACCTTCCAAGGCAATAGTCAAATTCCCAATTAAAACGACAAGCTTACCAATCGAGATGCGCCCTGCTCAACCACATTCCCATCCCGGCACGCTCCACTCAATAGCCAAAATTAGCCATTCGTCACCAAAGACCCGTCAGGTCCCTGTGCCTTATGCCATCTCTAAGGATATCCTTGAAATCATGTTAGAGCCCGAAATTACCGCAGAAGCCTTCTCCACGCTCCGCCAGCAGCCCAACGCGCCCCTTTTGCTAGACGTCCGCGAACCGTGGGAGTTTCAAACCGCCAGTATCCCCAACTCCGTTCTCATCCCTATGGGCGATATCCCCTCCCGCGCTCACGCCGAACTCGATCCCGACGCCCCAATCGTCGTCCTCTGCCATCACGGCGCCCGCTCCCTCAGCGTCACTATGTGGCTGCGTAATCAGGGTTTCGAGCACGCCCAGTCCCTCGCCGGAGGCATCGACGCCTGGTCCCGAACCATCGACCCAACCGTCCCTCGTTACTAACCAGGCCGGAACACCACGCAAAGCGTCGGCATGACGGTCTTCAACCTGAAAAGTCGTCATTCTGACCCTGAGCGAAGCCGAAGGGGGAAGAATCCCTGTATTTATCTTTTTTGTCTTCGTAGTTGCCGTTGCCGTTCTGGTTGTCATCCCCGAAGGGGATCTGCTGTTCCCCACCCCAGCAATCCCCCCAAAACACCCAGCCCCCTAAGCCATCACACAGGTAGCCGCATGAACAACTTTCTCCCCCTCTTATTACTCCTCTCCACTCCCTTGACCACCCCCGCCCAGCAAAAACCCACCCTACCCCCCAACTACACCACCATCCTCACCAACGACACTTTCAAAGTCATTCGCGTCCACTACGGCCCCCACGAAAAGGTTCCCGTCCACGACCACCCCGCCATCCCCACCGTCTTCGTCTACCTCAACAACTCCGGCCCCGTAAACATCATCCACGACGAACCCAAACCCGAAACCATCACTCGTCCCCCCACCCACCTCGGAGCGTTCCGCATCGGCCCCGGCATCATCGAACGGCACGCCATCGAAAATCTCAGTGATCTCCCCTCAGACTTCCTCCGCGTCGAACTCCCTCACCTCGACGACAAGATCACCGAATTCCGCGGCTCCGTCCCCGCCACCCTCACCCACAACCTCAACGCCACCGAATTCTCCTCCCGCCACCTCACCATCCGCCGCGTACTCTGCGTCGACACCTCCCCCTGCACCGTCCGGCCCACGTCCGCTCCCTCTATCCTGGTGGCCTTCTCAAACACATCTGTCATCCAGAACGGTCACGCCACAAACATCGGTCCAGGCACGGTCGTTTCCATAGCGCCGGAGCAGTCTTTCCAAATCTCCCCAGTCATCGCCTCCGAACCCGCCCACATCCTTCTCATATCGAGCCGCTGAACCCCGCAGCCCTAGAAGTTTTGTGGTGGCTGCACCTGTTGCCCCGGATCACTCTGCTGCTCCGAGTTCCCATCCATCGGCGCAGGCTCAGCCTGCTGCGGCTGCGGCATGTTCGGATTATCCTGAATCCGCGGAGGCTCCTGCCCCGGCACAACCGGCGCTGTAATCGGAACTTCAGGAAGATCCTGGATTCGCGGCTCGGCCTGCTGTTCCTGCTGAAGCTTGTAACTCCGCTGCACCACCCCGTTCAACTCCTGCTGCTGCCTTTGAGAAGCCGCCTGCTGCTGCTGAAACAGCGTCGCATCTCTCTGCCTCTGCGCCTCTGCCAACGCATTCGGGTCAACTACCGGCCTCGGAGGCGCCACGACCGGAGGAGGCGCAACATGCCGCGCCGAGTGATGCACAGGCTGATCCACATTCTCTGGCTCCGGAGGATCGTCAGGAAAATCCGGCGGCGCCGGCCGCGGCGCTACCCTCACCACAGGCTGCACAGGAGCAGGCGCCTGCTTCTTTTTACACCCCTGCCCCACCATCAAGACCAACCCCACCGCCGCCAACCCCACACCCTGCCGAAACCATCCCAGCATGCCGTACCTCTCACTCATTGGATGCATCACTCCGACCTCAAGCCGTTTTTTCCCGCAACCTCACTCCAACGCCCCCCAACGCCGCCGACAAATGAAAACTTCCAGGTGTTACCCGCCGGTAAAAGAACAGCTCACACCCTTTCAATCTGCAAACCCGCTTCTTCCTCCTGCATCCAAAGAACTGCAAGTCAAGCCGTACACTATTCATGTCAATGAGGAAAGTTCATGCTCGCTAGCGTCAAGTCTCTTCTGAAGCAGGTACCAGGACTGGCTCAACTTCGCAAAACACGGTTCACAAACTCAGTGGACTATTGGGACAAGCGCTACCGCGAAGGCGGCGACTCAGGTGCAGGCAGCTATAACCGGTTGGCCCAATTCAAAGCCCGGTTCCTCAACGCCTTCGTAGAAAAGAATCGCATCTCCTCCGTCATCGAACACGGCTGCGGAGACGGCGCCCAACTCAAACTGGCCCGCTATCCCAGCTACACCGGCATTGACATCTCTCCCAAAGCCGTTGAGATCTGCCGTAGCCTCTTCGTCAACGACCCCACCAAGCGCTTCTTCCAGGCCAATCTCCTCCCCGCGGACACCCGCGCCGACCTCGCTCTCTCCCTCGACGTCATCTACCACCTCGTAGAGGACCACGTCTTCGAGGCCTACATGGAAAAACTCTTCGCCTCCGCCAACAACTTCGTCATCGTCTACTCCAGCAACATGGTCAAGGAGTGGCCCCAAAAGCACGTACACCACCGCAGGTTCACCGACTGGATTGCCAAACACCGGCCCGAGTGGTCACTCGAGTCAACAACGCCGAACGAATACCCCTACGACCCCGCCCGCCAGGACGACACATCCTTCGCCGACTTTTACGTCTTCGCCAAAAGATAAGGCAAAGTCATTGACGGTCCAGACCGGGAATAGTTGCAAACATGAGGGTAGTGTGTAGCGCCTATGTCTCGATTCTCAGACGATGCAGCCCGGCACTCTGCATCGTCGATCGACGCAACCAAAAATAAATCTCAATAGCCTGTCACTTTTTCCCACCACGAAAAGGCACCATCAGCAAACCACAAACTCACCACAAACCACCACGATCCCACCATCAAAACACCACACCGAAAACGCGGCTTTCGCAAAACCCCCAGCAAAAAGCCTTCTGCCACCACGAAAAAAATTACTTCGCCCGAGGATGCGTCTCGTCATAAACCTTCTGCACCTGACCCACCGTCAGCTGCGTGTATCGCTGCGTTGTCGACAACCGCTCATGCCCCAGCATCTCCTGAATCGCCCGCAGATCCGCCCCCTCCTCCAACATATGCGTTCCAAACGCATGCCGTAGCGTATGCGGATGCACATCCGCCGCCAGCCCTCTACTCAGCGCAATCGCCTTCACAATCCTTCCCACACTCCGCGTCGTCAACCTGCAATCCCCACGCATCCGCAGATTCATCATCAGCGGCCCCTCATGCACCAGCGCGCCTTTCCCCGCCGCCATCAACTTCGCCTCCCGAAATGGCAGATATGCCCGCAGCGCCGCCGCGGCCTCATCTCCCAACGGCACCAGCCGCTCCTTCCTTCCTTTTCCCCTCACCAACACAGCGTCATCACGCCACTTCACGCTGTCCATATTCAGTCCCACCAGCTCCGAGTTCCGAATCCCGCATCCATACAACAACTCGAAGATCACCCGATCTCGCTCCGGCCACGCCGCTGCCTCAACGCTGTCTTTCTTCGCCGCACCCTCACCATCAAGCGAATTCAAAACACGATTCACCTCTTCCACACTAGGCACCCGCGGCAGATGCTTCGGCAGCTTCGGAGTACTCACCAGCAGCGCCGGATTCTGCGCCACCTTTCCCTCCTTCGCCAGCCACTTGAACCAGCTCCTCACCGCAGCCAACGCCCGCGCAGCGCTAGCTTTGGTCAGCCCGCGTTCATACAGCAATCCCATATAAGCGCGAATATGCAGATGCTCGACCGCACCCACGCTCGCATCCTTGCCCAGCGTCTCGCCAAGATAAACCGCAAAGCTCCGCACCTCCCGCGCATAAGCCCGCACCGTATGCTCCGACGCCCCGCGCTCATTCGAGAGCATCGCCAGAAAGCCTTCGGCCAACCTATCGAATTCACTGACTTCTTCTTGCATAAATCCTCAACTTTCAGGGACTCTGCACATCAACGGCACCCGGCGCATATCAACAAAAAATCAGACCGATAACCAGCGAATCAGCTACCGCATATATCCATTCGCCAAGTGAACACCTCCGACAAACGGGTGCCCCATATCTCGACTTTGAGATGTGGGCATCGTGCGAAGCACGACCGCTCTCACATCCGTTCCCACTTCAACTAGCCTCAGCTCGTCTCTTCCCTCGCGGATGATGTTCCCGATGCACCTTCTTCAAATGCCCCAGAGCCACATGCGTATAAACCTGCGTCGTAGCAATATCGGCATGCCCCAGCAAAGTCTGCACACTGCGCAAATCCGCACCATGCTCCACCATGTGCGTCGCGCAACTATGCCGCAGCATATGCGGACTAGCCTTACTCCCCGTTCCCGAAGCCGACCGCACCATCTCCCAAACCCACTGCCGCGTCAGCGCATGCCCCCGCACACTCAGAAACAGTGCTCTCTGCACCACGTGACTTCCGCGCTCCAGGCCGCTCCTCACGAGGCCAGGCCTTCCCAGCGCCAGATATCTCTCCAGAGCCTCCACCGCCGACCGCCCCAGCGGCACAATCCTCTCCTTATCGCCTTTTCCACGCACCTGCGCCCGCCCCTGATCGAGATGCACATCCTCTACCCGCAGCGCACAGATCTCCCCCACATACAACATCTCCAAAATCGCATGGTCCCGCAGCGCCAGCCCATCGGCATCCTCACTCCTCGCTGCGACAGCGGTCCGCTCCAGCATCTCCGCCACTTCGCCTTCGGCCAGCGACTTCGGCAGCACCTTCCAGCTCGCAGGCGTCTCCACATTGACCGTCGGGTCATGCGAGATTCTCTTATCCATCAGCAGCCAGCGATAAAACCCACGCAAACAACTAAGCTTCCGCGCAATCGACCGCGACTCCACTCCATGGCCCCGCAGTCCCTCCATAAATCCACTCACATCTGCCTGCGTCGCTCCCACAAGCAACCCATTCCGCATCTCGACATGCTCGGCAAACTGCTCTAAATCCCGCTGATACGCCTCGCAACTTGCCGGACGAAGCCCTTTTTCGACACGCAGATACGCAACAAACTCCCGCACAACTCGAACATTTCCCGAAGCTTGTCCCGCAGCTTGCATAGACCGATTATCCCGCCCACCAAACCTCCGTGCGGCTCCGACTCACACCCCGAACCAATCTGACTACGCACCAAGGCCGCCACTTGCGTCCTGCCGGACGGGCCCACTACGCGTGTACCCGCTTCGCCCGAAGCTTCCCGATGGTCAGCGCAAATATCCCATCGCGACCAACGGGAGCGCCAACCGAAGGGGTATACAAGTCACGAAGTGACCGCCCTCCGCGCAGGAGGCCGTCCGGCAGGACAAAATAATCTTCTCTCCCAACACAGCATGGCGTATCTTCCATTCAAATGCGCTCGACGACTTTCAGGCCCGCTCTCTTCGCTCTCTGCCTCACCGTCCTCCCCCTCCATCTCCCCGCCCAAACCTTCACAGTCCCTCCGATCACCTTCGAAGGAGCCCCCGCCTACTCCCAGGCCGATCTCCTCAAAGTCACCGGCCTCACCCCCGGCTCAACCGCGACGCAAGACGGGCTTCAAGCTGCCGCTCAGCACCTCGGCGACACCGGTCTCTTCTCCGATATCAACTTCGCCTCCAATGAAAAAGGCCTCCTCTTCACCCTGAAGCCGATGCCCGACTCGAATCTCCTGCCAGCCAGCTTCACGAACTTTGTCTGGTGGTCTCCCACCGAACTCACCACAGCGCTCAAAGCCCGCGTCCCCCTCTACACCGGCGTCGTCCCCACAACCGGCAGCTTCCAGGACACCATCATCACCGCACTCAAAGCCATGCTCGCGGAAAAGGGCGTCACAGCCAACGTCGTGGCAGTCGCCAACAGCGCGCAACCCGGAGCCACCCCAGCCTCCATCGGCTTTGCCATCGACTCCCCCAAGGTCCGAGTCCACGAACTGACCGTGGTCCACGCCTCACCCGCCATGCAACCCAGGCTCGACCCTGTAATCAAAAATCAGACCGATCAGCCCTTCGATTCCAACACCACCCGCACCACCATCACCAATGCACTGACCAGCGCCTACCACGACGCGGGCTACCTCGACATGGCCGTAGTCAACCTAGCTCAGGCCCCACCCCAGGTCACCCCCAACAGCATCGACGTCGCCTTCACCGCCACCCTCAAAGAAGGCCAGCCCTACCAACTCTTTCAGCTCAACTGGCCCGGCTCCGACGTCATCAGCACCGCCGAATTCAACAAGCAAGTCAAGATGAAGCCCGGCGAGATGGCATCCGAAGCAGCTCTTCGCCAAAGTCTATCCATCATCGCAGCAGCCTACTTCGCCAAAGGCTTTGAAGACGCAAAAGTCAAAGCGCCAGCCACATTCGACCACCTCAGCCACCACGTCTCTTACACCATCACCGTAGACCCCGGCCCGCAATACCACATCCACACCGTCAAGGCCCTCGGCCTCTCCGCCGAGCAGCAAAAGCAGTTCGACTCCGCGTGGCACATGAACCCCGGCGACTTCTACGACGTCAACTACCTCACCAACTTCCTCCATAACAACAGCGCCCTCCAGACGCTCTCCGGCTACTCAGCCACCTACGACGCAATCGCCGACCCCAACACCCATCTGGTCGATCTCACCATCATCTTCGCCAAAGGCGGCGTCCTAAACTAACCTCAAAGAGGTACCCTACGCGGGCAGCGGCCACTTCGTGGGGTGTATCCCGGCTTCGCCCGAGCCTCCCGATGGTCGGCGCAAAATATCCCCTCGCGACCAACGGGAGCGCCACCCGAAGGGGTATACAAGTCACGAAGTGACCGCCGCCCGCGCCGGGCGCACTTCCGCCGCCATTCCCTGTAAACTTGTAGCAGTCATGTTTGAAAACCTAAGCGACAAACTCCAGCGCTCCTTCAAGACCCTCCGCGGCCAGGGCACCATCTCCGACGAGAACATCTCCGACGCCATCCGCGAGATCCGCCTCGCCCTCCTCGAATCCGACGTCAACCTCACCGTCGTCAACGAGCTCGTCGAGCACATCCGCACCCGCGCCATCGGCGAAAAAGTCGCCACCGCCCTCAGCCCATCCGAACAAATCGTCAAAATCGTCCACGACGAGCTAGTCAACCTCCTAGGCCGCGACACCGCCCGCTTCCAAAAAGCGTCTCAGCCGCCATCAGTCATCCTCATGGCCGGCCTGCAAGGCTCCGGTAAAACCACCACCAGCGGCAAGCTGGCCCAGTGGCTCAAAAAAGCCGGCCACCGCCCCATGCTCGTCTCGGTCGACGTCTACCGTCCCGCCGCCCGCGAGCAGCTCGCCATCGTAGCCCGCTCCATCTCCGCCCAGCTCTACGAGGGCAAACTCACAGAAGAAAAACCCGGCACCGACGCCGTCCTCCGCCTCGCCAAAGAAGCCAGGCGCGAAGCCGCTAACTTCGGCTGCGACATGCTCATCGTCGACACCGCCGGCCGCAACCAGATCGACGCCTCC
>CAZZZG010000117.1:0-12510 GCA_964658525.1 uncultured Edaphobacter sp.
CCGACGATCCAGGTGCAGACGTTTTATCCGGGGGCGAGCCCGGAGGTGATGGCGTCGTCGGTGACGGCACCGCTCGAGCGGCAGTTTGGGCAGATCCCGGGGCTGAGCCAGATGACTTCGTCTAGCTCTGGCGGAGGCAGCGTGATTACGCTGCAGTTTGATCTGTCGGAATCGATTGATATTGCGCAGCAGGATGTGCAGGCTGCGATCAATGCTGCGTTTACGTATCTGCCGAAGGACCTGCCGAATCCGCCGGTGTACAGCAAAGTAAACCCAGCGGATGCGCCGATTATGACGCTGGCGCTGACCAGCGATACGCTTCCGCTTTCGAAGGTGGAAGACCTGGCTGATACGGTGATCGCGCAGAAGATCTCGCAGCTTTCGGGCGTGGGGCTGGTGTCGATCAACGGTGGGCAGAAGCCTGCGGTGCGTATCCAAGCGAATCCGACGGCGCTGGCGAACTATGGGCTGAGCCTCGAAGATATTCGTGCGGCCATCGGCACGACCAATGTGGATCAGGCGAAGGGGAACCTCAATGGGCCGAGCCAGACTTACACGATTGGCGCGAACGATCAGCTGCCTACGAGCACTGCTTACAGCAATGTGATTGTGGCGTACCGGAATGGTTCGCCGGTGCGGCTGTCGGATGTGGCGAATGCGGTCGATAGTGCGGAGAACCTGTTCCAGGCGGCCTGGATGGGTACCGCGGCGCAGGCTCCTGCGGGTGGGCAGCCGGCGCGTGAGGCGGTGTTGAAGCCAGCGGTGATTGTGAACATCCAGCGACAGCCGGGCGCGAACATTATCGGCGTGGTGGATGAGGTGCAGAAGATTCTGCCGCAGCTGCGGTCGACGATGCCGGCGACGGTGACGCTGCAGGTGCTAACGGACCGAACGAATACGATTCGGGCTTCAGTGAAGGACGTACAGTTTTCGCTGGTGCTGACCATTGGGCTGGTCGTGATGGTGATCTTCCTGTTCCTGCGGTCGATTGCAGCGACGATTATTCCTTCGGTGGCGGTGCCGTTGTCGATTGTGGGGACGTTTGGGGTGATGTACCTGCTTGGGTATAGCCTCAATAATCTTTCGCTGATGGCGTTGACGATCTCGACAGGGTTTGTGGTCGATGACGCGATTGTGATGATTGAGAACATCGCGCGCTACCTCGAACAGGGAGATTCGCCGCTTGAGGCTGCACTGAAGGGCTCGGAGCAGATCGGGTTCACGATCGTTTCGCTGACGGTGAGCCTGATTGCGGTGCTGATTCCGCTGCTGTTTATGGGCGATATTGTGGGCCGGTTGTTCCGCGAGTTTGCTGTAACGCTGGCGGTTACAATTTTAGTTTCGGCATTTGTGTCATTGACGCTGACGCCGATGATGTCGGCGAAGCTGCTGAAGCATACGCCGGAGAGCGAGCAGAGCACGTTCTACAAGAAGAGCGAAGAGTTCTTTGAGTACGTCATCGCGAAGTATGCGGTTGGTGTGCGGTTTGTGTTGAGGCACCAGGTGGCGACGCTGCTGGTGACAGTGGCTACGTTTGGACTGACCCTTTATCTGTTTTTGATTGTGCCGAAGGGGTTCTTCCCGGTGCAGGATACAGGCGTGCTGCTTGGAATTACTGAGGCTCCGCAGACGGTGAGCTTCAACGCGATGAGCTCGCGGCAGCAGGCGTTGGCGCGGATCATTCTGCAGGACAAGGACGTTGAGAGCGTTTCGTCGTTCATCGGAATCGATGGAACGAACTCTACGTTGAACAGTGGACGCATTCAGATCAACCTGAAGGATCGTGAGCAGAGGAGCTCGACGGCGCTGGAGGTGATTCAGCGGTTGGAGCCGAAGGTTGCGACGGTGGATGGGATTCAGTGCTTCCTGCAGCCGCTGCAGGACCTGACGGTGGAAGATCGGGTTAGCAGGACGCAATATCAGTACTCGCTGGAGGATGCGAACGTCGACGAGCTGGCGATGTGGACCGACCGGATGGTCAGCAGGCTGAAGCAGATTCCGATTCTCAGTGACGTTGCCAGCGATGAGCAGTTGAGCGGATTAGAAGCCCAACTTGTGATCGATCGGGATACGGCGTCGCGGCTGGGGATTACGCCGCAGAACATCGACGACACGCTGGATGATGCGTTTGCGCAGCGGCAGGTTTCGACGATCTTCACACAGCAGAATCAGTATCACGTGGTGTTGGAGGTGGCTCCGAAGTATCAGCGAAATCCCGCGGCCCTCAGCAACATTTATGTGAAGAGCTCGAACGGGACGCAGGTTCCCTTGTCCGCGTTTACTCATTTTGAGGAGAGACAGACAGCGCTCGTGATCAACCACCAAGGCCAGTTCCCTGCTGTGACGATTTCTTTCAATCTGGCGCCGGGTAAGTCGATTGGCGATGCTGTGAACGCGGTGAACAAGGTCAAGGCGGAGCTGAATATGCCGCCAAGTGTGAAGGGCGAGTTTCAGGGATCGGCCAAGGCGTTCGAGGCTTCGATTGCGAATGAGCCGCTGCTGATTCTGGCGGCGTTGATCGTGGTTTATATCGTGCTGGGTGTGTTGTATGAGAGCTACATTCATCCGATCACGATCTTGTCGACACTGCCTTCGGCCGGCGTTGGCGCGATTTTGGCGCTGCTTCTGTTTCACGTGGATTTGAGCGTGATTGCGCTGATCGGAATTATTTTGCTGATCGGCATTGTGAAGAAGAACGCGATTATGATGATCGACTTTGCGCTTGAGGCTGAGCGCGAACAGGGGATGACGCCGACGGAGGCGATCTATCAGGCGTGCCTGCTGCGGTTTCGGCCGATCATGATGACAACGATGGCGGCGTTGCTGGGCGGATTGCCGCTGGCGCTCGGTACTGGCACAGGAAGCGAGCTGCGACGGCCGTTGGGTATCACGATTGTGGGCGGACTGATTGTGTCGCAGGTGTTGACTTTGTTTACCACGCCGGTGGTTTATCTGTTCTTCGATCGGATTGCGCGCAGGTATCGAAAGGCTCAGAAGGATGTGGAGTTGCATGCGATGTCGGCGGATTGATGGTTAGGGACTAGAGGGCTATGCATTTTTCAGCACCATTTATTCGGCGGCCAGTAGCGACGTTTCTGTTGTCGCTGGCGGTGATTCTGGCGGGCGCGGTGGCTTACACGCTGCTGCCGGTGGCCAGTTTGCCGCAGGTGGAGTTTCCTGTGATCTCGGTGGGTGCGAGTTTGCCGGGAGCCGATCCGGAAACGATGGCTTCGTCGGTTGCGACGCCGCTGGAGCGGCAGTTCTCGAAGATCGCGGGTGTCAATGAGATGACATCGTCTTCGTCGACCGGCACAGCTTCGATTGTGCTGCAGTTCGATCTGACGCGTGATGTGAATGGGGCGGCACGTGATGTGCAGGCGGCGATCAATGCGGCGCGCAGCCAGCTGCCAGCGAATCTGCCGAGTAATCCGGGGTATTACAAGGTGAATCCTGCGGACTCGCCGATTATGATTCTGGCGTTGACCTCGGACACGATGAATATTCCGCAGTTGTACGACGCTTGCGACAGCATTCTTGCGCAGAAAATCGCGCAGATACCGGGTGTGGGGCAGACTTTCTGCGGAGGCAGTTCGAAGCCGTCGGTACGGATCGAGGCGAATCCGTTGCAACTGGCGCACTACGGTGTGGGGTTGGAGGCGGTACGTGCTGCTATCGGCACGGTGAATGTGAATCAGCCGAAGGGGTATCTACAGGACGATACGCGACGGTGGAGTGTTAGCGCGACGGATCAGTTGTTTGGCGCGGCGGAGTATGCTCCGTTGATTGTTGCAACGGACCGGGGGCCGGTGAGTTCGGCTCCAGCAAGCTCGGGGCTGCCTGCTTCGGTGGCGAGCGCGTTGACGAACAATCCGCAGGCTGTGAGTGGGGGAGCAGGTTCGACCACTACTACTGCGGGCACCGCCGCTTCGGCGGGCACAAACAGTCCGGTTGCGGCTCCGACGGCGACTGCGTCTACTGGGATGACGGCGGGACCGGCAACTGCGCATGGCATCGTTCGGATTGAGGACGTCGCGAAGGTGGTGGATAGCGTTGAGGACGTCCATGGCACCGGGGTGTTCAACGGCAAGCCTGCAATTCTGGTGATCGTGTTCAAGACCTCGACGGCGAACGTGATCGAGACCGTGGACAACGTGAAAAAGATGCTGCCGTTGTTGGAGGCGTCGATTCCGCCGGCGATTTCGGTGCATGTTGCGTTGGACCGCACGACCACGATTCGCGCGTCTGTGAAGGATGTGACGCGGACGCTGGTGATCTCGATTTTGCTCGTGATCCTGGTGGTGTTTCTGTTCCTGCGTGAAGTACGTTCGACTTTGATTCCGACGGTCGCGGTGCCTTTGAGTCTGCTGGGGACGTTCGCGGTGATGTATCTGCTGGGATATACGCTGGACAATCTTTCGCTGATGGCGCTGACGATCTCGACGGGGTTTGTGGTTGATGACGCGATTGTGGTGATCGAAAATATCAGCCGTCATCTTGAGGCTGGAATGTCGCCGTACCAGGCTGCGATGCTGGGGTCGAAGGAGATTGGATTTACAGTGGTTTCGATGAGCACCTCGCTGATTGCGGTGTTCATTCCGATTCTGCTGATGGGTGGGATTGTTGGGAGGTTGTTTCGCGAGTTTGCGGTGACGCTGTCGGTGGCGATTATGGTGTCGCTGGTGGTGTCGCTGACGACAACGCCGATGTTGAGCGCGAAGTTTCTTGAGGCGCACAACAAGCGGAAGCATGGATGGTTTTATCGCTCGGGAGAGCGGGCGCTGGAGTGGCTGGCTGCGGAGTATGAGCTGGGACTGCGGTGGGTGCTGAAGCATCAGAAGCTGGTGCTGACGATTACTGTGCTGACGTTTGTGCTTAACGTCTATCTCTACGTTCTGGTGCCGAAGGGATTCTTTCCTGAGCAGGACGCGGGGCGAATTGGCGGACAGGTGCAGGGCCAGCAGGATGTTTCATTTCCTGAGTTGAAGAAGAAGGTGCTGGCGCTGGCGGCGATTGCGGGGAAAGATCCGGGAGTGCAGGATGTGACGGCGTTTGCCGGCGGGCGCGGAAACGTCAACTCTGGTTTTATGTTTATGGCGCTGAAGCCGGATGCGGAGCGGAAGAAGACGGGGGACACGGCGCAGGTGATCGTGGACCGGCTGCGGCCGCAGATGACCAGCGTCCCAGGCGCGGTCATGTATCTTCAGGCGTTTCAGGATCTGAGGATCGGTGGGCGGAACACGGCGACGGAGTACCAGTACACGTTGACGGCGGACAATCTGAAGGAGTTGAACGAGTGGGGGCCGAAGCTGGAGGCTGCGATGAACCAGCTGCCTCAGATTAAGGACGTTGCGACGGACGAGCAGCAGCAAGGGTTGCGCGGACAGTTGGTGATCGACCGGGCTACGGCGAGCCGTCTGGGAGTTTCGCCGTTGACGATTGATTCGACGCTGTCGGATGCGTTTGCGCAGGCACAGGTTTCGACGACGTACATGCCGCTGAATCAGTATCACGTAGTGCTGGAAGTGCCGCCGGAGTTTCAGGAAGATCCTGATGCGCTGAAGAATATCTATGTGAAGAGTACGACGGGAGCGATGGTTCCGCTGTCGGCGGTGACACACTTTGAGACGCAGAGAATTCCGCTCGCGGTTAATCACCAGTCGCAGTCGCCGGCTACGACGCTGTCGTTCAACCTGGCGCCGGGGGCGTCGCTGAGTGAGGCGACGCAGGCGATCCAGCAGGCTCGGGTGGATATCGGAATGCCTTCGGCGATTCATGGTGGGTTTGCGGGATCGGCGCAGGCGTTCAAAGATTCTCTGAAGAGCGAACCTTGGTTGATATTGCTTGCGCTTGTGGCGGTTTATCTTGTGCTCGGGATTTTGTATGAGAGCTTTATTCATCCGTTGACGATTCTGTCGACACTGCCTTCGGCTGGTGTGGGTGCGATTGTTGCGCTGCTTCTGTTCAAGGTGGACCTGAGCGTGATCGCGATGATCGGGATCATACTGCTGATCGGAATTGTGAAGAAGAACGCGATTATGATGATCGACTTCGCTCTTGTGGCAGAGCGGCAACATGGGAAGACGCCGCAGGAGGCGATCTTCGAGGCTTGCATGTTGCGGTTCCGTCCGATCATGATGACGACGATGGCGGCGATGCTGGGTGGACTGCCGCTCGCGCTGGGGCGTGGGGCTGGAAGCGAGACTCGACGGCCGCTGGGAATCACGATTGTGGGTGGGCTGATTGTGTCGCAGGCGCTGACGCTGTTTACTACGCCGGTGGTTTATCTGTTCTTTGATCGCGTAAGGGGCAGGTTTGCACGGATGGAGCGGAGACGACGGTCTGGGCGGCGTGTGGCGGAGGTTGTGGCGGGAGATTAGCTCGCTCTCGGTTATGATGACGGGCAAGGCAACGACGTGCTGCGCGTACGGCGCGATCTGCCATCGGGGCTGACGCGCCTTCGGCGCCTTCTCGTAGCAATGAAAACAGGCAACGACCGATTGGCCGTTGCCTGTGAGTAACTTTTGTTCGGTTAGACCAGTGCGGCTTCGGCGACTACTCTGTCGGTGGAGCGACGGTGTTCGAGGTAGCTGGTCTGGACTGCGGAGAGCGGGGTGGGTGGGAAGTAGGAGTTTTGGAAGTACTGAGCCAGCATGCGATGAGTATTGAAGAAGCTGCCGTTGATGGCGATGCAGTGCTGCTGCATACGTGACCACGCCCCTGGGTTCGCATACATGGGCGCAACGGACTTCTCAAGCTTTTCGTAGAGGCTGGTGGCTTCGGCGGCTTCGTCTTCGCCGTTTTCGATAGCCCAGCCGGTGGTGTTTTCGGCACAACCTTCAATCCACCAGCCGTCGAGAATGGAGAGCGAAGGAACGCCGTTGAGGGCGGCCTTCATGCCCGAAGTGCCGGAGGCCTCGTAGGGACGGCGGGGGGTATTGACCCACACATCGACGCCCTGGGTGAGAAGAGCGCCTAGCTCCCAGTCATAGTTTTCGATGTAGTAGATTTTCAGAGCCGAGGAGTTGAGTTTGGCTGCGGAGGCGAAGACGTCGCGGATGAGACCTTTGCCGGCGCTGTCGGCCGGGTGGGCTTTGCCGGCGTAGAGAATCTGCAGGCCGCCGATCTTTTCCGCGATCTCGACCAGACGCTTGGGGTCGTGGAGGAGGAGGCTGGCGCGCTTGTAGGTGGCGACGCGGCGGGCGAAACCGAGGGTCAGAACGTTGGGGTTGAAGTGATGGCCGGCTCGCTTGGCGATGGTGCTGAAGAGGCGAAGCTTGCCCTTGTTGTGAGCAGCGGCAATGCGGGCGGGGTCAATGCCATAGACCGAGCGGAAGTATTGGTTGTCGGTACGCCAGTTGGGGATCTCGCCATCGAGAAGCTCTTGAAAATGGGGGGAGAGCCAGGTGGCGGCGTGAACGCCGTTGGTGATGGAGTAGACCTTGTAGCCGGGGAACATCTGTTGTGAGACTTTGCCGTGCTGCATGGCGACGCCGTTGACGAAGCGCGAGAAGCGCAGGGCGATGTAGGTCATGTTCATGAGGCTGTTGTGAAGACAGCCGAACTGTTCGATGGCGGCGGCGCGGTCGTGTCCGAGAACCTGGTACATCTGGTCGACGCCGAACTGGTCGTGGCCGGCGGGGACTGGAGTGTGGGTGGTGAAGACGCACTGCTGACGGACGAATTCGATATCGGCTTCGGTTGCGTCTTTGAGGGGGATGCCGGCGAGGTGATCTTCGAGAAGACCGATGGCAAGGAGGGCGGCGTGGCCCTCGTTCATGTGATAGACCTTGGGTCGACAGGCGAGCGCTTCGAGAAGCGCTACGCCGCCGAGACCTAGAACGGTCTCCTGACAGAGCCGGTAGTAGGTGTCGCCGCCGTAGAGATGATCGGTGAGGCGACGGTCCCAAGGGTCGTTGCCTTCGACGTCAGTGTCGAGGAGGAAGACCGGGATGATGTGACCGGTAACGCCGACGACGTCGAAGCGCCAGGCGCGTACGAGGACCTGACGGCCCTGAAGGGTGAGGGCGATGATCCGGTTGGCGCTGGGAAGAGTCGTATCGGGGGACCAGGGAACGTCGGCTTCAGTCTGCTGGCCGATGTCGGAGAGCTTCTGGCGGAAATATCCACGGCGATGGACGAGCGAAATCGCGACCATGGGAGCGGCCGTGTCAGCTGCGGAGCGAAGGGTGTCGCCTGCGAGCATGCCGAGGCCACCTGAGTAGGTGGGCAAGGCGGGAGACAGAGCTATCTCCATGGAGAAATAGGCGATGGTGCGGGTGGAGAGATCGGGTGTCGAAGGGGGGGTGAGAGCGGAGGGAAGAGTCATGCGTTGGTTGTTCCTTTTCTCATCCGATTTTGTATCTCGTAACGTCGGTGGCCTAAGTTGCGATGTCACAACTTCTATCGGCGAGGAGATGCGCTGCACGAGATCCGAAGAAAGATCGTTGGAGCATCGAATTTAAGGCTGATTCTACCAAACAGATCTCAATCAAAAGATGGAACTACGGATAGGTTACGTTGGTTCTATTGGGGTATTGACCGGTAACTAGGGAGGCGGCGGTTTGGAGACGTTGCCACAAGTGGTCTAACCAAAGGAGATGCTCGGGCTTCATTAGTACAGATCTCAGACAGGTCACACTCATTTCGCTGTTTTTGAGGGAGGTATCTCTCCATGTATGCTGTGGAAAAAACCGCGTCGGAAGTTTCGCAAGAGCAATATGTAGGTCGATTTTGGCGGCTTCGTCGAAGATGGACTGCGCGAGGGCCGAGGAAGCCTCGGGGGTGGGGGCGTTGGCGGTCCAGAAGATGATGTCGAGCTGAGGGGGGCTGGATGGGGTGAGGAATTGAGGGCTTTCGGTCAGGCGGCGGTGCAGGTCGAGCGCTGCGGTATGGCCGGACTCGAGGCCCTGAGCGAAGACCCCGCCGGGGGTGTAGGGGAGAAGCTGTTGGGTCGCCCAGAGAGCTACGGCGGAGGCTCCGGCGCGGGAGCACTCGAGGGAGATCTCGCCGAGATGGAGTTCCTTTGAGGAGAAGTAGGTGTAGGGGGAGTCGTGTTTGTAGAAGCGGCCGACGGTGGGGTCGCGAAAGAGGATGGAGCCGCAGCCGTAGGGCTGGAGGCCGTGCTTATGAGGGTCGATGACGATGGAGTCGGCGTGGGGTATGGCGTCGAAGGCGGCGCGGGTCTCGGTGGAGAGGTTGGAGGCGAGGGTGAAATAGCCGCCGTAGGCTGCATCGACGTGGATTCGGAACTCGTACTTCTTCTGGAGGGTCAGGATCTCGTCAAGGGGGTCCACCGAGCCGATGGCGGTTGTGCCTAATGTGACGACGACAGTGCCGATGTTTTTCGTTGCGAGGAGATGCTCGAGTGCGGCGAGGTCCATGCGGCCGCGGAGGTCGGAGGGAATGGTGACGAAGGGCAGGCCGAGGACGCTCGAGATGCGACTGTGAGTATAGTGAGCCTGATCGGAGGCGGCGATTGCTTTGCCCGGCGTGAGCTGGCCAGCCACCCAGAGAGCTTCGAGGTTCGCGAAGGTGCCCCCACTGGTGAGATGGCCGAGGTATTGAGGCCACTGAAACATCTTTGCGATGGCAGCTACGGCTTCGATCTCCATCGCGGAGCTGGCGCGACCGCCGTCGAGTGCGTGATTGTTCGGATTGACCGACATGGCAAGCGCGTAGGCGGCGCGGGCAATGGGGTGGGGCGGCTTGAGCATCTGGCCTGCGTAGAGGGGGTGGCCGTAGGGATAGTTGTCCTGCAGGCGTTCGGCGACCTGGTGGAGGATCGCAGAGGCTGATTCATCCAGCTGTGGCGTGGGGTTTGGAGGGAGGCTGGAGAATCCTGCGTCGAGGTGATGCTGTGCTTCGCTCAAGAGTTGGAAGATATTGTCTGACATGGGAATTCTTAGAGGGAGGAGCGGGTGAGGAAGCCGAACTTCATGATGAACCCGACCATGGCTGCGAGAACAAAGGCGATTGTTGTCCAAGGCCCTAAGCCCTTGAGACGCTTCATCAGAAGCTCAAAGAGGACAACGACTAGATAGACGACGAGTGCGATGAGAAGGCCATCTGCGATAAAGACGCGGGTGCCGGTTGAGCTTGTGTTGAGGACGTGCTCGATGTGAAAAGGCGGAAAGAGCGAAAAAGCTCCGAAGACGATCAGGAAGAGAAAGAACTGGAGGATGGTGATGATGGCTTTTTTCATGGGCTCTGGAGATGAGTTTAGCCTGTGACTTTTGGACTTAGGGGAGGCTGGATTCGAAGAGATCGTAGCGGTGTTCGAGCTCCCACTGTTGAGCAGCTTTTTCGCTGGATTGAAGAAAGCTCAGGCAGTTCGGGGTGGGATTCGCGGCTCCGAGCGGTTGCCCAGCGCAGGCAGGAATTGTTTTCGTGAAGCCGTCAGGTTGCTGCCAGAGGCTGGGTCCGGGAAGAAAACTGTGCTCGAGGCTGGTGCGGGCGGATTGCTTGAGGTCGAGGTAGGAGAGGTTGAACTCCATAGCGGCGCGTGTGTACTCGTTGGTGAGATCGATGCGGGAGACGCCCTCGTCGTCAGTGGAGAGAGCGATGGGAACGCCGGCGGCACGATAAGACGGCAGCGGGTGCCATGGCGCGGAGACACCGAGGATGACATCGTTCGAAGTGAGATTGATCTCAACCATGATGTGCCGGTCTGCTAATTCTTTCAGCAACGCGTGAGGCTCGTTCTCATACATGACGTCGACGCCGTGACCAATGCGTTCGGCGTGGCCGAGGTCGACTGCCTCGCGGATATGGAAGCGAAGACCATCGGGAGGGACGAGGCCTGGAGCGATTTCGCCTGCGTGAAGCGCGATATGGACCTTCGGGTAGACGCTGTGAAGGTAGTCGATCATAAGCATCTGGCGGTGATACTCGGACATCGACAGATAGCTGTCTTCAGGCTGTACCAAGTTGATCCCGACGACGCGAGGGTCGACCGAGGCGACCTCGAAGGCAAGCAGGGTCTGCGCGAAGACGTGTTGCGGCGGAAAAGCGCGGAGTACCTGGTAGAGGAAGCGAACTTGGACGGAGCAGGCTGATCGGGCGCTGGGCTGGCCGCAGTTTTCGATACGATCCCGGGCGTCGAGAGCATCGTCCAATTGTTTGCGATCGACGGCTACCTCGTCGCGCAGGCCTGCCTTGAGGAGTGTGTCGCGAAGATGACTGAGGTCTTCGCGGCTGGTACCGGTAGCGTCGCCGGTGCGATTTTGTGCTGGATCGACAGGGGTGGTTGGCCACTCGATGTTGGAGACGATCTTTGAGAGATCGGTGAAGATTGGTGTCTCCATGACCTCCAGGTATTGCTCGTTCTGCGACGCAGCTCGGGTGGCGACCTCGTCGAGCCACTCTCCTGTATGAGATTTATTGAGGCTGCGAAAACGGTCGAAGGTGGCGAAGAACTGATCGTGTCCACTGACGCCCGCGCTGGGCACAAAGGCCCGCATGGAGAAGGAATCGACTAGAGCATCGTAGAGCTTTTGGTCTTTGAAGGCGTCCTCGGCGCGAACATTGCCTTCACCACAGACGGGCTGTGGCGGGGTGCTTCGGGTTGTCGCATCTGGTTTGAAGAAGCTGTGAGTGGCGGGGTTGACGCAGAGAATATCTGCGGCGCCATCCTTGATGAAGGTCTCGGCATAGACCGCGCCGGCGAGATGCATGTGCAGGTCTGCGCCCTTTGGCATGCGAGTAAGAAAGGCGTTGAGCTGGAGTGGGCTTTCCCTTGCGGCGTTGAAAGCCTTGATGGCTCGCTGCTCGCGCGGAGAGGCGGCCGCGGCGGTTGCCTTCGCAGTGGCCGGTGCGGATTTCGCTGCGACTTGCGCTTGAGCGGCAATGACGAGACAGAAAAGAAATGATGCAGGCGCAAAACTTCGGGAACAAAGGAGCATGGGCATCCTATCGTTTGGTTTCAAGTAATGAGAAAGGATAGCGCGAGCGGAGAGTTGGCGGTACAGCTCGGGGTTGCTATACTTAGAATGCGTTTGCGTTGCTGGCTCCCGCCGGCGATGGGCTCCCCTGAAAAGCCGGGGCGACAGATGTAGCATTAGCGCACGGTGGTTCTTGGCGATCCCCGATCACAGGCGTTGCATGCCAAGGCCAGATAGCTCAGTGGTAGAGCGCGGCCCTGAAAAGGCCGGCGTCGGCGGTTCGATCCCGTCTCTGGCCACCACTTTTAATCAATAACTTACGTGGCACTTTTCGGAAACTGCAGGAGGATTGCAAGAGAGCAATGCTACTCTTTGCATGCACGAACTGAATACTGCTTTGCTCCGGCCTAAAACCCAAACTGTCTCTGTCTACACACGCCACTCTGCCGACTGCTCAAAGAAAGGCGAGCGCAGTGGAAACGCTGTAAGTGTGCGAAATATCTCTATTTGTTAAGGGATGGGAGGGACACGACTGTCTCCGCGAAGACCCGCTCTTGGGAGAAGGCGGAACAACAAGCCCAAGAGATCAGGGACAGTTGGGATCCGGTCAAGCAGAGACTCCGTGAGTTGG
>CAZZZG010000118.1:0-9460 GCA_964658525.1 uncultured Edaphobacter sp.
CTCTACAAGGACCTCTACCACAAGGTCCGCATCAACTACTACCCACCCCGCGGCGACAACAAAGAGGGCTGGGACAATATCGACATCTTCGGCTGGCTCGGCTACCCCATGCAGCTCAAGGTAGACTTCCTCTGCCGCGACTCCATCCTCGCTGCACCTCTCGCCCTTGACCTGATTCTCTTCATGGACCTCGCCGCTCGCACACCTCTCCTACGTGGCCTAGGTATTCAGGAGTGGCTCAGCTTCTACTTCAAGGACCCCGACTCCGCACCCGGTGTCTATCCGGAGCATGACCTCTTCATCCAGCACATCAAGCTGAAGAACACCCTCCGCCACATCATGGGCGAAGAGCTCATCACTCACCTCGGCCTCGACTACTACGGCGACTAGCCTCACATAAATCCGACAAACAAAAGGCGGCAGTGAAGACTTTCTTCACTGCCGCCTCTGTCTTTAACGAGATACCCGGCTGTTCATCCTAAGGTTGGACAAGAGGAACCTGCGACGCAAGTTGCAAGTCAATCAGCATAACCAGACGCCGGTCCATCTGAAAAAACAGGGCGGTCTTTTTGCCGGAGATTACCTGGCTGAAGATCGGGACGTACTTCAGTCGCAACTGCGCAGCCTGCGCATCGACGGTCAGCAAATTGCTAGTCAATGCCACGGCATGCTCATCCGTCAGCGAACTGTTGAAGGAGTTGGCGTATTCCTTGATGACCCCGTACTTCGCATCATTAATCTTGACCAACTCTGCGGTGTACTGGTCATAAAGAGGCCAGAACTTCACCGCCTCGGCATCACTCAACTGCAGATTCGCGGCAATAATCTGTTTCTTCTGAGAGCGAATATCTTTCCTGAGTAAATCAACGTCCTGATCTACCGTGTTTTGGGCCGGTGGGTTGGAAGGTGTTTGCGCCGAACTTTGACCACGAGACGCGCCAGTCAAAATCAAAATTGATGCCAGGCTGATCGATAGAAGATTTTTCGTCATCACAGATGTCTCCTCATCCTCTTCACATTTTTAATGTAGATCCGCAACCTGGCCCGGAGGCGGATGGGTGCCATCTGATATCACCCTGACCAGACTGTCAACTCTATCCGGCTCGAAAACTACTCCGCCACTTCCATCATCTTTGCCCAAAGAATCTTCGTCCCTGCATCGGTCTTCGCAGAAACCGGAAGAATCTCTTCAACCTCGTGGGCCTTTTTCAAAGCAGCTATAGATTTTGCCAGCTGATTGTTCGACAACCGATCCGCCTTGGTCCCCACCACCAGATATGGCCGCTGCGTCTGTTTGAAATATGTAATCAGTTGAGTATCATTTTCCTGCGGCGGAATATTTGTATCCACCAGGCAGATACAAAGCGCCAGCGTCGCACGTTCCGCGAGATAAGGTTCAATAAACGAGGGCCACTCTGCCGAGATCGATTTCGAAATCTTCGCGTAACCATACCCAGGCAAATCGGCGAAGATCAACGTAGGCCGAATCTTCATCTTATCGCCCGCACCCTCATGTAACGCAAAAAAATTGATCGCCCGCGTTCGGCCCGGCGTCGACGAGACCTTTGCCTCCTGCGATCCGAGCAGTGAATTGATCAGCGAAGACTTGCCCACATTCGAACGCCCCAGAAACGCTACCTCAGGTGCTCCATACGTCTTCGCTTCAGAAGGGAAGTGAGCCACATCGGTCGCAGACAACAAGAAAATAGGATTCAGCCGCATCTCACAAGTCTAACGTCAGCAGCCTCCGCTATCCGCAACATCGTCGCAGCAAAAAAAAACACCTGCCCCAGAAAGGAGCAGGCGCTGTACAGCCAGCTCTATTGTTGAGGCGGAGGCAGGGCGTTGTCTGATTCCCTGGGTTGCCTCGCCCTCGCCGTAACTGTCACCGGCGCCGTCAGGTGGAAAGTCACGGTGGACTCCGACGGAATCACAACGTCCTTGTTGCCCGTGAACGCCGCGCCAGCCGTTCCGGCGCCAGCTCCAAGCAATCCTCCGATCAGCGCACCCTTGCCGCCGCCAGCTAAACCTCCGATCAAGGCACCGCCACCCGCACCGCCGCCTATAAACCCGGCGCTCCGTTTTCCCTTGCCCTTTTCTTCCTTCTCGTAGGAACTCGTGCTGACAGACATTCCCGAAATCGAGGTCACAGAGATACCGAGCGCACCCGACCCCTTGAATTTGCCGCGACCCTTCGCAGCGACCACCGTACCGACAACATGTGCCCCACGCGGGAAGACAACTCCACCACCCGAACTCTTCACCGGAGCGGCCAACACGCCAGTGAATCCATCCCCAACATTACTATGGCTCGCACTTAACTGTTCAGTCACGGTCACCGTAACTGCAGCCCCTGCCGGAGCAGTAATCCTAACTGGCGCAGGAGGAGGTGGTGGGGCCGCAGTCATCGCCGGCGCAGATTGCGGAGGCGGTGGGGGCACTTCGGGAACTGACGCTGTCGGCGAGCCCGCAGGCGGAGCAGCGGTCACCGCTGAATTTGAGGAATTCGGTGCCGCAGGGGTAGCATCAGGGCTCGCACTTTGTGCCGGAGATGGAGCAGGCGTTGAGCTCTTGCATCCGCTCAAAAATAGGGTCGACGAAAGAGCTAAGCTTGCTGCGAGATACATCGTTTTCAAACGCATGGTCTTTCTCCGGTCGCAATGATCTGATTGGCGAAGCACTCTACTGGGATAGATTAGCCTTCTTTCCTGAAAGTTGTCCGAAAATTAGGGGCGGAGC
Organism: uncultured Edaphobacter sp.; assembly: GCA_964658525.1. Classification (GTDB taxonomy): domain Bacteria; phylum Acidobacteriota; class Terriglobia; order Terriglobales; family Acidobacteriaceae; genus Edaphobacter. The sequence continues at coordinate 2,740 of CAZZZG010000118.1, forward strand.
AAGCCAGACTTCAACAGCCGGTCGCGTAACCTGGACCTGCCCTGTCGTCTAGCTGTAGTGTTCTTGGCGTCGTTAACCAATGGCTACTATCCAGACGCTGCAATTACTTGCATATCGCGGCAATCAAAGCTCTTGCAAAACATCGCCCCCGCGGTCCACACTCTAACTTCCGCCATACGAATGACCCAAAAGTGTCACGAGTTATTTAGCAACAGATTGGCTAACCTCGGTTATGCTCCATCATGAGATGTTGAGAAGCTTTCAGTATTCCCGTAACTGTCCTCCCCACAGGGGCCTTCCTTCCCGAAGAAGCTCCGTTATCGAAGGATGTTCCAGATGTTCTATTAGAGCTTTTGCTTTGACCTGGCAATTCGATACCTTTTCCCCCAGCCTGTCTCACTCCTAACTTGACTTTATCCCGCTGGTCATCACAACTTGTCGCTTCGGAATCTACCTTGAACAGCAAACCGCACTACCATCTTCGGAGGGAACACCCATGATTGGTAATTCTTTCGCCCGGCTGACGGGCTCAAAGCGAAATCTGCTCGCGCTTATGGCTTCGAGCGCAGTATTCACGGCCGGTTGCGCCAACATGGCGACGACCGCTTCGAACACAGCCCCTCTCGGTCAGGCTGCCACACTCAGCGGGAAGATCCATGGAGGCAACCAACCTGTTATCGGTGCAGTCGTCAGCCTGTACTTCTCCGGACTAAAAGGCAGCGGAACGCCAGCCGTTCTCGCCGCTACGACAACGACCGACAACGCAGGCTCCTTCGCATTTAATAGGGACGCGACCAACGGCGACCCCAATACCGGAAACACTTTCTCCTGCCCTTTAGGCTATGACCCACTGGTCTACGTGATCTCGACAGGCGGAAATACTCAGAACAACGGTGACCCAACCCAGAACAATGCTGCCGCCGCCTTCATCTCCGTCTACGGCAACTGCTTGGAACTTACCGCGGCCAATCACGTAGACATGACAGAAGTGACCACTGTAGCCACAATGGCTGCGGTTCAACAGTTCTTTAATCCCGTGCCCGCCAGCGGCATCCACAACTCCATCATCTTCGACGGCACGGGTCAGCAGTCGAACATCGTAACTCAACTGCCAGCCACGATCGCCCTGTTGGCCGATCCTTCTGCAGGCACCGCGGTCACCTCCACGACCATCGCTGCCAGCGGAAGCAACGTTGATCCAAGCGTCTCCGTCATAGCCACGCCCGAGCCCGGCAAAGTCAACCTGCTGGCCAACATCTTGTCCGCATGCATCAATGGCCCCAACAGTTCCACTCCGGCCTGCGGTACCCTCTTTACCTCGGCAACGCCTCCTAACACCGCCTACACGGCCAACTTCAGTACCCCAAACCTCCCTCAGGCGACCGATACCGTTCAGGCCATCTATTACTTGCTCTCGAATCCTACAAGTGGTGGAAACATCAGCTCTCTCTTTAGTCTCGCAGGCGGAGTCAGCGGCCCATATCAGCCGGCACTCGCCACCCAGCCCACCGACTGGACCATCGCGATCAGTTACGCAAGCACCAGCACCTGCGGCAGCGCCTCTGGCTCATTCATCAACTCGCCCATCGACATCAATATCGACGCTGCGGATAACGTATGGATCGACAACGTTCAGGCCACCGGCGGCGGCAATCTCTCCGAGATCAGCGGAGCTGGTGTTCCCCTCACCTGCGTCCTCCAGGGCACCGGCAAGTCTCTGGGCGGAGCGACCGTCGACAACTTGGGCAATGTCTGGACTGGCTCAGGCACAAGCCTCTATCGCTATAACAACGGAAGCACTCTTGCATTCCCTGCCACCGTCACTCCCATCGGCGTCACTGCAGATGGCCTTGGCAACATCTACTTTACCGCTGTAACCGGCGGAGTTGGCTCCCTCTATCAAATCCCGGGCGGTGCAAGCGCGACCACAGCGGTTGCCCCCGTTCAGATCTCCAACACCGTTGGTCCCAACCCGGTGCGGCTCATGCCGGACTACCAGAATAATGGCAGCAACGTCACGATCCAGGGCAATATCTTCGTCACCTCTGGAACCACCTCAGTGGCTGAAGTTTCGCCAAGCACCACGCCAGCCACACCGGGCTACCTCAACGGGTTTGTTACCTCCTCAATCCCAACCAGCGGCGACTCTTACGGCATATCGCTTGGACCGCAAAATAATCTGTATGTATCTGCCATCGACAGCGGTGTCATTACCGGCCTCACCCTCTCTGGCGGGAACTATGTCCCGATCAATAATTTCCCCTTTACGACTCCGGGAACTATCGGAATCGCAACTCCCACCTCGATCGCTGTGGATGGTCGTCTCAACGTATGGATTCCGAACAACGCAACCGGCAATACCAGCGTGAGCGAACTGGGAAGCACGAATGGGCCGTTGGGTCTCTCACCCTCCACTGGCTTCCAGAAGGATGCCTCCTACCTTACCTCCGGCCGTGCCCTTGCAGTCGATCAGGCAGGAAACGTCTGGGTTGCAGGCGACGGCACCAACTTCATCACCGAGATCGTCGGCGCAGGTGTACCGATCTTCCAGCCCTACTCACTCGGTCTGAAAATTGGCCGCTTCCAGAAGATCCCCTAAACCAACGCTTGACCTAACCACAAGAGACCCCGGAGTCATTCCTCCGGGGTCTTCTTCATTCACACCCATTATTGACCGATCCATCTTCATCGGTTGGCGTCGATGAACACCCTGGTCATTACGGTAAAGTAAGAGCAGTTTGCGCAAACATTATCCCTTCATCCTCTCCGCACAATGCATTTGACAATTTCTCATGGGTAAGCAGAGCCTCCCACATTCTCCTCGCACCAAATACGAATCCCGCGGGATTGCACTCTTTCTTCTCTGTCTCCTGTCGCTCCCCAGGCTCGTCGCCCAGACCGCCTCGGTCTCAGCACTGACGATCCCCCTCATTCTTCCGTCTGCCATCGTTTTTGACGAAACTGGCAACCTCTACTTTGCAGAAACAGGCAACCACATCATCCGCAAGATTGACTCAGTCGGTAACATCACTATCATCGCTGGCACCGGCACCCAGGGCTTCTCCGGCGACTCGGGCCCAGCAACCTCTGCAGCGCTAGACTCCCCGCAGGGGTTAGCCCTCGATGGCGCCGGCAATCTCTATATCGCCGACACACACAACCAGCGCATCCGCAAACTCAACCTCACCACAGGCATTATCACAACGATCGCCGGGAGCACCCTCGGCTTCTCAGGAGACGGTGCTTCTGCCCTATCCTGCCAACTCAGCCTCCCAACCGCTCTCGCGCTCGACTCCTCCGGGAATCTTTACATCGCCGACACGGGCAATCACCGCATCCGCAAACTTAACCTCACCACCAGCCTCATCACTACGATCGCGGGTAATGGCTCACAAGGCTACTCCGGCGACCACGGTCCGGCCACATCCGCTGCCATCGACTCCCCCACGGGCATCGCGTTGGACGCCTCAAGCAATCTGTACCTCGCCGACACCCATAACCATCGCGTTCGCGAGATCAACGCCAATACTGGCGTCATCACCACCATCGCCGGCACCGGCTCACCCGGCTACTCCGGCGACACCACCGCCGCGACTTCTGCGAACCTGGCGCTCCCTCACGGCCTCACTTCCGATTCCGCCGGCAACCTCTACCTCGCCGACACCGCCAACCATCGCATCCGGCGCATCGATGCCACCACCGGCGTGATCACCACCGTTGTTGGCGATGGCACTCAGGCCTTCGCCGGCGACAACGGTCCTCCTACCGCAGCCTCGCTCGACAGTCCCACCGCAACAACACTCTCGCCCGCGAACAACCTAACCCTCTCCGATACCGGCAATCAGCGCATTCGTCAGGTCGTCACTCAACCCACCTCAACCTCGATCACCACCATCGCAGGTCTCGGCATCACCGCCCCGGGAGTCCTCAACCTCACCGCTCCCTCCGTTATCGCCTACGGGACTGGGCAACTCACAGCCTCTCTCGCCACCAGCCCCGCCATCGGCACCGTTACATTTTTCGAAACCGTAAACTCCACAACTAGAGCGCTGGGCTCGTCCCCTCTCGTCTCCAACACCGCCACCCTCTCAACTTCAACCCTGGCCGCCGGCGCTTACAATCTCACGGCAACCTACTCCGGCGATCAGACACATCCGTTCGCGCAGAGTCCTCCGCTGGCTTTGACCATCACCCCCCTGCAACTCACCGCCACCATCGCACCGATCACCATTCTCTACGGACAACCGATTCCAAACATCACCGGTAACATCACCGGCGTCCTTCCCCAGGACGCAGCAGATCTCACCGCCACCTTCACCACCACCGCCACCGTCGGCTCACCTGCCGGTACTTATGCCATCACGCCCGTTCTCAAAGGCTCAGCGGCAGGGAACTACACCATTGCATCACCCGCAGCAGTCACCATCCACCCAGCCGCTACTGTGATCACGCTCAGCAACCTCGTAGCAACCGGCACCACGGGATCGACGGTGACCCTCACCGCGCACGTCGCCAGCACAACGATCGGCACCCCACCCGGTTCTGTCACCTTGCTCGATGGTAATAGCCCCCTCTTCACCACCCCGCTCTCAAGCTCAGGCGACGCGGTCTTCCTCACCTCTACCCTCGCCCAGGGCGCTCACAACTTCACCGCTGTCTATGACGGAAGCGCCAACTTCACCCCCAGCATCTCCGCCCCTCAACTCATCACAATCGGAACGGGTTCACTCACAAACCCCGACTTTGCGCTCGCCGCAACCGGCACCACCACACAGACGATTCTCTCCGGCGCAAGTACCAGCTTCACCTTCGCCGTCCAGACGCAGAACAACCTATCCAGTCCAATCACGCTCGCCGCCACCGGTCTCCCGAATCTCGCCACCGCATCCTTCAACCCCGCTTATTTGCCCCCGGGCGGCACGCCCAACACCTTCACTATGACGATCGCGACGCCGAAGACGACAGCGACGAACGTCAACGCCCGGGGCCGCCTCTATCAACCATTCCTCGCCGCAATCTTTCTGCTCAGCCCCATCGCCGGTCTAGCCCATCCACGCAAACGCGGCGCCGCAACAAAGTTCTTCCTGCTCACCATCGCCGGCATCACCCTTCTGCTCACCAGCGGCTGCGGAGACCGCATCAATACCGCCCAACTGTCGACCAGCCCTGCGCAAACTTACGCCATTACGGTCACTGGCACAGCCACTGGCCCAACCGGAAACTCCCTGCAACACTCCGCAACCGTGACCCTGGTCCTCGACCCCGCCAGCTGAGTCCTAAGCCACACAACAACTACCCTGGCCCTAACAAACGCAGAATAAAAAACACTGCCACGCCTGCAAGGAAGACCAGCGCCATTCGCAATCCCGGCTCGCGGTTCACCTCGGGCACAAGATCCGTAGCTGCCACATAAATCGTCACCCCAGCCGACAGCGGCAACCCTACCCGCACCCAGCTAGGCTCGAGATTAATCACGAGCACACCGAGCACTGTCGTCGCCCCAAGAAACAACGCCGAGTTCAGTGCCGTCGCCGCGCCTCTACCGCCAGCCAGCATCACGCTCGCCACAGTAAAGCCCTCAGGGATCTTATGCAGAAATACCGCGAAGAACAAAATCCATCCCAGCCAATGCGACAACACAAATCCCGACCCAATCGCCACTCCATCAAAAAACGTGTGAGTAGCCAATCCCAACAAAACCGAGTAGCTGGTCTTCGCCGCAATGAACTCGTGCTCATGGGTTTGCTCCCCAAAGTGAAAATGTGGCGCCAGCGAATGCTCCACCAAATGCACCGCACAGTACCCAACTAGAATCAACAATGGAGCAAATCGCGGATTCACCCGCAGCCCCTCCGGGACCATCTCAAGCACTGCCGCGGCCAACATGAAACCCGCACCGAGCGCGACAAAGTAGCGCAGCGCGCGCGCCGAAGGCGATTGCCGCACTAACAAAAAGCCACCAAGATAATCAGCCAGTCCGGCCACCAGCCCCAGCGTCAGGCTCAACCACAGCGCCGACACCGCTAGTTCCTCAGGCCGATTTTCGGCACAGCGACACTCGTCAGAGATAACAACGCAGCCGCGCCCAGCCGCAACACAACCACACAAATCTTCATGTTCTTACGATTCTACCGTCTCTCATTGCGACTCACGAGACAGCACAAACACCACACCCAAACCGCAAAAAAATACGAACCCCTCCAACCTCTCCGACAACGTATGCAATCTTTCAAAGTCCACCCGCCCTGCATTTCCCACCGGGGCCGTCTCCACCACCCCGCCTGCCAGCGCCCGATCCACCTCCATCGCCGGCAGTATTTTGAACTGCGAATAAAACGTTCCCGCCATCATTATCCCAGCCAGAATCATCTCGATCGCAAACTCTATCCTCGCCGTCACTCCAGCCCGCAGCCACAACAGCCCTGTAGCAACATAAAAGATCGCGCCACCCACCAGCCCGATCCAGTGCAACACCCGCAGCGTCCCTCCAACAACAATCCCAGCCTCATGCGCACTCGGCAAACTATGAAACGCCACCGGCGCCACCACAAAGGCGAAAAATCCAAGCCCACCCACCCACGCCACCATCGCAAACAACCGCAGGGCCCGCAGCAAAATCTGCATCCTAGACGTAATCCCTTCCAATCAACCGTTGAATTCGTTCCTTCATGGGAGGATGTGTCGAAAAAAGATTCCCAATCCCTCCACTCCCTAGTAGCGG
>CAZZZG010000118.1:9560-12392 GCA_964658525.1 uncultured Edaphobacter sp.
ACCGCCAAACAGCGAAGCCCAATATCCCATCCGCGCGACCATCGTGATCGCGCCCGCCAGCGTCGCAGCAATCGAACTCGTCAAAATATCCCTGTTCCTCACGTGTCCCAGCTCGTGCGCCAGCACACCCTCCAGCTCCTCATCATCCAGTAGCTGCAGAATCCCATGCGTCACCGCCACCGAAGCATGTTGCGGATTCCGTCCCGTAGCAAAAGCATTCGGAGACTCCGTCGGCAGCACATAGATCTTCGGCATTGGCAGTCCCTGCTTCGCCGTCAGCTTCTCCACCGCCGCATACGCCCTCGGCAACTGCTCCCGAGTCACCGGCTGCGCGTTGTACATACGCAACGCCAACTTGTCCGAGAAGAAGTAAGTCACAAAGTTGAAGACAACCGACAGCGCAAACGCCAGCACCATTCCATTGCGGCCACCAAACCGATCCCCAATCAGAATCAGGAACACCGTCAGCAACACCAGAAGCAACGTCGACTTGAACGTATTCATCGCCAACACCTCAGACTACTGGGCCCGCCACATTAGACGTATCCACGCTCCGTTCGCCGCGCGCCAGCGCCCTGCGCAATACCACCTCAAGCGCCGCCTTCTGCTCCACATACTCACTCTCAGTCAATTTGCCTTTTAGCCTGTCAGTCTCCAGCGCAAAAAGCTCTTCCTTCATCGCCGCAAGCAGGGAATCCGAACCGGCAGCCGTTGCCCCCACCCCAACCGCACTCGCCACCGGCGCAGGTCCATTCCTTAACATCACTCCCGCACCCACCGCCAGCACCAGCCCAAGCCCACCCAGAATCCACCACTTGTACTTCGCCCACGGATCATTCGTCCCTTCCGGATCGAGAGGTGTCCCCAACCCCCCACCGGGTCGTGTATCGCTCGCCGCCGTGCCCGCAGCGCCACCCGCACCAGCCTGTGCCGAAGCGTCCGCCGAAGCTGGCCCACTTTCACCCGCCGCCCCAGCAGCGCCGGTATCCCGTGGCATCTGCCCAGTGCCCGATACAGTAAAGTCCAACGCCTGCGACGGAGCCACACCCCGCGCCACATAAGTCTGCGCCGTCGTCTCCTCGGTCACCGGTGTATACGGTGCAGAAGGCCCGGGCCTAAACGTCATGCTCTTCGGCATCATCACCGCGATCGTATCCGTAGGCATCATCACTCGCGGCGAAAACTTCAAACTCCCGCTGTAAGGCAGCTTGTAGGTAATCTGAAATCGCGTCTCCCCCGGCCGAATTGGAAATATAAACGCATAGTGATTCGGCTCTCCCAACGGAACGGGCGAAGCCTGCACTGGCATTCCACCCGGTGCCAAAGCTGCAGACCCCTCCACCACCGCACCCTCCGGCAGATAAAATTCAAACGGCCTGTCACTGAACTGAGTCAGCGGTGGACTCGACTCGTTCTTCACGAAAAAATTCTCCACCACATGCAGCGCCTTCCCGCTCTCATCCGTCTGCAGGCGCATCACATCCGCCTCGCTGCTCACACCCTTAACCTTCGCAGCAGCGTTATAAACTTCCACTTCAACCGACTGCGTTCCCGGAGGCGCCGGTCGAAAATAATTAGCCTTGTCATGCGTCACACGCACCAGGTGAATCGCCTGGCTCTCATTCGTCGGCACATCCAGCGTAAAGTGGCCCTTCGCGTCCGTCTTGCTCCGCGTAGCCTCCTGCATCCCTTGCTGCAGACGAATCAATACCACGTCGTCGCCAGCCGCAGGTTTATTGGTCGTCTTATTTGTAACCGTGCCGGTGATCGAATCGGCATTGGCAAAGCTAGAAAACGCTGCCACCATCGCAGCAGCAGCAACAGAACGTCGGAGGAAAGAGGATAGAAAGCTCACCCGTCAAGTTTACGTCAAACCTCGGAATGCAATCTGCGATGAAACAGGGGAGGAAAGTTCTTACCCCGCGCCCACGATTCATTTGGAGCACTCGGAGGTGTCTTAGCGCTTCGATTTTTGCGATGATCATGAAGCAAGAGCGGACCACTCGTCCTACGGCGACGCGCACTAGGCTCGGCTTCGTCGCCCAAAATCTCCGCGAGCCTCAAGCGAATCCATCTCTGCAATCACTCGCGCCGCCTCATCCTCCAACCCAGCCCGCTGATCCGCATAGTCTTGCTCGGGATATTTCCCCGCCAGATACTCGAAGTTCAGATCCCGAAGGTTCTCGTAGATAACATCCTTCCGCTCGCGCAGATAATCCACTCGCGTCTTATCCGCCTGCACAAAAGGATTTCGCTCCGGCCAGAAGATGAACCCGAACAGCGCCAGCGTCAGCACCACACCTGCAATCATGCCCATCTCAGTACTCCGTCTCTCGCCGAATCCGCTCGCGCATCGCATCACTTCCCACTACAACTCCGCCCGCAGTCACCGCCCTACGTTGTCGCGACCGCGACGACCACATCCGCACCAGAAATCCCGTCCCAATCGTCGCCAGCAAAAACACCGCCATCGGCGCAACCCACGCTACGTTGTCGAACCCTCCGCGAATCGGAGATGCGAGCACAATGGCCCCATACTTCGCCGCAAACCAGTTGAAGATCGAAGTATTCGTCCCTCCTCCATCGATCTGCGCATGCAGCTCCCCGATCATCACCGGAGAAACCGGGCACCCCACATGGTTGCACTCCAGCAAAATCTGCCCGCATCCGCAGGTGCAGATCATCTCATGCCCCATCTTCTCGAAGCGCGCATCCGGTGATGCCCCTAGCATCACCACCGCCAGCAAACAAACCAACCCAGCCCCAGCAAAACGTCGAAAGCGACCAACGGGAGCCGCAACCGAAGGGGTAAACAAGGCACGAAGTGCCCGC
>CAZZZG010000119.1:0-12169 GCA_964658525.1 uncultured Edaphobacter sp.
TACATACGCCGGCAGCCGTGTCAGCCTTCGAAATTCTTCCATTCCCGTCCGCCCGCTCCTGTCTATCCTGTTTCTCCATGATGCCACCACTCCACAAGAAAAACAGACAGACGTATCGAGCCTACCAACAGAAACTTCTTTTCTCGCTGTGTCTGCATTTACTTCGCCGTAAATATCACCTGAACCGGCAGACTCTTCGGCGGATAGCAAGCAGCATGATCGCAAGCCTGATAGCGCAGAGTCCCATCCACAGTGTGCGCTCCCGCCTCAGCCACCACTGGCAGTTTTACAGTAAACGCACCCGTATAAACATCCAGCTTCTCAGTAGGGTCAAAGCTGAAGCTATACGAGCTGCCCGCAGGATATTCAACAGCCTCAGCCTTCACCCCAGCTGCGGGCTGCAACTCGATCCGAGTAGGAATCAATAGCTCCGACTTAGGCGTGTGAGAATTCACATGGTAGCCGTCCAACACACGAAAATGCAGCTCCAACACGCTTCGCTTCCCTGCTGCGACGCTCTGCGGCTCCGCCCCATAGACGATGTACGACTTCGGCTTCGCTGCTGGCGCATCCAGCGTGCCGACCTGCTGCGCCACCAACGCTCCCGGCAACGCGATCAACAATCCCGCAGACAAACTACTCAACGACCTCACTGCCCACCCACCGCTGGTGTTGCTCCTGAAGCAACAATCTTCTTGATGTGTGCCTCGATCTCATCCTTACTGCCAAGTCCAGCTGTCTCTTCGACGATTACGCCGTTCTTGTCGATATAGAACGACATCGGCAGATAGTCCATCCCCTCCGGTCCACCGTACGCCTTCTGAATCTTTCCATCAGTCAACAAAATCGGATAGGTCACGCCAGTCTTCTGGGCAACCTTAGCAATCGCGTCCTTGCCCGCATCCACATCGTCAGCAAGCCCGAGAATCTCAAAACCCTGCGCCCCATACTGCTTGCGGAACTCTTCAAACCAGGGCATCTCCACCTTGCACGGCCCACACCACGTCGCCCAGAAGTTCACCAGAACCGGCCGGCCCTTGTAATCGCTCAGCGAAACCTTCTTTCCGTCCAGGGTCGCAAGCGTAAAACCGGGCGCCACCTTCCCGCGCATCTGCATCGCTTCCGCTTCAGGCGACTGCGAATCCGGCTGCGCTGTCGCGGCTCCCGCCTTCTCCGGCGCTAGAACCACATGGTTCTCCCGCGCCTGTTGCATCGCGAGCCGCCTCTCGCGCAGATTGTGCCATCCAGCCCATAACAGCAGCGCAATCCCAACAACCATCACTCCAAAGACCAGTCCACTTCGCTTCACGTCAGAAAATCCTTTCGGCACATACTCCCGCCACACCAACCCTCTCAGTTTAGACGCAAAGCCCTTATAAACGATGCAACGACAGTATTTTCCATCACTTGCACGCTCCCATTCCCAAAAAAACTCCCAAAACCCGCATCTCCGGCTGCCCGCCCCAAACCCTCTGCTAGCATCGACATGGTTCGGCCACTATGTCCAGCAAGCCCCTTATCTCTTCCGCCTCACCACGTCCGTCGGAGTTCGTCCGCATCGAGGCCGCCGCTCTGAATGAACTCGCCCTTCGCCTCGACACCACTATGCTCGCTGCCTTTACCCGGGCAACCGACCATCTCCTTCAAGCCGCAACGGCTCAAAATCGCATCATCATCACCGGCATCGGCAAGAGCGGCATCATCGCCCGCAAAATCGCCGCCACACTGCGTTCTACAGGCACCCCAGCCCACTTCCTTCACGCTGCCGAAGCCATCCACGGCGACCTCGGCATGCTCGCGCCCAAAGGCATCGTCATCGCCCTCTCCTACAGCGGAGAAACAGAAGAACTCCTCCGCCTCCTTCCCACTCTCAATCGCCTCAACGCCACACTGATCGCCATCAGCGGCTGCAGCACCTCCACCCTCGCTCAAGCCAGCAGTATCTTCCTCGACTCCAGCGTCTCCTCCGAAGCCTGCACCCTCAATCTCGCACCCACCGCCTCAACCACCGTCATGCTGGCCCTCGGTGACGCTCTCGCCCTCGAAGTAAGTCGCCTCCGCGGCTGGAAAGCAGAAGACTTCGCGGACCTGCATCCAGGCGGCCGCATCGGGAGACGTCTCGCACGCGTCCGCGAGCTGATGCATACAGGCGATGCCCTTCCGCAAGTGGCTCCCGCCACGCCGATGCCGCAGGTCATCTACGAAATGTCGCGTAAAAAATTGGGCATGACGACCGTTCTCAACGACGGCCATCTAGCCGGCATGATCTCCGACGGAGATCTTCGCCGCCTGCTCGAACGCGATGGCTCCCACGCCCTCGAACACACCGCCGCCGAAATCATGAACTCTCATCCGCACACGATCGAAGGCAGTGCTCTTGCCTCCTCAGCCCTAGCCCTGATGGAGGACAAGAAGATAACGTCCCTCATCGTCGTCGCCCCCGGTGGCCAGGTAGAGGGCGTCGTACACCTCCACGACCTATGGACCCTGCAACTAAACTAACGCGTCGCTCCCACAGCGCATTACATCCGATACGCTTCGCTCGATCCGGACTTCCCCGTCTCCGCCCCATACCTCTTTCACAGCCTGCGTAGTTAGCGGCACCGTACCCCCCAGCAACTCATTAGCGTGAACAATGAGTCGCTCAGGATTTGAGGAACAAATCGCGTCGAACTTTTCGTCCTGAATTGGAAGATCAGAGTCCAACTTTGATACAACCATCAGAATCTTCGTCGCCTTACAACACGCACGAATCTCGTCCGCGATGGACTCAGCATCATTATCGGATAACAACGAATGACAGAGCACCAGGAGATCCGGCCGCTCACTCTTTGCCATACCGACCGTCTTCGAACCTATGCAGGAAATGACGTCAGCGCCTGTCTTCGCCAGCACAGCGGCTCGCGTGCCTAACAAGTGAATGTCTTGTCCCGCCACAAGAATCTTCGGCACAGTAGTCTCCCAGAACCGTCTTTTCGACAGTTTTGAATAGATCAAAAAGTCTGTTGAATATATCCAATCGACGGACGACTCTATCAGTGGAAAAAAACTTTTACAGTCTCCTAATCCACATAACTCAATTCTTGATCATCTTTTTTTCTAATAATTCGATCGTATGAAGAAGTGACGATGCTGTAGCACTCACAAGCTCTTTTGATCAGCGCAGGACGATCCAGAATGTTGATCTTTCCACGGCTGTACCCGATAATCCCAGCTCTCTGCAGATCCCCCGCCGCTACCGTCACCGTCGACCGCTGCACCCCCAGCATCTGCGCCAGAAACTCCTGAGTCAGATTTAACGCCTCCGACTCCATCCGATCCGCAGAGGTAAGGAGCCACCGCGCCAGCCGCGCATCCACCTCATGCATCCGGTTACACAACACCGACTGAGTCGTTTGCACAAGTTGCAGATAAGCGAACGAATGCACCAGCCGCTGAAACACCCCACCCTTCAAAAACAGATCCCTCACAATAGAGGACCGGATACGCAGCCCCTCGCCCGTTCCCTGCATCAACACCGAGTGCGACATCTGTGGCTGGTCCAGTAGCGCCGGCAACCCCGCGAAACCCTCGCGTCCGATGACCGCAACCTCCACAGATTCGCCCTTTTCTGTGAGCGCGTCTGTTGAAATCAGCCCGCTATTCAAAAAATAAACGAACTCGATCGGCTCGTTCGGCTCGGAAAGTCGCGTCTCCAGCGGCAGATCGACAGGCACGAGAAATCGCGCCAGCGCCTCATACTCGGCATCCGGCAACTGGGCCAGTATGAGATTCCTTGGTCGCGGCAGTAGCTGTTGCATAGTGTGGTTGTTTCGCACCGCTGTCGTCCTTTGCACATGAGTCAACTCTCTGGCCGCAAAGACGAGTTGCCCAACAAAATGCAGGGCGGGTAGATGCGATTGATTGGACTCTACGCTGTATCAAAGATGAAAGTCTGTCGCATGTACGACATAGGGATGCGCAATTTGGATCTGACCCGCTGCAGGCCCGTCGGCGGCGACAATACGAAATAAGTACCCACCACCGGTTTAGAATAAAACTCATCCTCAAATGCCCACGCAGATCAATCGCGATGGGCGGGAAAGTACTTTTTTTGACAATGCATCGCTGGTCCCAACTCTTCATCCCCACCCTCCGCGAAGCACCTGCAGACGCCGAAGTCGCCAGCCACAAGCTACTCCTCCGGGCCGGCTATATCCGCCAACTCGGCGCCGGAATCTACAGCTATCTCTTTCTCGGCAACCGCTCCATCAACAAAATCGTCGCTATCGTTCGCGAGGAGATGAACCGCATCGGCCAGGAGTTCCTCCTGCCCACCCTCCATCCCCGCGAACTATGGGAAGAATCCGGCCGCTGGGCCGTCATGGGCGAAAACATGTTTCGCCTCCAGGACCGCAAAGGCGCCGACCTCTGCCTCGGCATGACTCACGAAGAGGTCATGACCTCCATCGCCCGCAACGAACTTCGCAGCTACAAGCAGCTCCCCCAGATCTGGTACCAGATCCAGACCAAATTCCGCGATGAGCCACGCCCCAAATCCGGCCTTCTGCGCGTCCGCCAGTTCATCATGAAGGACTCCTACTCCTTCGACATCGACGACGCCGGCCTCGACGTCTCCTACAACAAGCACGACGTAGCTTACCGCCGCATCTTCACCCGCTGCGGCCTCCAGTTCGTCTCGGTCGACGCCGACTCCGGCGCCATGGGCGGCTCCGCCTCCCAGGAGTTCATGGTCTACACCGAAGCAGGCGAAGACCTCATCGCCAGCAGCCCCTCCGGCTACGCCGCCAACATCGAAAAGGCCACCGCTCAGCTTGCCCTCGTCGAAAACCTCGCCCCCACCGGCGACGGCCTCCCCGAGCTCGTTCACACCCCCGGCCACCGCACCATCGACGAAGTCGGCGCCTTCCTCAACGTGGCTCCCGTCCACCAAATTAAAACCATGGCTTACATGGTCGAACTTCCTGAAGCCGACCACGCCAAACTCGGCAAGCTTCGCCCGGTCGTCGTCTTCCTGCGCGGCGATCACTCCCTCAACGAAGCAAAGCTCCTCGCCATCGCGGGCGGCGAACTTCGCCCCATGGTCGCCGAAGAGATCGAAGCCACCTTCAAAGCCCCGGCCGGTTACCTCGGCCCCATCGGCCTCGAAGCGGCCCCACACCCAAAGAAACCCGGCACTCTAATCGTCCTCGACAAAGCCCTCGAAGGCCGCTCCAACCTCATCGCCGGAGCCAACAAAGAGGAGTACCATCTCCGCAACGTCACGCCGACACGCGACTTCAAGCCAACCCTCGTCGCCGACGTTCGCAACATCGTCGAAGGCGAACTCGACCCCATCGGCGGCCAACCCATGCGTCTTGGCAAAGCCGTCGAAGTCGGCCACATCTTCAAGCTTGGCCGCAAGTACACGCAGTCCATGGGCTCCTCCGTCCTCAACCGTGACGGCAAAGAGGTCGTCCCCATCATGGGCTGCTACGGCATCGGAATCGAGCGCATACTCACTGCCGCCATCGAAATCTCCGCAGCTGCCAACCAGGGCGCCGCCTATGTGCTGCACCCTGCCATTGCGCCCTTTCAGGTTGTCGTCACCATCACCAACGTTGGCGACGAGGCCCTCCTGGCCGCCGGAGAAAAAATCGCCGCAGACCTCAAAGCCACAGGCGCAGACGTCCTCCTCGACGACCGTGACGAACGCGCCGGCGTCAAGTTCAAAGACGCCGATCTCGTCGGAATCCCCTATCGAATCAATATTGGTCGCGGAGTCGTCGAGGGCAAGGTAGAATTTCTCGATCGTCTTCGAAGCATCACCGAAGAGGTCGCGATCAACGAGGTCAGCGCAAAGGTATCCAGCCAGATTATCTCCACTCTGCACAACTCGCTCTCCGCAGCTGGCCTCTAAACGTCTAACGAAAGAGTCTCTTGCCAGTCAAACTCAAATACGGCAGCAACGCGCGCACCGGCACAAAACCTCTCGCTCTCGAGTCGCGTCTTCTACGCATCGCGCTCATAACGTTGTTCGCAATCCTCGTTGTAGGCTGCTCGGTCTTCGCCTACTTCTACTACCACTACCAGCACGTGGTCGACGACCGCATCCGCTCGGGCCCGATCTTCGCCAGCGTCTCGCAGATCTACGCCGCACCGCGCGAGGTCCGCGCAGGACAGAAGCTCTCAGCAGCCATGATCGCTGCGGATCTCCGCCAGGCTGGATACAACACCAACACCCAGCTCGGTACCTACCAGCTTAACGCGGACAACATCTTCATCAAGCCGGGCCCCGAGAGCTACCACAACACCGACGGCGCCACCATCAACACCGCCGACGGCGTCGTCCAAAGCATCACCGCCGAAAACGGGGTCACCCTTAGCGCCTACGAGCTCGAACCCCAGCTCATCACGGCCCTCTCAGAAGACAACAACCGCACCAAGCGCCGCCTCGTCTCCTACAACGAAATCCCGCCGCGCATGGTCCAGGCCGTCACCGCCATTGAAGATCGCGATTTCTTCAATCACGGCGGCATCAACTACATGCGCATCGCAAAGTGCGCGTTCTCTGACCTCGTTACCCACCATCGCACCTGCGGCGGCTCCACCCTCACCCAGCAACTGGCAAAAAATCTCTTCCTCTCGCCGGAAAAGCGCATCAAGCGCAAGATGATCGAGATCCTCATCACCTTTCAACTCGAAAATCGCTTCAACAAGAAGCAGATCTTCGAGATGTATGCCAATGAGATCAACCTCGGCCAACGCGGCAGCTACGCCATCAATGGCTTCGGCGAAGCCGCTCAGACCTTCTTCGGCAAACCGCTCCAACAACTCGACCTCGCCGAGTGCGCACTCCTCGCCGGCACCATCCAGTCCCCCACCCGTCTTAATCCCTACCGCCATCCCGAACGCGCCATGGCACGGCGCAACGTTGTCCTCGACTCCATGGTCGAAACCGGAGCCATCACCGCCAGCGAAGCCGAACGCGCCAAAGCCGAACCCCTTCGCCTAGCTCCTCCTAACATCGACGCGAGCGAGGCTCCCTATTTCGTCGACCTCGTCCACGACCAGCTCGTCAAACGCATCGGCGACCAGGACCTCGCCCACCAGAGTCTCCGCATCTACACCTCGCTCGACCCCGAACTTCAACGCGCCGCCTCCGAAGCCATCGAAATCGGAATGAAGAAGGTCGACGAGTTAGTGCTCAAGCAACACAACACGCCAAAGGGCGAAGCACCCGGCCCCATAACGTATCCTCAGGTCTCGCTCATAGCTCTGAATCCCCATACTGGGCAGATACTCGCGCTCGTCGGGGGACGCAACTACGGTCTCTCCCAACTGAATCACGCCGTCTCCCAGCGCCCCACCGGCTCCATCTTCAAACCTTTCGTCTACGCCGCTGCCTATAACAGCTCCCTCAATGGCCTGTCCCTCAGCAACGAGAACGGTGGCAGTGGAGTCTTCACGGCTCTCACTCAGCTCAACGATGAAGAAACCACCTTCACCTACGACAATGGTCGCCAGACCTACACGCCGAAAAATAAGATCAGTGGCTATAAAGGCGACGTTACAGCAGCGTACGCTCTCGCTCACTCACTCAACGCGGCCACGGTTGAACTGGCCCAAATGGTCGGATTCGACAATGTTGCTGCACTCGCTCGCTCTGCCGGAATTACGAACGCGCGCGGCACTCCATCCGTGGCCATCGGAACCTACAATGCCACGCCGATCGACATGGCTGGCGCCTACACCGTCTTCGCCAACAATGGCGTCCACCTCACTCCCTGGATGCTCGCATCTGTCCGCAACGCCAGTGGCGATGTCGTCTCCGATTACTCTCCCGAGGCCAAGCAGGTCATGGATCCTCGAGCGGCCTACCTCACCCAATCTCTGCTTGAAGGTGTGATGAACTACGGCACGGCCGCGGCAGCGCGCGGGCATGGTTTCACCGCGCCAGCAGCAGGTAAAACTGGCACCAGCCACGACGCATGGTTCGCCGGATACACGTCAAACCTCATCTGCATCGTCTGGGTCGGCAACGACGACTACACCGACATCAAGCTCGAAGGTGCACACGCTGCTGAACCCATCTGGACCGAGTTCATGAAGCGCGCCATCCTGCTTCCTCAATACTCCGACGTCAAAGCGTTCATCCCACCCGCTGGCATCACGACCGCGCGCATCGATAAAACTTCCAACCTCCTCGCCGACGCCAGCTGCCCCAGCAACATTCTCTACGCAGCCTTCCTCGACGGCACCGCACCCACCAACACCTGCAGCCAGATGAGCGAGAGCCCGCAGAACTTCATCCAGAAGATCCTCGGCCTCGGCGGCAAATCCGGTCCTGACACCACGATGCCACCCACCCCAGCCCCCATCGTCCGCGTCAATCCAAACGCACCTCCCAACGGCAACGCGCCCGACACGACTCAACCGCCCGCACAACCCAAAAAGAAGAACTTCTTCCAAAAAATCTTCGGCGGCGGCAAGGACAAGGACAAACAACAACCGCAACAACAGACCTCACCGCCCCCTCAGTAGACCGATCGAATCGCAAATACGCGTAGATATCGCGCTAGCAACCAACTCTCCCCCGCCGCACCACCGTCGCCCGTCCCACCGGAGCAGCCGTCTCCCCCATCCCCACCCACGGCTGACACTCCGGACACCAATACGTCGACCGCGCCTGCACTCCCTGCTTCCTCATCATCACCGCCGTCCCACATCGCCGACACTCCTGCCCCTGCCTCCCATA
This sequence comes from uncultured Edaphobacter sp., assembly GCA_964658525.1. Classification (GTDB taxonomy): domain Bacteria; phylum Acidobacteriota; class Terriglobia; order Terriglobales; family Acidobacteriaceae; genus Edaphobacter. The sequence continues at coordinate 8,738 of CAZZZG010000119.1, forward strand.
CACCCAAAGCCTCTCCTCACGATTCGAAGAGTGCGTCGTCCGCCGATTCCCTGAGTAAGTCACAATCCCATCCCCAGCCCCATCCACCACATTCGCCTTCATATATCTCTGCGAAACCTCCACCATCACCTCCATCTCGCGCTGTGAGATCGTCTTCATCGCACGAAACGGATTCACTCCCCCCGCAAACGCCACCTCGCTTTTATAAACATTCCCCAACCCCGCCAGCACCCGCTGATTCAGCAGCACCACTGCAATCTCCGCATCAGGATTCTCCCGCCCGAACGCCGCCAGCCGCCCCACACCAGCCTCCACCGTAAACTCATCGCTCAACACATCCGGCCCCAGCTTCGGCACCTGGCTTGACCGTTCCAGCGACCGCGCCGTATGAAACTCCGCCACCGGAATGGTGAAGCCCACCGCCTCCCAATCCGCCGTCCGAATCACCACTCGCATCCGATCCCGCCCCATTCGGGGTCCCCAACGAGCGTTGTTTGCTCGTTGGGGTGACGTCCACCACTTCTCTCCCGTGCGATAAAGATGCCAGCTCCCGCTCATCAACATATGCGTCACCAGAATCAAATCGCCCGAGAAAAAAATCAGACACCACTTCCCCCGTGACTCCACCTTCTCCACCGTCCGCCCCACCAGCGGCGCATCATCATTCACCCGCGCCAACTTCGCCAAGCCAGTGTCGAACCCCGTCACCACCTTGCCCCCAATTGCTCTCTGCAGCGCCCGCGCCGCGCGATAGATTGTGTCGCCCTCAGGCATCGCCCTCTCCTACACCGCTTCCTTCATCAGATGCACCAAACTCCGCCGACGAATATCCTTCACCCGCACGATCCCTCTAGGCGATAATGAGCCACCAAAGTGTCCACAACCGTCAAACCCGGTTCGCGTCTCCAATCCATCGACGCCCTCCGCGGCGCCATCATGATCATCATGGCGCTCGATCACACCCGCGACTTCTTTCACATCTCCGCGACCTACTTCTCACCCACTGATCTCACCCGCACCTATCCGTTTCTATTCTTCACTCGCTGGATCACCCACTTCTGTGCTCCCGTCTTTACCTTCACCGCTGGCCTGGGAGCTTTCCTGTGGCTCCAGCGCGGCCGCACCAGATCTCAGCTATCGACATTTCTCTTAACCAGAGGACTCTGGCTGATCTTTCTCGAACTCACCGTCATGCGTCTCGCCTACAACTTCAACTTCGCCTCCCGCTTCCCGGTCCTTCTTCTCGTCATGTGGGAGTTAGGCGGCTGCATGGTAGCGCTAGCCCTCCTGGTCCAGCTTCCTTATCGTCTTCTCGCAGCCATGAGCATCGCTATCATCGCACTCCACAACCTTCTCGACCCGATCAGTGCCGCATCCTTCGGCAGTTACACCCCTGTCTGGAACGTAATCCACCAACCCGGAGCGATCATCCTGCACGGGCTAGTCATCGTGGTCGGCTATCCACTCGTACCCTGGATCGCCGTCATGTCAGCGGGCTTTTGCTTCGGACGCGTCTTTCTACTTGAGCCCGCCCGTCGCCAAAAGATCATTCTTACCACCGGCTGCGCGCTCACAGCAGCTTTCATCATCCTCCGTGCATCCAACCTCTACGGCAACCCCGAAAAATGGTCTCCTCAGCACTCCGTCATCTTCACACTTCTTTCCTTCCTGAACTGCACCAAATATCCACCCTCACTGCTATACCTCCTCATGACGCTTGGCCCGGCACTCATCGCTCTCGCCCTCTTCGAGCGCCACCGATTCAGCAATAACAATCTCCTCATCGTCTTCGGGCGAGTCCCTCTCTTCTACTTCATCGCGCACTTCTACCTCATCCATCTATTGTTTTTTCTCACCACCTGGATTCGTTACGGTGCCCAATCCTACCCCATCCTGTTCAGTTCTCCCCCGGCGATGGGAGGCCCCGAAAAACTCTTCCCCGCAGACTTCGGATATCCCCTATGGGTCGTCTACGCCGTTTGGCTCTTCGTCGTTGTCTCTCTCTACCCACTGTGTCGCTGGTACGCAAACATCAAAGCTACACGATCTTATTGGTGGCTCAGCTACCTATAGTCAGGCATTCGCTCTCACCTCACCGCGCGCTCCCGGCAGCGGCGGCAATCCCCTCCGCACATTAAATCCCATCGCCCCAGCTGTAAACCCAGCATCCAGCAAGAACCGTGCCATCGGATGCTCTGCCACTGCAACTCCATTCACACTCGCAATCAAAATCCCACCGCGGCCCTGCACATCTTCCTGGTCCTGCACCTTGCTTACCAGAAACTCCGCCAGGCTCCGCGCCACCTGCGACCGCTGCGGCTCTTCCTCTGGCAGAAACACCTGCAGGTTCGGATTGCCCCTCCGCAGATAAACAACCAGCGCCCCATCGCAAAGAATCACGCGCGCGCCAACGCTTCGCGTCAACGAAGAGCCCGCATCCGGCGCCGCAGGCCATCGCAGCAGCGCACCATAAGGATTCGCAGGGTCAGTCGCCGCCAACTGCAACATCTCCGCCTTATCCGGATCCTGCTGCACCCGTAGCGACCGCAACAGATCCACCGCGGCCGGCATCGCAAACTGCGTCGCGCCAAGATCCGCCGCAAAGTATCCGCGACGAATCTTCCCGCTCTCTTCCAGCGCCTTCATCACGTCATAGATCGCCGAAAACCCACCCGGCAGATTCTCCGCATGCGCCGTCTCACGAAACACCACACCATATCGGGTCAGCAACTGCTGAGCAATCGCATGACTCCACTCAGTCGCCGACCTCCCACTCGCAAACGCCACCGCATTCAACGCCCAACGTCCCTGCGCCGTAGGCGGAGTAGTCCGCCGCGACCGAAATCCTGTCTGCTGATGCACCCTCCGAGCAGGTTTTCTCGAGCTGTTTGTCGCCGGCCTCTCACAGTAAGCCCGCAACGCCGCCATTCCATCGTTCGTCAGTGCTCCCTTCCAAACCAGGCCCCACAACGCCTCAAGCGTCTCCCCCGGATACCCACCTCCAATCCCATCATGCAGATCCTGAAAAAAAGAAGCCCCCCGCACCTTCAGATACTCGACGATCTTCTCTTCTGTTTCACTCAACGTGAATGCAGAGCTGTCACCTTGAGCAGATCGAACACCATCCGGCTGCGCCACTGATCGCCCCATCGGCCAAAGCGCAGGCAGTTTCTCTGCAAGGTAAAGCCCTATCCGCCCATCTCTCTCTCCAATCGGATCAAATCCGACCCATGTCACCTCACCTGCCGCGATCAACGTATCCAGATCGGCAGATTTGTATCCCACTAACCGCGCCGGCAATATCTCACTCTCCAGAATCGATGCAGGCAGCGGCGCTCCTTGCAGATTCTCAATCACATCCAACAACGCATCCAGACCGCGCCGAGGCTGCACTACTCCCTGCCACCGCATAAATAATCTCGCCAGCGTCCT
>CAZZZG010000120.1:0-12042 GCA_964658525.1 uncultured Edaphobacter sp.
TACACAAGTCACGAAGTGACCGCCGCCCGCGCAGGGCGCCCGTCCGGCAGGACCCCAAAAAAATAAATCTCAAAACCGTGGCACTTTTTTCATCACCGAAATCAGCGCACTTCCAGCCACACAAAACACCACAATTTCACCACGTTTCACCATCCAAAACACCACGTTTCGCCACCAGATTTTGCGAAAACCCCCAGCAAAAACCCCACTCCACCACACCAGAAAAAAATCCCACAGCCAAACCCAAAATTCTGTCTACCGGATGGCGGCCATGGCGGCGCGGAAGAGAGTTTCGAAGTCCTGAGCGGCGGAGGGGTCCTTGGTGATGGCGGTTTCGATGGCCTTCTGGGCGACCGGGCGCGGGTAGCCGAGGTTGACCAAGGCGGAGAGGGCGTCGTCGCCTGCGGGGCCGTGGTGAGGGCCTCCGGTGGTAGTGGGGATGGCTGTGGCGAGGTCGTCGAGTTTGTCTTTTAGTTCAAGAACGACGCGCTCCGCAGTCTTCTTACCAATGCCGGGGATGCGGGTAAGGGTAGCGTGGTCGCCGGAGCGGATGGCAGTGATGAGGCGGCCGGCGTCGATGCCGCTGAGGACCGTGATGGCAAGTTTGGGGCCGATGCCGGAGATGGTGAGGAGCTTTTCGAAGAGGCGCTTCTCCTGGGTTTCGGAGAATCCGAAGAGCGCGATCTGGTCTTCGCGGACGTGGGTGTGGATGTGAAGCGTGGCTTCAGTACCTTCGTTGGGCAGGGCGGAGAAGGTGGCGACACTGATGGTGACGTCGTAGCCCACGCCGGCACACTCGAGGATGGCTTGATTGGGAGACTTTGAGAGGAGGCGTCCGCGAAGGTGGGCGATCATGCTGTTGGTGATTGTAGCGTGTTGGTTTTGGAGTTGTTCGTGGAGGCTGCATTAGCATGTTGGCTTATGAAGACTTTCTCTGTGCGACGTTTCGTGATGGTCTGTCTGCCATTGTTCGTTTTGGTGGTTTGTTGTTTGCGTAGCGATGCTCAGGAGAAGGGTGAGCCGGGGAAGTTCGATTTTTACGTGATGAATCTTGCGTGGGGGCCTGAGTTTTGTTCTGTTCCAGGCGCGGGTTCAGAGTGCAAGGCACCACGTGGATTCGTGCTGCATGGGTTGTGGCCGCAGAACTACGACGGGTCGTATCCGGTGAACTGTGAGGATCGTCCGGGCGCCGCGCATCCTGAACTGAACTTAGATATCACTCCTGACCTTCCGCTGCTGGATCATGAGTGGAAGAAGCACGGGACTTGTACAACGATGTCGCCGGAGGAGTTCTTTGGGCTCGAGCATCAGGCGTTTCATTCAGTGAGGATTCCGAGGAAGCTGCGTGATCTGAAGCATGAGGAGCCGTTGAGGCCGAAAGACATTCTCGATCTGTTTGCGAAGGCGAATCCTCCGTTTCCGCAAGGGAGCGTGGTGGTGAGTTGCGAGAAGGAGCGACTGACGGCGGTCGAGGTTTGTCTGGCGAAGGATGGGCTTATGCCGATCTCTTGTCAGGGACTGCGAGGGTGCCAAGCGGAGGCGTTGAAGATTATGCCAGTGGCCAAGACGAGATAGCGAATGGCTGCTCATCTGTTTCGTGGATTCTCCAGCCTACAACTATGGTGGATAAGTTCATTGCCGGGGAGCGAAGTGAACTATAAACTGGCTCGACATGGGAATACGCCGAGCTTTAAAAGCATTCGTACTGAGTCTCACTTTATTTTCTGACTCATTCTCTGCCTCCCGCGCCGAAGATCACGCCGCTCTAACGGAACGTCTCCACCAGGCTGAAATTTCCGGCTCTCTCGACACCGAGGGTTTAAAGCCATGGCATTTGAAACTTGACGTCCAGCTTTTTGGAGAACAAGGCAAGCAAACGGAACAGGGAACAATTGAGGAGTGGTGGATCAGCCCTACTTCTTTTCAGTTGGTTTTCAAATTTCCCACTTATACCGCGACGGAGATTCGCAATGAAAAAGGCCTGAGCAGAACGACAGGATCGAGCTCACCTCCTTTTCTGATAAGTCTCCTTCTGAATCAGATCGTTCATCCAATGCCGAGAAACGAAGACATAGATAGTTCCTCACCCGATCTTCGCAAAGAGAACTTCGGCAAGGTGGCATTGGACTGCATCATGCTTGACCAGAAGATCACCAAGATCCCTTTTCCGCCGTTAGGTCTGTTTCCGACATACTGCTTTGACACGGATAAGACCATTCTGCGGTTGAGTTACGATTTTGGATCCCAAGTCATAGTTCGGAATGCCATCGGAATATTCCAGGCACGCAATGTGGCCACAGACGTCACCGTGAAGGAAAGCAATCAGATACAGGCTGCTGCTCGGATTAGCAAACTTGAAACGACAGCTTCAATGCCTTTGCCCGCGATCGATCCGACGGCACTAGCTCCAATCGATAAGAGTGCGACCGGAGTTGCTCCTGGTGTGATGGCCGGACACAAACTCGCTGGCTCCAACCCCATCTATCCGGTAGCAGCTAGAATGCGCCACATTTCAGGAACTGTGACCTTTGTTGCGATCATCGGGACTGACGGTCGCATTCACTCGCTTCGTATTGTTTCCGCTCCTGATCCTGACCTTGCTATCGCCGCTCTTGCTGCAGTCCGGACGTGGACTTATACGCCCTATTTGCTCAATGGCGAACCCGTTGAAGTTACAACTCAAATTAGAGTTAACTTCAATTTTAGCTAGAGTGTTCGTACCCCGGGCTTTGAAGCCGGCTTATAGAGTTTGCAGGTAGCTTAGGAGGTTTTTGAAGTAGAAGGCCTGGTCGTCCCACATGCAGAGGTGGCTGCCGTCGGGGCAGATGAAGGAGGATGCGTTGGGCATGAGGGTGGCCATCTTTGTCATGTCCTTGGGGTCCATCTCGTCGTAGCGTGCTCCGATGGTGAGGGCCTTGGTTTTGATCTCGTGCAGGCGGTCCCAGCGTTCCCAGTCTTTGAGGTTGCCGGTGACGACGAACTCGCTGACACCCTGCATTTGGTTGTAGATCTTTTGATTGGAGTGGCGGAAGGCACGGTCGACGGGTTCGGGCCAGGGTTTGGTTCGGCAGATCATTTGTGGGTAGAGCTCCGTCATCATGATCTTTTCGTATTCGGGAGAGTCGTAGGCGTTCTTTGCTTCGAGTGCTTCCAAGGTCTTGAGAGAAGTTGGGGCGAGAAGCTGGTGCTTCAATCTGGCCGTGCGCTTGAGATAAGACTGCGTGCCCGCGGTCATGTTTGAGATGACGAGGCCCTTGAGATGCTGCTGGTAGTTGAGGGCGTACTCGATGGCAAGGATGCCGCCCCAGGAGTGGCCGTAGAGGACGAATTGATCGAGCCCGAGGCCGCGGCGCACCTCTTCGACTTCTTCGGTGTAGCGGGCGAGCGTCCAGAGGGAGGGATCGTCGGGCTGGTCTGAGTTGTTGCAGCCGAGTTGGTCGTAGTAGTAGATCTCGATGCCTGCGTCGGGCAGGAAGGACTCCATTGCTTCGAGATACTCGTGACTGAAGCCGGGGCCGCCGTGGAGCAGCAATACCTTGGTGGAACCGCTACCGAGCCGCTTGGTCCAGACCTTGTACTTGCCCTGGACGACAGGAACCATATGGATTCCTGCAGTGCGAATACCCTGCGGATTCAGAGTGTCTCTCGGCGGCGCAGTGTAGCGAGACAACTGCGGGTTGGAGACAGATGCCGGTGCTTTATTGCCAGTCGCGGTGGCGAGTATGGATGCAGCGGTTGAAGCCAGGAAACTACGACGATTCACGAACGCCCCTTGAGTTGATTTCGCGGGATGATTGGGTGCGATTTCAACGGTTCTTGTTTGAAATGATATCGAAAGTGAGAGTGGGCAGACGGGGTCCTGTTCGCGGATGCGGCTTCGGTACGATAGAGTTGTGTGCTCTAGATGGTAAGAAAGAAGAAGATATGAAGGCAGAACGCAGCAAGGTTACGGTTGGGGTTTGTGGGGGGATTGCGGCTTACAAGTCGGTGGAGCTGGTGCGGCTGCTGCAGGATGCTGGATATGACCCGCATGTGGTGATGACGGCTGCTGCGGAGAAGTTTGTGACGCCGCTGACGTTTGCGGCGATATCTGGGCATAAGGTGATTACTTCGCTGTGGGGCGAGGAGGCCGGGAAGGGTTCGGCGGTGGAAGATCCGGAGGGCGAGCATAGCAGCGTGGAGCACATACAGGCGGCGCAGTCGACGAGGCTGCTGGTTGTGGCTCCGGCGACGGCGAATATGCTGGCGAAGTTTGCGCATGGATTGGCGGATGATTTTCTTTCGACGATGTATTTGGCGACGACGGCTCCGGTCATTGTGGCCCCGGCGATGAATGTGAATATGTGGGAGCATCCGGCGGTGCAGGCGAATGTGGCCACGCTGCGGGCGCGTGGGGTGAAGGTGATTGAGCCGGGGAGTGGTTATCTGGCGTGCGGGATGGTTGGGGGGGGAAGGCTCGCGGAGCCTGCGTCGATTGTGACTGCGGTTGCGGAGATGCTGGCTGAAGATACGCGGGATGACGCGTGGCAACAGGGGCGGCGGGATTTTACCGGCGAGGTGGTGCTGGTGACGGCGGGTGGGACGAGGGAGCCGATCGATCCGGTGCGGTATATCGGAAATCGATCGAGCGGACGGATGGGATATGCGATCGCGGAGGCGGCGAAGCGGCGGGGGGCGAGGGTGGTGTTGATTAGTGCACCGACGACGCTGCCTTGTCCGGCGGGTATTGAGGTGGAGCAGGTGGTGAGCGTGGAGGATATGCGGGCGGCTGTGATGGCTCAGCTGAATGAGGCTACCGTGGTGGTGATGGCTGCGGCGGTAAGCGACTACCGGGTAAAGGATGTTGCAGAACGGAAGATGAAGCGCGAGGGGGCGCAGGCTATTTCGCTGGAGCTTGCGGGAACGGTGGACATTTTGCGCGAGGTAGTGGGGCGGCGACGGGATGGCACACTGGTGGTGGGGTTTGCGGCTGAGACTGAGGATGTTGTGGCGAATGGGCGCGGCAAGCTGGAACGCAAAGGAGTGGATGCGGTCGTGGTGAACGATGTTTCGAAGAAAGGGATTGGGTTCGATTCGGAGCAGAACGCGGGCAGCTTTTTGACGAAGGATGGGATGGTTGACTTTCCGGTGATGAGCAAGGCGGAGATGGCGGATCGGATCCTGGATGAGGTGTTAAGGCTGCGGGTTGGAGCTGCTCATTGAGGAGACGTCTTTGGGTGTGCAGTGGTTGTGTCGCGCACAAATCGTGGCGGGCGGTGCATTCGGGGCGCGCTAACTAGTAAACTAACGGCACATGAGTTTCCGCAAAGCAGTTCTCCTTCTTGCCTCCGTTGCCCTTGTCAGTACCGCCTCCGCTCACGCACAGTTCGGCGTTTATGGCATGTTCACTGTTGACCGGCTGAGCAATATTCAGTCTTCGCCTCTGGCGCCGCCGCCATTTATAGATGGGAAATCTGCGGAGGTTTCCAATACGGTGGATCCCCTAGGTGGGACGGGCGGAGTCTACTACGACTTCAAAAAGGTTGGACCGTTCACGCTGGGGGCAGATTTGCGCGGCACCATTCTGACGACCAAGCGTGGCGCAGACGTCAACTTCAACGCCAGCGGAACGCGCATCTACTCGGTACTTGGTGGGGTTCGCGGCGTCATTCATACTCCGAAGAACTGGCTGAAGCCCTATGTTCAAGGTTCGGTTGGACTTGGTCGAAGCGACTATGGTCTCTCAAATACCACCTCGAATGGCCAGGTTGTCCTTTACAACAACTTCGAATACGAGGGATTGGCTGGGCTGGACATCAAGCTTCTGCCTGTGATGGATTATCGTGTCGCCGAGTTCGGCTATGGCGGTCTTAATCCCTTCGGCGACAATAGCCACAACTATCCGATCAAACAGGTCAGCATGGGCTTCGTATTCCATCTTCCGTTTTAGGAGCGACGGTTCGCGAGAGAATAGTTCATGCGCGTAGCTCTCTTCGGTGGCAGCTTCGACCCGCCGCATCATGGTCATCTTGCCATCGCTACTGCGGCAGCGGATGCGCTTGGACTGGATTCTGTTTTGTTCGCTCCTGCAGGCCGTCAGCCCCTGAAGCTTGATGGCACAGTCACTTCTTATGAGGACCGGCTCGCGATGGTGGAGCTTGCGTGCCTTGAGGACTCCCGATTTGCGGCATCGGAAATAGATGCGCCTCGAGCCGACGGATTGCCGAATTACACGGTGGATACTCTGAGCGAGTTGGCGCGCAGGATGCCGCAGGCTAAGCGCTTCAATCTGGTGGGAGCGGACAGCTTCTTGAGCCTGCCGCGATGGCATGAGCCGACACGTCTGCTGGAATTGGCTGAGTGGATTGTTGTGAGTCGGCCGGGGTTCACGATTGGGAGCCTATCTTTGTTAGAGCTCGATGCGCATCAGCAGAGCCGTGTCCATCTGCTCGACAACGTTCATGAAGATATTGCGGCTACCGGACTTCGCGGCAGGCTGGAAGCGGATGATCCTTGTGTCGATCTGATTGCGCCGGCCGTTTTGGACTACATAAAGAGCCACCACCTTTACTAAAAGCGCGAATGCATTCCGGTTTTCTGGTTCGACACTGGCAAAACTTAGTTTTCTTCGAAACTTTCTTGGGGCCAAATGTGTCTGTACAGATATTGCGCCCAGCGGGCGTCCCTTTTATTTGTTGCATTGGATATTTGCTGCTTTGGATCCACTGCGCCAGCAGAAACAGAGTCGTGATATTTGATGACGGAATTTTTGACACTTCCCACCCTTCCTACCTTTCGCGATCCCGCGGGCAGCCTTGAGGTTCGTCCTGACGGTGCTTACCGGAGCGTTCGTGCTCCTTTCGACGCGGAGATTCTCGCCTTCCTGGAGTTGCCGCTCGCGTCGGAGCTGGTCGCGCAGGGACGGCTTGTTGCCAGCGAGGTAGTGTCGGAGGCAGAAGCGGAGATTTTGGTGCTGCGCCATCCGCGTATTTCGTTTCAGTCCTACCCCTGGGAGTGGAGTCCGGGGATGTGGCTTGCCGCGGCGGAGCTTACGCTGACTCTGTGCAGCGACCTAGTCCAGGAGGGTTGGCAGCTGAAGGACGCAACACCGCTGAATGTGCTATTCCGAGGCGCACGACCGGTCTTCGTCGATGTACTTTCGATCGAGCGTGTCGATCCGAATCAACCTATATGGCTCGCCTATGGCCAGTTCGTTCGGACTTTTCTGTTGCCGATGCTGGCTCACTCGCGTCTGGGATGGCCCCTGCAACTTTCACTGACACGCCGCGATGGATATGAACCGGAGGAGGTCTATCCTGCCCTCTCGTTCGCTTCGCGAATCACGCGACCTGCGCTGTCGGCTGTCACGCTGCCTTCTCTGTTGGCGAAGACGAAGAAGGTCAGTCCCGGTGCCGTAGCAACGCGGTCGGTAAAGGATCCCGCCCTTGCGAAAGAGATTCTGCTCAGGACGTTGGGGACTCTATTGAAGCAGATGCGGAAGGTGACTCCGGCTCATCGCTCGTCTACATGGTCGGATTATGCTGAGACCGCAAACCACTACAGCGACGACGATCACGAGGAAAAGCGAAGGTTTGTGAGGGTCGCGCTGGGGAAGGCACGTCCTTCGAAGGCGCTCGACGTGGGTTGCAATACTGGGGTCTACTCAAACCTCGCGGCAGACGCGGGAGCCGAGGTGATCTCGGTCGATACCGATCTGCAGGCGGTCGATCGTTTGTTCGCGGGACTAAAGGTGAGCGGGAAGAACATTCTTCCGCTGTGTATGGATCTTGCACATCCTACCCCGGCGGCTGGTTGGGAGAATCGCGAGAGCTCGTCCTTCCTGGATCGCTGTGTCGGCCAATTCGATACCGTATTGATGCTTGCAGTGTTGCACCATCTGCTGCTTCATAACCAGATACCGATGAGGAGCATCGCCGCGCTCTGTAGCAAGCTGACCACGCATCACTTGATTGTGGAATGGGTGCCACCGACGGATCCTAAATTTCAGGAACTCCTCCGTGGCCGGGCGCCACTCTACGAGCACATTACCGAGGAATCCTTTCGCGACGCCTTTTATGATGACTTCTCGGTGTCTGACGAGCTGACGCTGGCCAATGGTCGAATCCTCTTTCACCTTCGAAAGAGATAACGCAGGCTTCTGGCTTGGCTTGGAACCCGCTTATGGCGGAGGGGGCTCGCTCGTCTGAGAGAGGGAGTTATCGTCCGCGTAAAGGCTGGCTTCTGGAGGCGTGACCCGCTACCATGGAAGTCCAAGGAGTCTCATGCCCTCAATTGAAAGTAACCAGCTGCTGCTCGCCGCCGCGGCCGCGTGTGAAGACAAGAAAGCTGAAGATATTCGCATTCTCGCGCTGGATCCGGCCGAAAGCGGCCTGACCGATTATTTCCTGATCTGCAATGGAACCAATGAACGGCAGAACGTGGCCATCACAGATGAGATCGAGCTTCGCCTGAAGCGCGAGTTCGGCGTTTATCCCAACTCTGTCGAAGGGCGCCGCCAGGGTGAATGGATTTTGATGGACTATGTCGATTTCATCGTTCATGTCTTCTCGGCAGAGAAGCGGGCGTTTTATGGCCTTGAGCGGCTGCGTAAATCCGCGACCACGATCAGTGTGGCTGATCTGGATGCAGAAGTAAGCGCTCGAATCAAGGAAAGCCGCGCCAAGAAAACGCCGGTCAAAAAAGTGGCTGTGAAGGTCCCGGCTCAAAAGGCTGCTAAGAAGGCAACTGTGGCCGCTCCTAAAAAAGCGGCGACTAAGAAAAGCGCCCCGAAGAAGACGGTAGCCAAAGCTCCGGCGAAAAAGACATCGAAGAAGAGTTCAAAGAGATAATCTGTCGAAGCTCGGTCGTTGCGCGCTAGATTCTGACTGAGGATGAAGATAACCCTAGCAGCGGTTCTGTCTACGCGATCGCTCCCCGAGGCCGGGGGACGGTGGTTTGACGACTATGTCGGCCGCATTGCTCGATATACTCCTTGCGAATCGCAGGCGTTTGAATCGGAAAAGGCGCTGCTTGAGTGGATCGAACGGCAGCAGGGCCGCACCCGTGCTTATGCGATTCTCTTTGATAGTCGCGGGCGTCAGTACAGCTCTGAGGAGTTTGCCAATCAGGTGGGGCGGCTTCGCGATGACGGAACGCAGCGGGTGATTTTCGCGATCGGTCCTGCGGATGGATGGTCTCCTGCGGCCAAAAAGCGTGCCGATCTTCTTCTTTCCCTGGGCCTCATGACTCTGCCCCATCAACTGGCCAGGGTCATTGTGGCCGAGCAGGTCTACCGCGCCTTTACGATCCTGGCAGGCCACCCCTATCATTCAGGCCACTGATCTTCGCTGTCGCTTGTGTATCTCTACTCGTCAACTCGAGCGTCTTTGGCTTTGCGAGGTTTGGAGGTCATCGTCTCTGCTACGCATTTCTCGGAGACGCGTTGCGGATTCGCGCATTTGCCGGCGGCCGCGCGGGTGAAGGCACGATAGAGCCGGTCTACGTCGACCTGGCCTTTGCGTCCCTGGGCCTCCAGGGCGGAGTGCATGGCGGATAGCAGCTCTGACCTTAGTTCGTGGAAGACCCTGTCGATATAGATGTACGGCAATTGACCTCCGCTGCTTTGACCCACGATACATGGGCCGGGCACAATGTTGCGCGAGGTATCTGGTGCCTCCGCCTCACTTGGGCCGTGAAACGTCTTCGGGGAGCTGTTTGAAGGAGCCTTCTGATCGCGCGAGTGGTCGTCCTAATCGAGGAAACTCTTAGCGTCCATCCCACAATAGATGACTCTTTTGTGTAGGTTTAGGGCGTGTTTTTGTTTATTCGGGAAGCATCAATAGCCTACGCTGGTGCAAGCGCACATTTGCGCTCTAGGAGCCTTCCCCATGAATAAGTCGATCCGCAATCTCGCGCTCACCGCCGCCGTCCTCCTCTCCTCTGCTGTTCCTTCTTTCGCGAACATCATGGGCACCAATCCGCACCCCCAGTTGGTGTCCGTTGGTATCTCGCTTGGTGACTACGCGAGTATCGTACTGTCCATTGCCGGGCTGTAAGATCGTTTCGGTGATTCTACCGAGGCAGGGATGAATTTATCGGCTCTGGACAACCTATTGTGGGCGGCGGGCTTCCTCGGGCACGTCGCCCTGCTCTTCGTGTTGCTGATGAGGCGCCGCTGGGAGCAGTTTCCTATTCTGACCTGCTTTGCTGCTTACGAAGCGATGGTCACGATCGCGCTCTTTCTTGTGTCGCGATATGGTAGCCAACATGCCTATGCTGTCACCTATTGGATTTTTGGTGGTGGCGACATTTTGTTTCAACTCGGTCTGATCTTCGAGATCTCCCGAGTCGTTTTGCGCCCGACAGGAAGTTGGGTACGCGATGCGCGCTCTTCGTTTGTGATCGCGGGAGTGATCGGCACGGCCATCGCTATCGGGCTTTGCCTGGCGGTGAAGCCGCTTGCTCACTCAACCCTGGGGATTTGGGAGGTTCGCGGAAATCTTTTTACGGCACTTCTGGACTGTGAACTCTTCCTAGCGATGCTATATGCCGCAAACCGGCTCGGGCTGGAATGGCGGAATCATGTAATGGCACTGGCTCAGGGGGTAACTGCCTGGGCCTTTGGCGCGTTGGTGAGCGACCTGGCGCACATTGTCCTGGGTTGGACGCGTGAATTTCACGTACTGGATTATTCCCTTTCTTTTCTGTATGTTGCAGTTCTCTGTTACTGGATCGTTTCTTTTTGGAGACCGGAAACCGTTCGCGCGCCCTTATCGGAAGAAATGAACGATTATCTGGTTGCTCTTCACAGGAGAGTGCAGTACGATCTTCAGCAGGTCACTCAGACCCGCGATCGCACGTAACCCATATGGCCCCTATAGTCATTACCGCCCTGGTTACTGTCCTGTTAGGTGCTGCGCTCCTACATTCCTATTTGACTGCAAGACGACTGGCTCGCTGTACGTGGGATGAGTTGGTGGGAAAGCTTCATCGGGTTGAGTCGACAGGCGTGATGACGGTGGCATTGAACCATCTTGTACCACAGAAGGATTCTCTCAATCTGGAGCCCGAGGAGATATGGAACCTTATGGGCGGCCTGGAGGGGGTTCAGCGTATGCGCGAGAATGGCCGTATCTTGATCGCGCTTGCTTCCTATGTGGAACGGTGGAACTTTGACGAAGGCATCATCATTGCCGAACGTATGCGTCGCGATGGATTGCAACTTCGTCGTGCAGTGACACACATCATGCTGGCGACTTTCTTCGGCAGACAAAAGATGCGGGTTCCCTTCTATCTGCACGAGGTGGCTTCTTCGTACTACCTGATGCGGCAGAGGCTTTTGGTTCTGTATGAGACCAATCATGCTGGCCTCTACTCTCGCCTCGCTGAAGCGCTCTGATTCCAACTCAAGGACCAAAGCACCGCGCACCTCGTTCAGTCGTTACAATAAGCAGGGCGACGGTCGAAAGGGCATGCAAGGATGAGTTGGTTCAAACGCGAAGATAACGAGATCGTCAACGACTCGGAGAAGACGGTTCGGACCGAAGGTCTGTGGATTCGTTGTCCCGACTGCGGCAAGATTCTGTTCAAGGCTGAGCTTGAGTCCAACCAGCAGGTGTGCTGGCATTGCGGCCACCACTTTCGGATCGATGCTCGCACGCGTATCGAAAATCTGCTTGAGCCCGGCTACGAGTTGGTCGACCTGGAACTGCGTTCTACCGATCCGTTGAACTTTACCGACTTGAAGCCTTACAAGCGGCGACTTGCCGAGGCGCAGAACAAGACGGGCCTCAATGACGCGATTGTCAATGCGATTGGGCGACTGGGGCCACACAACGTTGTGTTGAGTGTGATGGAGTATGGATTCATCGGCGGGAGTATGGGGGCTGTTGTCGGAGAGACGATTGCCCGTGCGGTGGACCGTTCGCTGGCGACACGCAATCCGTTGATCATTGTTGCGGCGTCGGGGGGTGCTCGCATGATGGAGGGGATTGCTTCGCTGATGCAGTTGGCGAAGATCTCAGCGGGTTTGGCGCGATTGGATGATGCGAAGATTCCGTACAT
>CAZZZG010000121.1:0-11994 GCA_964658525.1 uncultured Edaphobacter sp.
TCTTGCTGGTGTGGCTGTTGCGGGCGATGATGCCGGTTCGTTTTGCCTCGCGATATCTGGTTATTCCGTTACTGACATTGTTCGAGGGGTATGGGCTGACTCGGCCGGGGCTGACGGTGCGGGTCATCAGTGGATTGGTGCTACTTGCTGCTGGTGCAGGCATGCTTCTGTTTTTAGAGGCTGGTGAAGAAGAGACGGTGCTGTCTCTCCGGTGATACTTTTCTGTGACGAATTTGCAGGGTACACTTCGGTCAATGGCTGCTTCCATGTACATTGTGGTCGAGGGTGAGGACCCTGGGTTCGATATTTTTGTGAATGGACGCTTTCTGGCGCGGCATGAAGATGCGCTGGAGCGTCTGGCTCTGCGGCTCGGGGTACGTCCACTGATTGAATTCTTCTCGGCGGATGAAAACTCCATGTCGCTCCTCATCGAAGAGGGTGCGGGGAACCAGGAGCTGATGCGGCGGCTGCCTCCGCCTCAGTGGTACTCGCCAGCGGACGGTTTGAAGACGGTGCGCGCGCTGTTGAGAACGTTGGAGGCCGATCCGCAGCAACTGGGGACCGAGGGGGAGCAGGTACTCTCGGAGCTGCTGGAGTATGCGTGCGTACTTGAGAAGACGCTGGATCGGAAGATGCGGTGGCATCTGGCGGTGAGCTGGCGATAGTTTTGGATGAATCCTCCTCTTTATTGGGGGGGGTGCCCCCCCTGGGGTTGATCCAGGTAAACTCTTCCGTTTCAATAATATGCGATTTCAATGGGCTGCAAAATCGTCATTCCAAATGGCATAAAGGCAAATTCGTCTTTCTAAAGCAGTTATGGGTTTAACGGCGAAAGCCCCGCATCCGCCGGGGCTTTGGCTGTGTTCTATATCCAGTATAGCGATTGGACCATAACTCATACGCCACGCTGATGTGCTGGATTGACGCGGGGTTTCGCGACTAAGGGGCTTGACAAGATTTCGACAGCGTCCAGGAGAGCAAGACAGACGCAGATTACCTTCGGGAATGACAACAAGAAAGGCAGACGCAACTGCAAGCCATCCGTCAATGAACCAACGAGGGCGGTAGAGGTCCGGGCAGAGTCTCCGCGGGGAAACAGCTGCCCACGAATAGGAAGTTCAGGGTGTCGTGCCCGTTGGCATGGAAGAGTTCGCGATCGCTCTCTTTGAGCCAGAAGAGGATTGCGTCGGCCATGTCGTGAGCTTGTCTTGCGACGGTGCCGAGGCTGCGTGCGATGGCCGGTCCGAAGATATTTACTTCGTCGCCGGTCTGATGGTCGGTCTCGTGCGTGCTCTCAAAGACGAATTCGCACCGCCTCCATACCGCCTGGCTCTGAAGAACTGTCTCGGCGTAGCGTGTGTCCTGTTTGAATAGAGCGACGATGCACAAACGCACCAGGGAGTTTACGAGGTCTCCAAGATTGCACAGTGCCGCGTGCTGAGGCATGCGGCTGCTTTCAAAGAACGAAGGCGTATCCTCCGCGATCTGGACGGCTACGCGGGAGGTTGTGCGGAGAGCGCTGCTGAGACGCATGGCGATGAGAACGAAACGGCAGTCGGCAGAATCGGTTACTTTGCGTGCGGCGAGCTTGCGGCAGATGTCTTTGATTCGCTGGTGATGTTGTTCGAGTTCGAGCTCGGTGCTGCGTACGGAGCGGCTGAACTCCGGAGATCCTAGCTGGTACCCTTTGATGGAATAATCGAGAGCGCGTTGTGACAAGCGTGACATCTCAACAAGCTGGACCCGCAAGACGTTGATGGGTTGATAGAGTTTCATTTCTTCAATCCTTTGACTTTGTCATTTGACTCCTTGGCCCTGGGCAATGCTGCAGAGTTGAAAGCAATTGATGCCAGTGCGGCAGTGATGCGAAACCCGAATACGAATTACATAAAGAGATGTTTCGAGGTGACGATGCTCTGCATTTAATCTTTCAGAGCCTTTGCAACACTTACGAAGCGGTTGTGGGATCGAACTTCTTGCCGATCTCTGTGATTTTGGAGGCAGGGAAACCACTTAGCTCTGCGTGGCGATGAATGACGGCTTCATCCTTGGCTAGGTAGATACAGAACGTCTTATCCGCGGCGACGAAGGACTCGACCCATTGAATATCCGGAGCGAGCTTGCGCAGTGCGTCGTTTGATTTGGCAGCGGCTTCCTTTAGTTGTTG
The DNA here is from genome assembly GCA_964658525.1 of uncultured Edaphobacter sp. Taxonomy (GTDB): domain Bacteria; phylum Acidobacteriota; class Terriglobia; order Terriglobales; family Acidobacteriaceae; genus Edaphobacter. The sequence goes on from CAZZZG010000121.1 coordinate 2,168, forward strand.
CCGCTCTAGTGTTCCAACCTTTGGAATATCGCGTTCGATGACGTAACGTTTCATGCTTCCCTCCGTTGGTCCTCGGCATTGAGTTGCCTTGGATGATCTCAAGGTACGGGGGAATGTGCCTTGCTACAAGGCGGCATATATGCCATTCTACGTAGGTGATTCGGCCATCTGAGAGGAGGTTGCAAATGACTGGTCTCAAAGATGTCACGGTTCTGTTTCTTGACGAAACTTTCTCCTCCACCGCTACAGGTCCCATGGAAGTGTTTCGCCACGCGGGCACGTTGTGGAATGCATTTGCGGGACAAAAGCCTGTCTCACGTTTTAGAGTGACGACAGCCTCGGTGGATGGACGCGCGGTGCGTTGCGACGGACCAATTCACATCACGCCTGCTGCATCGCTCAAACAGATCCGCAAGACCGATCTCATCTTCATTCCGTCAACGGGGTTGAGTGTAGAGGATGTGGTTGAACGCAATGCGGAGGTGGTGCCGTGGCTGGAGCGCTGGCACAAACGTGGAGCTGCGATCGCGAGTGTGTGTTCGGGTGTGGGTTTGGTGGCTGCGACGGGGCTGCTCGATGATAAGCGGGCCACGACGCACTGGAGCCTTGCGGAACGGTTTCGCGTGAAGTATCCCAAGGTACGATGGATGCCCGAGTTGATGGTCACGGAGGATCACAACTTTTACTGCGGCGGAGGTCTGAATGCTGCGCTCGATCTTAGCCTTTATCTGGTGGAGCGATTCTGCGGACATGAGGTCGCGGTCCAGAGTGCGAAGGCGATGCTGATCGAGACACCAAGGGCGTGGCAGTCAGGGTATGCGATCGTTCACTTGAAGACCGAACACTCCGATGGAACGATCTCAAGTGCACAGGACTGGTTCCATCAAAACTTCAATAAGGACTTTCCGCTTGAGGAACCGGCGAAGAAGGTAGGGATGAGCTTGCGCAACTTCGTTCGGCGATTTAAGCAAGCGACGGGAGATACACCTTTGATCTACCTGCAGAAGCTGCGAATTGCCGCCGCCAAGCGCCTCCTTGAGGGCGGCCATCGCTCGATGCAAGAGATCGGTGATGCTGTGGGGTATCAGGATTTGGCTTTCTTCCGCGAAGTATTCCAGCGACACACGGGAGTTTCTCCTAGTGCGTATCGGCAGAGGTTCGGGCTGTAGCCGGTTAGTGGCGGGTTTCGGTGGAGGCGGTGGTCTGTGTGGTCTGGTCGCCTTCGCCTAGTTTGCGATGAAAGAAGTTGAAGACGAGACCGTAGAGGGTGTGGGCGAGTTCAGGGTCGTAGCGGACGCCTTCGTCGCGCATGAAGGCGTGGGCTCCGTTGACCTCGTGCCAGCTGAACTTCTTTTCGAGTTCGTTGAGGCGGGCGAGGACGGCCATGCGGCCTTCGAGGGGGATGTGCGGGTCTTGGCGACCCCAGATCATGAGGAGTTCACCCTTGATGTCTGCGGCGCGTTTGAGGGAGTCGTCTCCGCCTTTGCTGAGAGAGCCTTTGTGGATATCAGTGGCGTAGAAGCAGGCGGTGGCGAGGACGTCTGGGTTCATCGCGGCACGGAAGGCGAGATGGCCGCCGATGCAGATGCCCATGGCTCCGAGATGGCCGGTGCAGTCGGGGCGGGATTTGAGGTGGTCGAGTGCGGCGCGGGCGTCGGCGTCGTAGCTGGAGAGTTCTTTGGTGGTCTTGAGGGCGTTGCCGCGATCGGAGCCGGCCTGGTCGTAGGCGAAGACGGTGCCGGCGGGTTCGAACTCGTGATAGATCTCGGGCATGGCAACGATGTAGCCGTGGCCGGCGAGCATGGCGGCGGTGCGACGGATGGGTGCGGTGATCTGAAAGATTTCGGAGTAGAAGACGATGCCGGGATAGCGGCCAGGGGCGGCGGGGCGGACGATGTGGGTTCGCATGGGGCCGTTGGGCGTGTCGAGTGTGACGTATTCGTCGTTGATGATGATCATGTTTCCTCGGGGGTTATGTGGCCATGTTTGGGGTTAGGTGATCGTCCGTGGGTCTGGTGAAGATAAGGGTAGCAAGGAATTGTTGATCGGGATTAAACAGCATGTCCGGCAGATAAGGTCTGCCGGACATGTTTGTTTTTCAGGCGGCGGAGTTTAGTGGTGGTGATCACCGCCGTGATCGCCCCCGTGTTCCTCGTAGTGCGCGTGGCTTTCTACACGAGGAGAAGCAGGGTGCGCGTAGGGATGTGCGTAGGGATGAACGTAGACATTGCGGTTGTAGTAGGTGCGGGTCCAGGGGTGGTGGTCGATGATGATGGCATGACCTCCCCAGCCGAAGCCTGCACCGTACCAGCCGTAGACGCCGAAGGCAGGGCCGATGGTGACGGCGGGGCCGAAGCGGATTCCTGTGGTAATGATGAATCCGGGGCGTGGGCGGTAGAAGACGACCGCGGGACTGTAGACGGGGACGTAGTAGTAGGCGGGGTTGATGGGCTGAATTTCGATGTAGCCGCCGTTATCGACGACGGTGTCGTAGGCGTTAGGGACTAGGTAGCCGTAGTCGTGAGCGAGACGGCGCTGGCGCTGGACAGCGTCCATGACGTCAGGGCGCTGGCTTAGGACGGCGTTGCCGAGGGTGCCAGTCCATTGGGGGTCGCGGGCCATCATGTCAAGGACGTTGGGGAAGGGCAGGAGGGCGAGGACGCTAGGGTCCCAAGGGAGGTTATCGGACTGGATGGCCTGGGCGAGGGGGTCTCCGGTCATGAAGCTGTGCTGCTGGGCCCAGGTGGCGGCGTCGGGGATCTCGTTCCAGAAGGTGGAGGCGGTGAGGACCTGCGCGAGGAGCGGGTCTGGATAGAGGGCGATGCGCTGGACCAGCTGGTCGAGCTGCTGGGGGGCCAGGGGAGGCGGGGGTGCTTGTTGTTGCTGATCGGGCGCGCCTGGTTGCTGTTGGTATTGGGACTGGTCCTGCTGGGGGTAGGCTGGTGGATTTTGTGGATAAGGCTGGGCTTGTTGCTGGTCGGGCGGCGGAGGTGGTGGCGCCTGACGTTCGATGGGGGCCTGGGCTAGGGAGATTGCGCTGAGAGTCAAGAGAGTCAAGGCTGACAGCGTTTTGTGAATGGTCTTCATATCTTCGTTATACCTGCGTTTCTTTGGCGCTTTGTGCACTATTACTAGACTCTATTTTGCAGAGGAAGTTGCTCATGGTGACGTGGTTCCGCCTATGAGGAAGCGGAGGGGGAGGTCGGCGGCTTTGCTGATGCCGATGCGTGGGGTGGTTTGGATTTTGGTTGGATGGTGGCCGTCGTCGGCGATCTGGATGGCGGAGGTGGGTGAGGTTACGTCGAGGCCATTGGAGTTGCTGCGGGTGATGTCGAGAGCCTGACAGAGACGGCCGGGGCCTCCGGTGAGGAGCTTGGGTTTGGCGTTGTGGGGAAGGCCGCGGAGATCGGCCATGGTTTCGAGGCCGTCGATTGGATCGAGGGCTCGGATGAGGACTCCTCCGGCTTCGCCGGAAAGATGCGCGGCGACGTTGAGACAGTAGTACATGCCGTAGATGAAGTAGACATATGCGTGTCCGGATGGGCCGAAGAGGATTGCGTTGCTGGGAGTGAGACCGCGGGCGGCGTGGGATGCCGGGTCGATGAGGCCGAGGTAGGCTTCGACTTCGGTGATGCGGGCGGTGAGACGTTTGCCTTGGAGGTCGCGGATGAGGAGCTTGCCGAGGAGGGCTCGGGCTACGATCTCGGGGGAGCGGGAGTAGAAGCGCCGTGGGAGGAGTTTTGAGAGTTGCCGAGTTTGTGGGAGATTGCCCATACTATTTGTGGAGATTTTTTATTTTTTTGCATCCCTACTTCCAATTCGTGTACGGATAGGGCACCCGATCATTCGATTGGACCTTTTCTATGGATGTGCCGCCCACCTGCTGTGAATGACATCGGGTTAAATTCGTCAGAATCTACGTGAGAAGAGCTGTTCGCATATGAGGCGGACTCTCGTCTCGTCTTCAAGATGGAATCTGAACTGTTTCAACAGGTCTCGTGTCATCTCGAATACGTGATCGTGAAGTCCTGCCTTCCAATCGGCCAGAGAATGTATCGCGGATACGAAAACCCTTGGGCGACTCGCTTGATCCGCCCCTCTTGGGGTGCTTGTATCCCAAATATGGATTCGATTTCGAGTCCCAGTTACAGTGAAGCGCAGCTCGACTCTTTCCGTCGTTGAGCAAAGTGGCGTGTAGAGCCTGCACATGCAATCAATCGCTTCGGCGAACTGGTGAACTATACCGCTTCCGTATAAAACTGGTGGAGTAGAGGTTGCATGACCGGGTAGCTGCTTTTTATAAAAGAGGCCATCGGCATAAAGTCTCCAAAAATCGATGATGTCGTTGTTGGCAAAATCTTCCGTAGCGATCTTGCACTCAATACCCTCATCCAACTCTGTCAACCAGTCCCTTCTGCTGGGATGTGCGAACAGGAATGGCCACCCCGTGTAACTCACGGTGGCGCTATACGCTGCGTTTTCCAATTCGCGATTTGTATAACGGTATTGTTCAAAGGCCTCTGGGCGAAAAACGGTTTCGTAGAAGTACGTATATCCTTTTGATTTCCTGGGATTCCAAAATATGAACGATTCGCGTGCTGAATGCACCTGCGCTTCGTAATAAGTCAACGCCTCTGTACTCTCGTCTGGCTGTCTCTCTGGTTGGTCTGTCAAGATGGCCCGCATAGCGCTGAGAAGATCCTCCGATTTATTTCTTACCGCCCGCTCGATTACTGATCTAAAGTCGGCTGAACTCCTAACAGGCGCGGATTCATTATTGTCGGTTCGCACATACAGTGTTCTATCTTGGAGAACTCCGGGAAAATCTTTCTGGCAAAGATGCGGGGTGTCTGTGAATCGAGGGACTTCAATGACAATGAACAGCAAATCTTTATGTATCACCTTTTGAACATGGAGATTTATTGGCGGATCGGCGTAAGTTTGCACAAATCTGCATAGCTCGGATGTTTCTACTGATGCTGCACACGCCTCTGATACACCGGTAAGGAGAAATCCATCTTCTAGTTCTGACACACCTATTACGATTTGGCCACCTTCCGTATTTGCCATCGCAAGCACATCTTTTACCAATTCGCATTTCGGTTTCTTATCATCGGATGACCATACTAAAGTTTCTTTGTAATCGAGATCTTTCGATTCGAAATTCCGTTCAATGCTTGCTACAAGCGCTTCGCTCGCGGGAATCGGAGCTGCCATCAATCTCTCCTAACTAACTTCAACTCGTTGAATTGTAACTAGCTAAACAAGAATTCTTTGGTGCGGAGTTCTTTTACTGTGTCGCGGAGTTTGGCGGCTTTTTCGAATTCGAATTTTTTGGCGGCTTCGCGCATGTCGGATTCTAGTTTGCCGATGTAGGTGTCTAGTTCTTGTTGGGTGGAGAAGTCGGGCATGCCTTCGGCTTCGTCGGTGAGGTCGGCGTAGTCGGCTTTGAGGATGCCGGCGAGGCCCATCTCTATTGGGCGGATGATGCTGGCGGGAGTGATGCCGTTTTCTTCGTTGTAGGCGACTTGCTTTTCGCGGCGGCGGTCGGTCTCGTTGATGGCGCGCTGCATGGAGTCGGTCATCTTGTCGGCGTAGAGGATGGCGCGGCCTTCTACGTGGCGGGCCGCGCGGCCGATGGTTTGGATGAGAGAGCCTTGCGAGCGGAGGAAGCCTTCTTTATCAGCGTCGAGGATGGCTACGAGGGACACTTCGGGTAGGTCGAGTCCTTCGCGGAGGAGGTTGATGCCGATGAGGACGTCGTACTCGCCTTTGCGGAGGTCGCGGAGGAGCTTGATGCGTTCGAGGGTTTCGATCTCGGAGTGCATGTAGCGGCAGCGGACGCCGACTTCGGTGTAGTAGCTGGCGAGGTCTTCGGACATGCGCTTGGTGAGGGTGGTGACGAGGACGCGCTGGTTTTTGGCGGTGCGGTCGCGGATCTCGGCGAGGAGGTCGTCGATCTGGCCTTTGATGGGACGGATTTCTACGACGGGGTCGATGAGGCCGGTGGGGCGGATGATTTGTTCGACGACTACGCCTGCGGATTTTGTGAGCTCGTAGGCGCCGGGTGTGGCGGAGACGTAGATGATCTGGCCGGTGCGAGACTCGAACTCTTCGAAGCGGAGGGGGCGGTTGTCCATTGCGCTGGGGAGGCGGAAGCCGTAGTCGACTAGGTTTTGCTTGCGGCTGCGGTCGCCGTGCCACATGCCGTGGAGTTGCGGGACGGTGACGTGGGACTCGTCGATGAAGAGGAGGTAGTCTTGCGGGAAGTAGTCGAGGAGCGTGGGTGGGGGTTCGCCGGGGAGGCGGGCTGAGAAGTGGCGGGAGTAGTTCTCGATGCCGTGGCAGAAGCCTACGGATTTAATCATCTCGAGGTCGAAGCGGGTGCGCTGGTGGATGCGCTGGGATTCGACGAGGCGGCCCTGGTTTTCCAATTCTTTTTCCCACCACTCCATCTCTTCGAGGATGGAGGCGATGGCGGTGGTTTTGCGCTCGGGTTGGACGACGTAGTGGGATTTGGGATAGATGGGGAGGCGGGAGTATTTTTGTTTGACGGTGCCGAAGAGGGGATCGATCTGGGAGAGTGAATCTATTTCGTCGCCGAAGAGCTCTATACGGTAGGCGTTTTCGTCGTAGGTGGGATAGACCTCGATGATGTCGCCACGGACGCGGAAGGTGCCGCGACGGAAGTCGACGTCGTTGCGGTCGTAGAGGATTTCGACGAGGCGGCGGGTGATGTCTTCGCGCTTTATCTTCTGGCCTTTTTCGAGGAGCATCAACATGCCGTAGTAGGCTTCGGGCGAGCCGAGGCCGTAGATGCAGGAGACGGAGGAGACGATGATGGCGTCGCGGCGCTCGAAGAGGCTGCGTGTGGCGGCGAGGCGGAGTTTATCCAACTCTTCATTGATGGTTGATTCTTTCTCAATGAAGAGATCGCCGGCGGGGATGTAGGCTTCGGGTTGGTAGTAGTCGTAGTAGGAGACGAAGTATTCGACAGCGTTGTTGGGGAAGAAGGTTTTGAACTCGTGATAGAGCTGGGCGGCGAGGGTTTTATTGTGCGCGAGAATTAGAGCGGGGCGTTGCAACTCTTCGATGACCTTGGCCATGGTGAAGGTTTTGCCGGAGCCGGTGACGCCGAGGAGGACTTGATCTTTTTCTCCGGCGTGGATGCCGGAGATGAGCTCGGAGATCGCGCGGGGCTGGTCGCCCTGGGGCTTGTAGGTGGTCGAGAGCTGAAAGTCCATCTCTATAGGATAGTTTATGGAGAGGGTTGGATGCGAAGAGTGAGGTCGATGCAGAGGACAAATACAGGGATCCTTCGCGGTGCTCAGGATGACGGCATTTATTTGAACTTATGGAGGCTGGGATGAGTGTGGGAACTGAGTTGTGGCTGGTGCGGCATGGAGAGACGGAGTGGAGTTTGAGTGGGGCGCATACGAGCCGGACGGATATCCCGTTGACCGACCATGGGCGGAAGCGCGCAGAGGAGCTGCGGGATTATTTGAAGGGGACGAAGTTCGATGCGGTGTTTGAAAGCCCGATGCAGAGGGCTCGGGAGACGTGTGCCATTGCGGGGTTTGGAGACCAGGCGGTGGTGGAGAATGGGTTGAAGGAGTGGGACTACGGTATTTATGAAGGAAAGACGACCAAAGAGATTCAGGCGGAGATTCCGGGTTGGTCGGTGTGGAAGAACGAGATTGTTGGCGGTGAGACGGTGGAGCATGTGGGAGAGCGCGCGGATGGAGTGATCGCTCGTGCGCTGGCGGCTGCTCCGCAGGGAGGAAAGGTTGCGTTGTTTGCGCATGCTCACATTTTGCGGATACTGGCGGCGCGATGGATTGGGCTGGACGCGACTGGCGGCAGTTTGCTGGCGCTCGGAACGGGGAGCGTGAGTGTAATGGGGTGGGAGCGGGAGACGCGAGTGATTTCGAGCTGGAATCGCGGGTTTGAGTAGAGCTAGAAGTTTTTGATGTGCTGTGGTTGGAGGCCTACTCCTACGAAGCGTGCGGGGAGGTTCTGGAAGCCGGGGATGTGAGTGAGGATGCGCAGGGCGAGCGGCGGTTTGATGGGGCCGTTGTCGCGGAGGACGCGGTCGAGGATGCGGTGGGCGAGGACCTGGACGCGCTGCGTGCTGCGGACGGCGGGTTCGCGGTAGTCCTGTACCTGGCGGAGATGATGTTGGGTGAGGGATTTTGAGAGCAGGGCTTCGGTGAGGATGTTGGCGGTGGCTACGGCGTCCTGAAGTGCAATGTTGATGCCGATGCCGCCGACGGGAGACATGGCGTGGGCTGCGTCGCCGATGCAGAGCAGGCCGGGGGAGGACCACTCCTGGAGGCGATTGACCTGGATGGTGAGGAGCTTGACCTTGTCCCAGGAGTCGATCTCGGCAGTGCGGCCGGCGAGGAAGGGAACGATGCGCTCGATGCTCTGCTGAAAGGCAGGGATGCCGGCTTCCTGGATTTGGGGAAAGGTGTCTTTGGCGATGATATAGCCGACCTGAAAGTAGTCGTTGCGGTTGATGAGGATGATGAGGCGGCCATAGTTGATGTACCCGAGCGCGTTTTCGGGGTCGGATGGTTGGCGGGCGATTTTTAGCCAGAGGACGTCAATGGGGACGCCTTGGTCGTTGAGCGGGAGGTGGCCGGCATCGCGGGAGATCGCGTGGCGACCGTCGCAACCGATTGTTACGGTGGCGGGGATCTCGACTGGTCCGTCGGGTGTGCTGGCGCGGACTCCGGTGGTGACTCCGTTTTCATTGATGAGGTCGGTTGCCTCCCAACCCATGCGAAGCGTGAAGGACGGATAGCGGGCGGCTTCGGAGGAGAGAAAGTCGAGGAAGTCCCACTGGGGCATGAGGGCGATGAACTTGCAGTAGGTGGGGACGTGGGAGAAGTCGGCGATGGCAAAGCGTTCGCCGCCTACGATAGCGGAGAGGGTGGCGACCTGCGAGTGCGGGATGGTGAGGAATTTTTCCAGGAGGCCGAGCTCGTGAAGGAGGTCGAGTGTGGAGGGATGAATGGTGTCGCCGCGGAAGTCGCGGAAGAAGTCTTTGTGTTTTTCAAGGACTGTGACCTTGACGCCAGCGCGGGCGAGCAAGAAGCCCAGCATGATGCCCGCTGGGCCGCCGCCGATGATGCAGCAGGTGGTGGCGAGCGGGTTGGGGTCGGTGGCCATTTGCTGATGAGGGTAGCAAGCCGCCGGGAGGGCGTCAAAAGTTTTGCGGCGGAATGGCGGTGATGAGGGAGGGCCAATCGGTGGGGGAGTGGGCGAGGTGATCGGGCGGGGCGTCGGCGAGGGAGTGGGGTTTGAGGCCGAAGGCGCAGCCGATGCTGCGGGCGCCGCAGTTGCGGGCGGTGAGGACGTCGATGTCGGTGTCGCCGACCATGATGATTTCGGCGGGGGTGATGGTGCGGCCGGCGAGGGTGGAGGCTTCCTTGATGAGGGCTTCGAGGCCATGGGGGTCGGGCTTTTTGGTGTGGAAGCTGTTGCCGCCGTAGTTCTGGAAGAAGAAGCGGGAGAGGCCGAAGTGGGCGCAGATGTCGCGGGAGGGATGGACGGGTTTGTTGGTGAGGACCGCCATGAGTGTTTCCGGATGTGCAGCGCGGATGGCTTCGAGGGCTTCTAGGACGCCGGGGTAGACGTAGGTGTAGTCGAGTTTGTGGATGCGGTAGTAGTCGAGGAAAAATGTGAGCGCCTTGGTTACATATTGCTCGTCGGTGGAGTCGCCCTCGGGGTCGCCGATGGCGCGACGGACGAGCATGGAGGCTCCGTCACCGATGTAGCCGGAGATGACGGCTTCGGGGAGGGTGGGCTTGCCGAGGTGGGCG
>CAZZZG010000122.1:0-11830 GCA_964658525.1 uncultured Edaphobacter sp.
AATGGTGCGCCCGGAAGGATTCGAACCTCCGACCCTTTGGTTCGTAGCCAAATGCTCTATCCAACTGAGCTACGGGCGCACATTGCGTGGGTTGCAACCTTTTAAAGATATAGGAATTCTCCTCTTCTATCAAGCTGCCACCACTATCCTGACCTAAGCTTTACCAGCTACGCAACCGCTTTTCAGAAGTAACTTCAAAATGTCTTTCAGGGGCATAACTATTAGCAGCAGAGGCGCCAACGGAAGCAGACTCGCGAGCACCAGGTGCAATAACGATCAACTCACAGCGCCCGGTAAATCTCTTGAGTTCAAAGGTGAACTCACGAAAGCCACCACCCTATGACCAATTAGGTATATGGTTGGCGGCTCGGGAGGGTGCTCTAATTCTGCTGCGAGGAGAGATATGCCGAAACGGCTTGCTATTACGATTGCGGGTGCGGTGTCGTTGGGAAGTTACGAGGCGGGTGTCCTGTATGAGGTGCTGGATGCAATTCATCAGCATAACTCCGCCGAGGGAGTGACGGATGACGAGAAGATTCTTATCGATGTCATGACGGGTGCTTCGGCCGGTGCAATGACGGCCGCGATTGTGGCGCATAAGATGTTGTACTCGGCCAATGAGTTCCGCGATCCGTACGACAATCCGCTGTATAACGTGTGGGTAAAACGCATCGACCTCGATGGGTTGTTGAAGACGGTGGACGAAACGACCGGCGAGGTGGAGCCACCTCTGCGTTCGATCTTTTCGTCGAACGTGGTGGAGGGGATAGCAAGGGATACGTTGCTGGGACGATATGCGACGGGGGAGTGGCCTGCTCCCATAACGCACATGGCCGCGGCACGATCGATCTCTATCGGAATGACACTCACGAACCTGAACGGTGTGGACTACGCCTATGACATGCAGCCTTGCGGGAAGTTTATCTACACCCGCCATGAAGACCAGATGACACGAGTGGTGAGTGTGGACGGTAGCGATAAGCCAGAAGTATGGCGCGAGTTGGCGGACGCTTCGGTGGCAAGCGGGGCATATCCGTTGGCGTTTCGCGCAAAGGAGATGGACCGCCGACGGGCGGACTACGCAAAAACCGGTCTGGAACCATGGACTGATGATCCGTCGAGGTTTACGTATACCGATGGCGGAATCTTGCAGAACGAGCCGCTGGGTATGGCTAAAAATCTCGTAGATGAGATCGACAGGCATTGGTACAACGACAGCCGATTCTATTTGTTTGTGTCACCTCACGGGAGAACTTCGAGCGCCGATTCGAGCTTTTGCGAGGTGAATGCAGACTACTTTCAGATGATGAAACGCTGGGCGAAGGTACTGCTTGGCCAGTCAGAGTTTCAGGACTGGATTACAGCGGTGGAGATGAATGAGCAGATTGCTCTAATGGACGCTCGCGCCAGCGAACTCGTAGAGAAGCTGCGTTCAGGAGAGATCAAGAGCGGAAGCCTGAAGCGCACCGCCGATGGCTTGCTGAAGGTGTTGTTCTCTCAGCCGACGCGCACGGGGACGAGGCAGGTCGCGAAGATCGGAAGAGAGAGTCTGGATGAGGCCAGACGGCGCATTGAACACCAATACAAGGAGGAGATTGCGAGTCTGGGGGCAGGAAGCTACGCCGCGGATGCGTTTCGCGATACAGTGCTTGCGTTTGAGACGGCGGCGAATCTGGGGCAGTGCGACTATATGCGGATCTATGGAATCGCGGTGTCGGAGGAGTTGCTGGCGGGTGCGGACCTAACGGGCTTTCTGGGGTTCTTCGATGAGCGGTATCGCGTGCATGACTATGACCGGGGACGGATGGTGGCGAGGATGGTGTTGACCGATCCCGTGATGAGTGAAGCGGGAGAATTGGGTCCGATACGGTATACGCCCAAGCATACGAATCCTATCGACAGTACCCTGAACGGGTTGCAACTGGCGCAGTTGTCGGTCGAGGAGCAAAAGGAATTTCGCGACGGCGTGAAGAAGCGCGTCAGCGAGATGGTGCGATACCTGATTGGGTTCTGGTCTTATCCGGCGGACGTGGTGGTGATCGAACCGCTGATGAATGCAATTCTGAATCACTTGTTTCGGGAGTAGCGTGGCGAGGATCTAATACTCAAACGCGACGATGGGGAACAGTGGGCCAAGTCAAATCAGCACCCGAGGATGAAAGCGGTTTTGAAGGCAGCTGGCATCAAGAGGCACCCCGGTTCTTCAGTAATAACCCTGGGTGTCTCGTCTTACGCTGACTTTTCCGGCATAGCGCCGCGAAATGAAGACGAAATAGACCGCAGCCAAAGCGAACCCTACGGGCCACCAAAGAGAGGCGAGGTGCAACGACTGCTTGCCCGCAGCGGCAGAATAGGCCGTCATAGAATTTTCTGGCGCCAGAGTTGAGTAGAGCATCACCGGGAAAATAGCAGCGCCTCCCGTGGTCAATAAGCCTACTAAAATAAAATTCGACCCAAGAAACGCCCTCATTTCATGGTGGGCTGTGAGGCCAGAAATCATTGTGCCGGTTGCGATCAAAATAATGAACACTCCCGCCCAGCAAAACGGATTGTGAATCGCGTGTCCTACGACATTATGACGGACCACCAGAGACTCAACGGAGATCGCGAGAAAGAGCGGAACAGCCGCGGCCCACAGATAGGTTGAATATTTAGAACTGCGATCATGGACCGGGCCTTCCGTCTTCAGGGTGAGATAGGTCGCACCATGAGCAGCGAGGATGGTAGCGGCGAAGATTGCAATGGATATGGTGTACCAGTCGAGCAGCCCGACCTGTCCGTGAACGCTGAAATTTGTGAAAAAAGCCATCGAGAAATTCCCATCGGCATCGACCGGCACTCCCCGCGCAACGTTGCCTGCGGCAGCACCAAAAAGGATAGCGAGGAGACAATTGGAAAATACGAAGACGAAATACCAAAGACAAATCTATTGGACAAAGGTATTGGCGATACCAAGGGTTCGCCACCGTAACCGTGAACCGATTGTCGACACGCCAGGTGATCGTATCTGCGTGGGCGATGGACGTTGCGAGAGAAAAAGCAAGGGTGGAGAATCCAGAGAAGTAAGCGCATGGGAATTCTCCGGTGGCTTAATTGTGATCTCTGACCTTCGAACGTACCCTTTATACAGGCGCAAGCGTGAAGTGAGAAGCAAAGAACTTCGCGCTCAGAACAACGCCAATCGGCGGAGAACCTCCCATCTCGATCTCGTTGCTATTCAGATATGGCGGTAGGTGTCCAGCATTGGCCAGAGTGAGGCGTCCATCTGTGCGGATCTGGAGCCGCACACTGATGGAGAGATACGGCCACACCCGCAACGAAGCGAAACGGATCCTGATTTCCGCCCTTTATCTGCGGTCCCCACGATTTCCCCACGGTGACCGCATGACCTTGAGGCCTGGGAAATTGATATGTCTGGTGCGCCCGGAGAGATTCGAACTCCCGACCCTTTGGTTCGAAGCCAAATGCTCTATCCAGCTGAGCTACGGGCGCGTAAAACAGAAAAGTCAGTTACAAGAACATCCTAAAAATAACGAATTACCCGACTTCCGGCAACTAGCCAGCCACAGCCGGCTCCGGCGGCTGAGGAGGAGCGAACATCGGCATCGTCTCGACGATATCGAGTCCTGCGCGCCGCAGCAACTCATAGATCACTGGCTCGGTTAAGCGGGTAGCGTCAAATTCAACCCTTACCGTCTTCTTCGCCTCATCCAGAGCCACCAGGCGAACCCCATACACCTCGCGCATTTTGGCCATCGCCACGACCGAGGCTTCAGTCGGAGGAACTCCATAGCGATAAAGAACGTCAAGCTGTGTCATGGCTTAGATCATACCAGCGAGCCATCTCTGCTGAATCGACAAACTCCGGCCGATCTCACATCTTCGAGAGATAGCCCGTAATCTCGGGGCTGGTCCACACCTGCGCGCCGATGAACTTCCGTCGCAACACACCCTGCTTATCGATGATGTATGTCTCAGGAATCTGTACCGTCCCATACAGCGCATTCACCTTCTGGTCCTCGTCGCGAACCGTCAGCACATCCACGTGATGCTCCACCAAAAAGCGCTTATAGACATCCGGGTCCTGATCCATGCTCACAGCAACAATCGCCAGCTCCGGCATCTGTTTCTGCAGCGCCAACAGGCTAGGCAGCTCCTCAATGCAGGGGGCGCACCAGGTCGCCCACAGGTTCAGCACGACCACCCGTCCACGCAGCTTGCTCAAATCAACAGTTCGGGTGCCGTCGCCCATCACAAACTGCGGCGCGGGTTTATCAATATTTCCCGGGCGGCTGCCCCGGTCACATCCCGCCACCAATAGCGTTCCCAACGCCGCACTCATCAACCATCTACGCACAAGTCGCTCCACTTCCTATAATACGAAGTCGTGAGCGACCAGTCCCCCGAGCATCTCCCGAACTCTGACGAATCCCCCGATCTGGAGCTTTCGGTCATCATTCCAGCCCGCAACGAGCAGCGCTCGCTGCCCGCCTGCATCGCCTCGATCCTGAGCCAGTCTGAGCCCGGGTTTCTCCTCGGCCAACAGTGGGAGTTGATCATCGTCAACGATGACTCAACCGACGACACCCGCAGCATAGCGACCGAAGCCGCCGCGACTCACTCAGGCGTCGTCGTCCTCGACGCCCCTAAGCTGGACCTGGGTCCCAACATAGGATTCACCGGCAAGACCAACGCCTGCTGGGCCGGCGCTCAAGCCGCACGTGGCAAATATCTCCTCTTCACCGACGCAGACACCATCCACGAGACCAACGACATCTCCCGCTCCCTCCGCGAAGCCGATCGCCACAAAGTCGCTCTGCTCTCCTACTCGCCTCGCCAAATCGTCACCGGCTTCTGGCAGCACGCCGTCATGCCGCTGATCTTCTCGGAACTGGCCTCCGTCTACCCCTCCAAACAGGTCAACGACCCCGCCCGCCGCCTGGCCGCCGCAAACGGCCAGTTCATCCTCGTCGAACGCGAAGCCTACTTCTCCGTCGGCGGACATCGTACCGTCGGCGATCGCATCCTCGAGGACGTCGCCCTCGCCGAGAACATCAAGCGACCACCCCGCACCATCCGCTTCCGCTACGCCCCAGAAGCGGTCTCCACACGCATGTATCGGACCACCTCGGAGATGGTCGAAGGCTGGACCAAAAATCTCGCGCTCCTCCTGCCCAAGCCCGTCTCCCTTGCCTTCTGGCGAGTCCTCGATATCGTCCTCTTCTTCGGCTTGCCCATCGCGGCCTTTGGGCTCTACTGGCTGCAGCTATGGCAGCGAAGCGTTATCCTTCTCATCTGGGTTCGAACCCTTTGGCGCTTCTACTCCCGCGTCGCTCGCTCGAACTTCCCAGCCATTGACGTAGCAATCTCCATACTCGGCGTACCATTTTTCATCTACATGCTTCTTCGCAGCGTCAATCATCATCGCTTCAAAAAATCTGTTATCTGGAAGGGACGTAACTACAACGCGGCCCCCTAGTTACCTTCGGTTTGCATCCACCCCTCTTTTAAACACGTCTAAACACAGGAATAACGATGATCTTTCTTACTCGCAAAGCCGAATTCTCTTCTGCCCACTTCTATTGGAATGAAGCGTGGCCTCCTGAGGAGAATCAACGCGTCTTCGGCAAGTGTGCAAATCGCAACGGCCACGGGCACAATTACACCCTTGAGGTCACGGTCGCGGGCTCGGTCGATCCCACCACCGGCTTCGTCGTCGATCTCAAAGAGTTGAAGGACATTCTCGAGCGCGAGGTCGTCAGCGTCTACGACCACCGGCACCTGAACCTTGAAGTTCCTGAGTTCAAAACCGCGATCCCGACGACAGAGAACATCGCAATCGCGATCTGGCAGCGTCTCGACAACAAAATCCCCCACGCAAAGCTGCACCGCGTCCGTGTCTACGAGATGCCCGATCTCTTCGCGGACTACTATGGTGAGCTATGAAAGCACACCTCAATCGCCGCTACCACTTCAGCGCCTCGCACCGCCTTCATACCGACGCGTACGACGCGGCGACGAACCAAGCCGTCTTCGGCAAATGCAACAACCCTCATGGCCATGGCCACAACTACACCGTGCAGGTCACGCTAAGCGGCCAGGTAGATCCTGCCACCGGAATGGTCTGCAATCTCGCCGATCTTGATGCGTTCGCACAAACAAATCTCCTCGCCAGGTTCGACCATACCAACCTCAACACTCTCGACTGCTTTACCAACACCGTCTCTACAACAGAAAATCTAAGCATCGAGATCTATCGGATCTTCCAAAACTTTCCCGCGGCTCATCTTGAGCGGGTTCACGTTGAGGAGACCAGCAACAACTCGTTCGACTACGCCGGCGACGCAACCCCAACGCCAGGCACGATCTAAAGAAAGGCCCAACCTATGCCACTTACCCCGGCCGTCCTCGACGCACCATCACTCGACACTATTTCAACGCAGGATCTCTATCGCGAACTACTTCTCCGCATCGGCGAAGACCCCACACGCGACGGACTCCTCCGCACACCCGAGCGCATGGAAAAGTCCATGGCATTCCTCACCCGCGGCTACACGATGAATGTGACCGAGGTTCTCCACGAAGCTCTCTTCGACGTCGACTACGACGAGATGGTCATCGTTAAAGACATCGAATTCTTCTCCCAGTGCGAGCATCATCTCCTGCCCTTCTTCGGAAAAGCTCACATCGCCTACGTCCCCAACGGCAAAGTCATCGGACTCAGCAAAATCCCCCGGCTCGTCGACGTTTTCTCGCGGCGACTCCAGGTGCAGGAACGCCTCACCCGCCAGATCGGCGAAGCCATCACCGACGCCATTCACCCCCAGGGAGTAGCCGTCATCCTCGAAGCTCAGCATCTCTGCATGATGATGCGCGGCGTTGAAAAGCAACACTCCTCAACGGTAACCTCCGCAATGCTCGGGGTCTTCAAGACCCAACTCCAGACGCGCAATGAATTCCTTTCGCTCGTCCGCAGGCAGGGAAACAGCTTCTAGCGGCTAAACTGGAGACTGCATGAATGGTCTCCTCGTCCTCGATAAACCCTCCGGCATCACCTCGCATGACGTAGTCGCCATCGTCCGCCGAGCCACTGGCGAAAAATCAATCGGCCACCTCGGCACTCTCGACCCCATGGCCACAGGTGTTCTGCCACTCCTTCTAGGCCGCTACACGCGCCTTGCTCAGTTCTTCGGACAGGCAGACAAACACTACACCGGCCACATCCGCTTCGGCTTCGCCACCGACAGCTTCGATGCAGACGGAGTCCCCGCATCCGAACCCCTTCCGTTGAACCACACCCTCGAACAGCTTCAAACCCTAAGCCGCAAGTTTCACGGAGAGTTAGACCAAATCCCACCTGTCTTCTCTGCAAAGAAAATCAACGGAGTCGCCGCACATAAACTGGCGCGCGCCGGAGCAGAAGTAGCCGTAAAACCCGCCCGCATCACCATCCACAACTTTGAGCTAACTTCTCTCGAAGGCGACACCGCATCTTTCGTCATGTCCGTCTCTGCTGGCGGCTACGTGCGCTCCGTGGCGCACGAACTCGGCCAACTCGCTGACTGCGGAGCTCACCTCTCCAGCCTGCGCCGAACCCGTGCCGGAGCATTCGTTCTCGACCACGCCATCACGATCGATCAACTCAAAAGTGCCACCTTCGCCGAAATCGAAGCGCTCCTGCCTCACCCCCGCACCCTGCTCCCCGAGATGCCTTCGGTCACCGTAGACGATCAAATGGCGGGGCGGCTGCGAAACGGAATGCAGGTCAACCTGCCCGACTTCTCCCAGGCCCCACTGGTCAAAGTATTCACCTCTCCCACTGACCTGCTCGCAATCACACGCCGCGTCGCCGGCACCCTGATGCAGCCCATCGTCGTCCTCGGTTAAGGGCTCAGATGCGAGATCACTTCTTCAGCAGTGGCGTAACCAACGGAAGAACATTCTTCGCCACAACCTGATTTCCCGCGCTCGTCGCATGAGTCCTATCAGCCTGCATCATGCCGTTAACGCCGAAGACGCCCTTCAGCAGAAACGGCAAAAGAGGTACATGATACTTCGCCGCAAGCATGGCGTAAGTATCGTTGAATTGCTTGATGTAATCGGGACCATAGTCCGGCGGAAGAGTAATTCCAGCGAGCACCACCTTCGTTCCACTCGCCTTGAGCGTGCCAACAATTTTGTCCAGATTTGTGCGTGAATCTTCAATGCGCAGCCCACGCAGCCCGTCATTCCCACCGAACTCCACTACCACTACCACCGGTTTCAGCGCGAGCACTTCTTCCAGACGCTCAACGCCATCCTTCGTCGTATTCCCGCTAATGCCCTCGTTGACGACCCGGTAGTTATATCCTTCCGCATTCAGATCCGTCTGAAGATAGTCAGGATAGCTCTGCCCGAGTTCAGTCCCATAACCCGCCGTCAGGCTGTCGCCGAAGCAAACCACCACCGGTCTCTTGTCCGTCGCCGCGCTTTGTGCGGTCGGAGGCGGCGCGACAGGAGCCTCATTTTCTGAGACAGTTTGGCCCGAGTCCACGGTCTCGGCAGGCTTCGTTGCCTTCTCGGACCGGCAGCCACTCAGCGAAAGCGCCGTTATCAGGAGTGAGAAGACCGATAAAATGACTCCAGACACTGTTCTCCGCATCTCTACAAAGTAACAAAACCGTTGTCGAAGAAGGAGAGTCCCCGAAAGTTGACATACCAAACTCCCATGATCGCTGTGAAAGATCTCCGCAAGTCGATCCGCAACGGCCCCCGAACCGTCGACATTCTCAAAGGACTGGACTTCACAGTTCCGAAAGGTCAGTTCGCCGCAATCATGGGCTCGAGCGGCAGCGGAAAGTCCACTCTCCTCGGTCTGCTGGCAGGCCTTGATACTCCAAGCGCGGGCAGCGTCCGCCTCAACGGCGCCGAGATCAGCTATCTTCCGGAGGACAAGTTAGCCCAGGTCCGCGGAAAAACCATCGGATTCGTCTTTCAGTCCTATCAACTGATCCCCACTCTCACGGCCCTCGAAAACGTCCTGCTCCCGCACGAATTGAACATCGACACAAAAGAAAACGGACTCGCCCGCGCACGCGACCTGCTCTCAAGCGTCGGCCTCGCCGACCGCATGGATCACTATCCCGTCCAGCTATCCGGCGGCGAGCAGCAGCGAGTAGCGCTGGCACGAGCTTTCATCCTCCGCCCTCCCATCGTCCTCGCCGACGAACCCACAGGAAATCTCGACACCACCAACGGCGCCCACGTGTTGGAGCTTCTTCTCAACCTCAATCGCACCGAAGGCACGACACTCGTCCTCGTAACCCACGACCCGGTATTGGCCTCCTACGCGAACCGGCGAATCACACTTCGTGATGGGCTCATCATCGCCGACGAAATCAACCCCACCCCGGCCGACGCTTCTCACGAAGCCGCCCTCACTGAAGGCTAATGGCCACTCTCTCCTATCGTTCCGCCGCAAAGATCGCTGCTCGCGAGATGCACTCTTCCCGCGGAAAGTTTTTCTTCGTCATCCTCTCGGTAGCAATCGGCGTCGCCGCGCTCACCGGAGTGCGTGGCTTCTCCTCATCCTTCCGAAGCACTCTGCTCAATCGTGCCCGCGCCATCATGGCTGCCGACCTCTCTGCAAGAATGTTTCAGCAGCCAACGCCCGACCAGCAGAAGGCACTCGACGAAATCGCCGCAACCGGCGTCCAGATCACGCCTGTCACCGAACTCCTCTCGATGGCGTCTTCGGCAAGGACTCTCGACCCACTATTGGTTTCGCTCAAGTCAGTCGACCCCACGATGTACCCCTTCTACGGACAGGTCGAACTAGCCCCCACCGCCCAACTAAAAAACGTACTGACTTCAAACACCGTAGCCGTAGCGGACGATCTTCTCGTGCGGTTGAATCTCAAAGTAGGCGACCAACTCAAGATCGGCACGCAGTTCTTTCGAATCGCGTCGGTCGTAGTGAACGAACCAGACCGCCTATCAGGAAGTTTCGCAGCAGGCCCGCGGGTCATCATCTCGCGCGAAGGCCTTGAAGCCAGCGGCCTACTCGCCCCCGGAAGCCACGCCGGCCAGCGCTATCTCTTCAAAGTTCCCAAACCCGCCAACGGAGCACCCATCTCCGATAAAGCCGTAGCCGACCTCAAGCTGCACCTCGAAAAAATCCTGCCCGAATCACAAGTCATCGACTACCGCGAGACCAATCCAGCGCTCACACAGGGCCTCGATCGCGCCACCAGCCTCCTCTCCCTCATGAGTCTGGTAGCTCTCGTTCTCGGAGCAATCGGAGTCGCTATGGCCATGCGAGCCCATCTCCAGCAGCGCCTCGACACCATCGCCATCATGAAGTCTCTCGGCGCACGCTCCGGCCAGATCATCAAAATCTACCTCCTTCAGACGCTTCTCCTCGGCCTCGCCGGAGGCCTATTAGGAGTAGCTCTCGGCGTCGCCGTGCAGCTCAGTTTCCCCCACCTCCTGGCCCGCCTCATCCACGTCGACACCGAGTTCAACCTTCAATCTCGCACCGTCATCACCGGCTTAGCCGCCGGCCTTCTCACTACACTTCTTTTCACCCTTCCCCCGCTCCTCGATATCCGCGGCGTGCGTCCCATCCTGATTCTCCGCCGAGCTGTCGAAGACAACGACGACCCCTTTGTAACAGCGGCCTGGCGCAAGATCACAAAAAATCTCGCTCAAGTCGCCGCTGCAATCCTCATTCTTGCAGGACTAGCAGCCATAGCAACCACACTCAGCGATTCACTGGTAGTTGGCGAGATCTTCTCATTCGGTCTGGTCGCCGTCCTTGCCGTGCTTTTGCTCGCCTCAGTGGGCGTCCTCGCGGGCCTCCGCTTCTTCCTCACAAAGACCCGTCTCCACCTTCCATCCTCGCTTCGCCACGGCCTCGCCAACCTCTATCGCCCCGGCAACCCCTCAGCCGCTCTCCTCGCCGCATTAGGCTTGGGCGTCATGCAGATCATGACCGTCTATCTAGTCCAGCAAGCGGTTGTCTCAGAACTCCACGTCTCAGCCGCCCCCAATCTGCCCAACGTCTTCCTCATCGACATCACCAACGACGAAGTCGCAGGCATTCGCACTCTGCTCAAATCCCAACCAAGCGTAACCGCACCGCCCGAACTCCTCCCCGTCGTCTCATCCCGCATCGTCGAAATCGACGGCGTCCCGGCAAACGAGGCAAAGCTGAAGAACTTCCCCAAGCGAATGCTCCGCTCCATCAGCCTCACCTGGTCTTCCACCTCACCTCCAGGAACCAAGACAGTAGAAGGGAACTGGTGGCCCGCAGACGAAAAACGCCCGGTCGTCGCCATCGAGAAGCGCCAGGCCGACCGGCTCGGCGTCCACGTCGGTTCACACATCACATTCGCCGCGCAGGACACGCAGTTCATCGCGACGGTCGTAGCTCTCACGAAGTCCGACGGCCAGCACGCCTACTCCCGCGCGGAGTTTATCCTGCCACAGCCCGCACTCGCTGGCCTGCCGGTCGTCTGGTACGGCGGCGTCCATGCCGATCCCAACCACGTCGGTGATCTCCAGCGCGCTCTCTACCGCTCCTTCCCCACCGTCACCGTAATCAACGTCGCCCAGGCCCTGGAAACCGTAAGAGCGGTTGTCATGCAAATTACCTACGTCATCCAATTTCTCGCTGCATTTTCCATCTTCGCCGGCATCGTCATTTTGGCCAGCTCGATCGCCGGAACTCGCTACCGCCGCATACGCGAAGTCGTCGTCCTCAAAACCCTCGGCGCCACCCGCGCACGCATCGCCACCGTCTTTTCCATCGAGTTCGCAGTCCTCGGCCTCGTCGCAGGAGCCGTCGGCA
>CAZZZG010000123.1:0-11737 GCA_964658525.1 uncultured Edaphobacter sp.
GGCCCGCAGTTCGGCAACAACATCTCTCACGCCCACAACACCACCCGTCGTCGTTGGAACGTGAACCTTCAGGCCGTCAAAGCCCAGGTCAACGGCGCAAGCAAGCGCATGCGCGTCTGCACCAGCTGCATCAAGACCGGCAAAGTCGTCAAAGGCTAACAGCCTCTAATCTCCAGAAATAGAACGCCCCAGCCGCGTCGTTGCCGGCTGGGGCTTTTCCTGTTTTTCTATGCGATTTACTTCTTCTCAAATCCCAGTGAAGCGCTATTGATGCAATACCGCAATCCCGTAGGCTTTGGCCCATCCGGGAAAACATGCCCTAGGTGAGCCCCGCAGGTCGCGCACTGCACCTCGACCCGCCTCATCCCCAGCGAATTATCTTCAATCGAAACAATCGCATCCGGCGAAACCGGGTTCCAAAAACTCGGCCATCCGCTCCCGGACTCGAACTTCTTATCCGAGGTAAACAGTGGCGCATTACACGCCCCGCAGTGATAAACCCCGTCCTCATGGTTATTCACCAGCGCCCCGGTAAAAGGCCGCTCCGTACCACCCTCACGCATCACATGAAACTGCTCCGGAGTCAGCAGCTCGCGCCACTCTGCCTCCGTCTTATGAACCTTCTGTACCTTTGTCGCTTCGGCCATTACTCAAACCTCCTGTCGTCCAATCAATTAGATCCCCATCCGCCCAGTAAGTTTCACGCGCCACCCTTGGCGATTACTTCGATCTCCACCAGCGCATCCTTCGGCAAACCTGCGGCTGCCACTGTCGATCGTGCCGGTGCCACCACCCCCTCCGGCGCCAGATACTTCGCATAAATCTCGTTCATCGCCGCAAAGTCGCCCATTGACTTCAAAAACACAGTCGTCTTCACCACATGGCTCAAGTCCAGTCCAGCCTGCGCCAACACCGCCTTCACGTTCTCCAGCGCCCGAACTGTCTGCTCCGTAATTCCACCGGCAACCATCTGCCCGGTCGCAGGCTCCAGCCCCACTTGCCCAGACGCAAACAGCATATCGCCCACCCGCACCGCCTGAGAATAAGGCCCAATCGCCGCCGGAGCCTCTTTCGTAGAAATTGCAGTCTTCTTCTGATCGCTCATACCGCTAAGTCTATCCCGTTCCATCGCCCCTTGAAAATCGTCCGCCCTCATTGTGTACGATGGCTGCCATGCGCCTCCGTCTTCGCCTACGCGCCATCGTAGCCCTTGCCCTGCTACTCGCAACTCTCTCCTACCCGGTCCATGCCGACAAGTTGAACGGCTTCTACTCCGGCAGCGGTGGCATCTCTCAAGACGTCCATCGAGTCCTCCTCATCGAGTTCGCCGCCGACGGCACCGCCATCCTTCAGCAGAAGTGGCATGACAAGGACCCCCAAACCTGGCACGCCCACTGGAAGCGCGACAAAAAGCAGGTCACCCTCACCTACGACCCCGCCGGCGACAAACCCGTCCCCCAGCCGCTGGTCTTCACCTTCAAACACGGCAGCCTCACCGCAACCTCCTGGGACGCCCCCACCCTCGGCGTGCTCGGTCCACCCAAACTGACAACCTTCGGCGGCAAAACCCCTCAAGTCACCAGTGTCGCCAGCTGCCAGGCGCTCAACACCACCGACCCCACCAAGAACTGCATCACCTGGGACTCCCGCCGCTAGAAAACATCAAGATCAATCTATTGATGGATATTCCCCCGAATCTCAAAACGATATGCTCCCCCGTATGGCGATTCCCACTGAACCCATCGGCAGCATCCCCCGTCCACCTGCACTGATCGAAACTATCATCGCCTTCCACAACAAAAAAGTAAGCAGCGAAGCACTCGAAGCAGCCAACGCTGAAGCACTCCGTGACACGATCCAGCGATTTGAGCAAACCGGCTCCCCCATCACCACCGACGGCGAGCAGACCAAGCCCAGCTTCGCGACCTATCCTCTCTCCGGACTCACCAATCTCGCTCCAGACGGAGTCGAAATTCCCTTCGCCGACGGGCATGTCCGTCAGCTTCCTCGCCTCACATCAGGTCCCTTTGGCTACGGCGTCCACGCTGCCGGCTATCTCAAAGCAGCTCGCCACTACACCCGCTCTCCAATTAAACAAGCCGTCATCTCCGCCTCTGCGCTGAGCCTGCTCTATCCACCAGCAGGCATCTCCGGCTATCCTCGCGAAGAATTTTTAGCCGACCTCATCGACGAAGCCGCCGCCGACATCCGTGGCGCCCTCCAGGCCGGCGCAGACTCCGTCCAGATCGATTTCACAGAAGCCCGGCTCTCTCTCAAGCTCGACCCTTCAGCTGGCTTATTACGTAGCTTCATAGCGCTTAACAACCAAGTCCTCGAACGATTTACTTCAGAGGAGCGCCTTCGCATCGGCGTTCACGTCTGTCCCGGAGGCGACCACGACTCTACCCACAGCGCCGACGTAGACTACTCGAAGCTGTTGCCGGACCTCTTTCAGTTGAACGTCGGGCGCTTCTACCTGCAGATGGCCAGCGAACCCGACAGAAAACGAATTCTTCAACTCGTAAACCAGCTCCTTCACCCAAATCAAACCATCTTCATCGGCGTCATCGATCCTATCGATCCGAAGATTGAAACCCCGGTTCAGGTGCGTGACCGCGTCCTTGAAGCCGCTTCCATCCTCCCGCTTGCGCAGCTCGGAACCACAGATGACTGCGGTTTCGCTCCCTTCGCCGATGACACCTCAACCGCTCGAGACATTGCCTTCAGCAAAATCCAGGCCCGCGTCGAGGGTACCGGCCTCGCCGCCCAAGAGCTCGGAATCGCCTAGTCCGATCGACAACAACCGCACCCGACGACTTTTTCAATTACATAAGAAATCGATAAATATTTCCCTTTCGCCGCCGCACTCCATAGGAATCAGTCATATATTGGGTGCGAGGTGAACAACATGGGAATTATGGACATGATTCAGTCGCTCGCCGGTCAGACTGGAGCCGCAGCCGGCACCGATCAGGCTAAAGTGGCCGGTGGCTTCATCGAAGCTCTTACCCAACATCCTGAAGGCATTCAGGGCGTTCTCGACGCCTTCAAGAACAACGGAATGGCCGAGCACGTCAACAACTGGGGCGCAGGTCAGGCCACCACAGCCACTCCCGAGCAGGTCCAGCAGGGCCTCGGCGGAACCGGCCTCATCGAAAAAACCGCAGAGAAAGCCGGCGTCTCGCCTCAGGTCGTCCAGGTAGCTCTCGCCACCGTGCTGCCAATGGTCATCCACCACTTTGCACCCAACGGGCAGGCCACTCCGACCAGCTCCATGGGCAGCATGGCGCAGCAGCTTCTCAGCAAATTCGTCTAGCCCGCCAGCAACCGGGCATGATCTCCGAAGAGCGCAATGGGCCCCCGCGTTCTCCCTCCAAATTGCATCACACAACAGTCAGTCAAACTGACAAAGGAGAGCTACGCCATGGCAGATCTCAACGCTTTGAAGCAGAAGTACGCCGGTGTCATTGATGCCCTGCAGAAGTTCGCCCCCTACGGCGCCACCCTCGATGCAGTCGATCTCGACGGCGAACAACTCCACATTAAAGGCACCGTTCCCTCCCGCGTCATTCTCGAGCGCGTTTGGGATGCCATCAAAAAGGCCGATCCTACCTACGCAGACCTCCACCACGAGATCGCCAACACCGGCGGCGACACCCAGGCCTACACCGTCAAATCCGGCGACACCCTCTCAGCCATCAGCCTGCTCTTCTACGCCAGCGCCAACAAATACCCCGAGATCGCCAAAGCCAACAACATCGCAGACCCCAACAAAGTCTCCGTCGGCACCACCCTCCAGCTTCCAGTCATCACCTAGAAAACTTTCAAACACGCGATAGGGACACGGCAAACCGATCTCGTTTACTAGAGCAACAGAAGACGTTTGCCGCGGCAGAAAGCCTGTCAAGGTCCATCACAACGAAAACCCTCGCCAATCCTGCAACTTCGCGTGGCGTAGTAGTTATGCCGGGCCCACTATAATGGAATAGAACGAGCACGATAGCCCCGGAAAATCTCCGGGGCTATCGTGCTTAAACTTTATTCCCGATTTGGAAAACCGCTTTTGAGCCACGAAGGAGTGTAGCCCCCGAACCAATAACCCTTTTATTTGTAATATTTTGCAGGTAAAGCACATGGAATCAATATTTTACAGACACAACAGGTCGCTAAGCCAATGATTATAAACAGCTTACGTGCAAAATACCCCCATGGGGGAGGGGGAGGGTCGATCATCCGAGAATCGTAGAAGTCGCAGCCACTTGAACCCGGTTCCTTCCGGCCGATTTCGCCTGGTAGAGCGCTTGATCTGCCGCATCCACCAACACAGTAGACGTAGAATCATGTGCCAGTGTCATCGATGCGCAGCCGATACTCACCGTTACCACCCCGCTTGGACTGGCGGTGTGCGCGAGTCCAAGCATCTCCACTGCTCGTCGAATCTGTTCGGCTACCCGCTGAGCGCCTCCGCTGTCGGTGTTTGGCAGCACCGCTACAAACTCCTCGCCCCCGTACCGGGCGAATAGATCAGAGGAGCGGTGAAGCACTCCTTGGGCCGTTGTTGCAATCTGGCGCAGGCAACTGTCCCCCATCAGATGCCCATACAGATCGTTGTACGGTTTGAAATGATCGACATCGATCATCAATACGGAGAGCAGCGAGCCATCGCGCATCGCCCTCTTCCACTCTTGGTTCATCTTTTCTTCGAATTGCCGCCGGTTGGCCACACCGGTAAGACCATCTACCATCGCAAGATTCTCGACCAGTCGGAAGGCACGATTCAGCTCTTCCTCGGCAGTCTTACGAGCAGTCACGTCTCGGACGACGTTGACGAAACCAATAGGCTCCCACGTGGTCTCGTCGTGATAGAGCCGAATGCTGGCCTCCATCCAGACATAGCTTCCATCCTTCCTCGCGCATCGATAGATCAACGCATCAACCGGCTCTCCCCGACGGCAGGCCCGCATCAAATCCTCCAAAGCTTCGACATCGTCAGGATGAGCGATCTGAACGCGAGCTGGACCTAACAGCTCCTCCGGCTCCCACCCCAGCACCGTGGTCACGGCCGGTGAAACATATCGACGCTCACCGGATAGGTCTGCCAGAACGATGACATCGTTCGACGCCTCGGCCAGAAGACGAAACAGCGTCTCGCTTGCCTTTAAATTGACCTGCAGCCGCTCGCGCTCCGAAATCACAACATCGCCGACATAGAGCACCAGCATCGAGAACGCAACGAAGACCTGCAGAAGGAGGTCGTGAGCCGCGGTCGAACCCGAGCGCATCAGCGGCACCGGGCCGCGTCCTCGAATCGTCAGATAGCCGCCAATTATGGACACAATCAACAGCCCCAGCGCAGATCCTGCCAACCGTAGACGAATCCCAAGCAGCAGCAGCACGGGAAGAAGAAGGAACAGGAGAGGAAACCGTGTCTGCCAGAAGATTCCAACCGTGGCAACGACCAGCAATGTCAGAAGCCCGGCAACCTCAAGCCGAGATCGGCCAGGAAACTGCTCCCGCCTCTGAAACGACAGGTAAAGCGGCGTCATGACCGCCATACCAAGTGCGTCAGCCACAAACCAGTGCCTCGCTGCAGCAAATCTCGGCACCAGATAGAGGTTTGATGTGCTCAGCTGAGCCAGTACCGAAGCGATCGCCGGCGCGAGTATGACACCGTATAGCAGCAAGCTCATCAGCTGCTTGCGCTCAGTCAGATCCGGATCAGGCGAGACTGTCCGGTACATCAACGCAGCCGCAATGCCGACCTCCAACATGTTGCAGCCGGCAAGATAACCAGAGATACCGGGTGCAAACCCCATCGCCACATTGATCCCGAGATCGACCGCAAAACCCACAGCGATGAAGGCAGGCCACTGTCTTCGACGGCTGCACAGCAATATCCCCAAAAGAAGACCGTTCGAGGGCCATAGAATCGTAACCCCGCCGTTATCCCAGCTCCGCACGTTCAGTAAAAACGCAGCAAATCCAAGACACACCAGCGCAAGCGCCGTCATTGCAAGACGCCGAGGAGACGCTAAGCGGTCATCCACGGTCTCAACCTGATAACCAGTAACCATAGCCAGCCTGAAGTCACTTCATCGGCACACACGACGATCTGCTTGATCGCCTGGCCTCTGACTCCTGAGATCCTCCCTTTCTGAGAGTGCCACCGCGCCCAACGAATATATCTCAGCCCCCTTGTCCCGGCACGGATCGCGCTTCAGTTGACGTTTGCCGCAGTGGAATCTAACTCGCCGGCGAAATAACTTTCGCGAAAGCGAACCCGCGCATCAGGATAATCCGGAATATGGACGCGTATCCTGTGCATCCCTGACGCAGGCTCCCCGTTCGCCTCCGCGTGGGGCTGAAAGCTCAACAAATAGTAGTTATGTACATGGTTCGAGAGTTGGTGGAGACCTTCATCGAAGCCTCTTTGGGTTGTGAAGTTGATGTATTCGCCGCCAGATAGCGCAGCCAGCTCATGCGCCGCGTTCTTCTTCAGAGCGTTTACTGCCATCACCAACAGCCCTATCGGTCCGCTTCCGCCACCGTACTTTAGATCGCTCATCACTTCCGTCTTTCCTGGGCCAAATGCGACCGAGTCTACTACAGTGTTCGTTCGCCCCAGCGCTGCAACAACCTCCGCGGGCTTGGCTGTACTGCCGTGATCGCGTGTCTCGCTGATCAGCAGGATCGCGTGGCGATAGTGGTTCTGGCGTGCTTCGAGTAGCCTGGTCGCATAGGCAACGGCATCGAGCGTTGAGGCGTCAGGATCGTCGCAGGGCTCGAGCTGCGCGAGCGCACGTGCCATGGCGTCGACGCTGTTGGAGAACTTGCCCAGCAGAAGAGGCGCGGAGCCGTAAGTGACAATGGCAACCTCGCGTGGGGCGTCTCCTGCTATACCGTCGATCATGGCCCCGAGGCCGCCCAGCTTGGGATATTCGTAGCCGGCGGAACGACTGCATTGAACGACCACTACTAACGAAAGGCCGAGGGAGTCGGTGTCTTCGTCGACGTGGACGGTCTGCGGAACGCCGTTGTCTTCTACAACGAACTGCTCTGGTTTGAGCTCGTAGATCATGTCGCCGTGTTTGGTCTGAACGGTGGTGGGAACCAGGACGACGTTTGATTGGGTTCTGAGGGTGTAGCTCTGATCGTCCGTTGTGGAGGGGGTCTGGGCCAGCACCGGGAGGGTGGCGCAGAACAGGAGGACGGGGAGAAGGGTCCGCATACTTCAAGTCTAAACGGATGGAATTTGGGTCTTGGTCAGAAAAAAAATATTCGTGGTGAAGATGTGGTTTTGTAAGGGGATTTTTGAAATTTTGGGGTGTTTTGTGATGGTGAAATCGTGGTGACAACATGGTGAATTGTGTGGCTGGCGTGGTGTTTTAACCGTCACTTTTTGGGCGCTGAAAAATGTGCCACGTTTCCTGACTTTATTTTCGCTTCTCGATGTGCAGAGGGAAGCTTTCCCATTTTTGTCGGCGAGGCGAACACAATACCGCCTTGTACGCGACTTACTTCGCGTTCACTCATCTAAGCTATAGTCCGCTATAGTCCGACTGGTGACAGTCAAAGCCTCTAATCTGACCGAAAGTTGTTTCTCATGAATATGATCTCCGCGGTTGCGCCGCTCTCCCCCGAAACGACCTCAGCCCCCACCTATCCGACCGCTCGTAAAGTCGAGCAGACCGACGACTACTTCGGCACTACGGTCAGCGATCCGTACCGTTGGATGGAGGATGTCGATTCGGCCGAGTTGAAGACATGGGTCGACGCCGAAAACGAGCTGACACAAAGCTACCTTGCTGAGGTTCCTTCTCGCGAAGCAATGCAGAAGCGGCTGATGGAGCTGATCAACTTCGAGCGATACACGGCTCCCGCGCGGCGTGGCACCAGGTATTTCTACTCGCACAACAGCGGGTTGCAGAATCAGAACGTCATCTACTGGCAGGAGGGGCTCGAGGGCGAGCCGAAGGTGCTGCTTGATCCGAACACCTTCTCGGCGGACGGCACGGTCGCGATCAGCGGCCTGAGCATCGCCGACGATGGGTCGTTAGCCGCCTATTCTATTGCGGATGCGGGCAGTGACTGGGTGAAGTGGCACGTGCGCGACGTTGCGAGCGGCAAGGATCTACCTGATATCGTCGAGTGGTCGAAGTTCAGCGGCGCCGCGTGGCTGAAGGATGGCAGTGGTTTCTTCTACCAGGGTTACGACGCGCCCGAAGCCGAAGCGCTGAAGGCAGCAAATTATTTTCACAAGGTCTTCTTTCATAAGCTCGGCACGCCGCAGAGCGAAGACAAGCTGATCTTTGATCGTCCCGACGACAAGGAACTGAACCTGGGCGCAAATGTAACCGACGATGGACGATACCTGGTGCTGTATCAGTCGAAGGGCACCAGCCCCAACAATGAAATCGCCGTCAAGGATCTTCAGGAATCTGATTCGCCGATCGTACGGCTGATCCCTACCGCGGACGCAACGTACTCTCCAATCAACAACGACGGCAGTCTTTTCTGGTTCCTGACCACACTTGAAGCACCTAACGGTAAGGTGATTTCGATCGATCTGAATCATCCTCAGCGTGAACACTGGAAGACCGTGATCCCCGAGAGCAAAAACAAGCTGAGCGACATTTCGATCATCGACAACACATTCATCGCCAGCTATCTTGCGGACGCCCAGAGCCTCATCGAGCTTCATAGTCTTGATGGGCAATTGATCGAGCGACTGAAGCTGCCGGCGATTGGTACGGCCTATGGGTTCGGCGGTCTGCGGGAGGATACCGAGACTTTCTACCAGTTCACCAACTTCACTACTCCGGGGACGATCTATCGGCTCAATATGAAGACGCGGCAGTCGACTTTGTTTCGGCAACCGAAGCTCCTGTTCGATCCCGCGCTCTACGAGACGACGCAGATCTTCTATACCAGCAAAGACGGCACGCGCGTTCCAATGTTCCTAAGCCATAAGAAGGGTCTTGTGCTCGATGGCTCAGCGCCGACTCTTCTCTATGCGTATGGCGGCTTCAATGTACCTTTGCTGCCGGAGTTTTCTTCTGCGCACGTGATGTGGATGGAGATGGGCGGTATCTATGCACAGCCAAGCCTGCGGGGCGGCGGAGAGTATGGCGAGGCGTGGCATGAAGCTGGAACTCGCCTGAAGAAGCAGAACGTCTTCGACGACTTTATCGCTGCGGCTGAATGGTTGATCGCAAACAAGTACACCTCGGCGAAAAAGCTCGCTATCTCTGGCGGAAGTAATGGTGGTCTTCTGGTCGCGGCCTGCGAGTTGCAACGGCCGGACCTCTTCGGCGCTGTCGTTGCGCAGGTGGGCGTCATGGATATGCTGCGCTTCGATAAGTTCACGATTGGCTGGGCGTGGAAGGAGGAGTACGGTTCGCCGTCGGAGAGTGCGGATGAGTTTGCTGCGATCTACAGATATTCTCCGTTACACAATATCCAGACTGGCACTGCGTATCCGCCGACACTGATCACGACAGGGGATCACGACGATCGCGTCTACCCTGCGCACAGCTTCAAGTACACGGCAGCCCTGCAGGCGGCACAGGGCGGTACGAATCCGATCCTTATCCGGATCGAGACCCGGGCCGGCCATGGTGCGGGTATGCCGCTCAGCAAGAGAATTGAAGCGACTGTTGATCAGTATGCGTTTCTGGTGAGGGAGTTGAAGGCGGGGACGCCGCAAGACTAATAACCAGTTGCACAATAAAGCCGCAGACACCTTTCAAGCAAAGTTCATGAGACCCCAGTTGTTTTGCTGCGACACTGGGGCTGATTCCGCTTTCGTTGTATGTTCATATACCCTGCTCCTGTGGTGATTCGCAGCGGAAATATGAATCCGAGAGCGGTTTCTACGCGTCCTATGTATGCGTAGAAAGGTTGTCTCATGAAACTGAAAATCTCTATCGCATTGCTTCTCGCTTTAGCTCCTGCTTTGGCTTCGGCACGGCCACGGACAACGAGTGCACATCAGCGTCCGTCGATGATTCACGATCGCGCTCCGAAGGCTCACGTTCAACATTCCTTCGCACACCACGCCTAATCGTTCGTACTCAGCGCTAAGCGCCTGAGGTTAGATCGAGTCAACCTTCGACTCCCGCGCCTTTCTGATAAACGCAGCGAGTTTTTCGGGACTCTTCCGACCGGGCTCAGACTCCACACCACTTGCAACATCTACTCCCCAGGGATTGAGTCTCTGTATTGCCTCTGCTACGTTTTCTGGGCGGAGGCCACCTGCGACGATCAGTTTGAGTTCAGGTGCGACTTCAGCCAGGGTAGTTCGCGCCGCGTCCCAGTCGAAGGAGATGCCGGTGCCTCCCAGCGCCGTTCCTACCTTCGAATCGATCAGGACACGGTCGACGAAACCATCTGCCGTGATTCGGCGCAATTGTCCCGCTACGATGGCGGCGTTCGCTTCGTCGCCATCAACCTGCCAGTGAATGGTCTGGATCAGCGAGACCTGCCCGGCGAAGAGTTTGTGCAGGCGCTGCAGGAGTGCGAAGTCGACGCCGCTATGGAGTTGCACTGCGGTGAGACCGGCTTCATGGGAGGCGCGGGCGATCTCGTAGGCATCGAGCGACTGGAAGACGCCTACGCGTTCGACGTTGGCTGGAAGATGCGGCGTGATCTTTGCGACCTCTGCGGAGGTGACACGACGTGGGCTGGGCGCAAAGACGAAGCCGAGTGCATCGGCGCCGAGATCGGCAGCAAGTTTTGCGTCGTCAAGATTCGTATTGGCGCAGATTTTGATCCACATGATGGTGTCGGTCTCTGACGGACTTATGGATTAGATGTCGGAGGAGTACGCACGATCCAGAAGGGTTGCGAGCGCAGCCGCAGGGTCGGGTTGCCGCATCAGTGTCTCGCCGATGAGGAAGGCGTCGTATCCAGCGGCGCGAAGGCTGGCGATGTCTTCGGCGGTGCGTATGCCGCTCTCGGCCACGGTGACGACTTCTTTCGGTGTCGATGCGGCGAGTTCGAAGAAAACTTCGGTGCGCACGGAAAAGGTGCGTAGATCGCGGCTGTTGACGCCGATCAGATCGAAGCCGAGCGCGATGGCGCGCTCCATCTCTTCGCGGTTGTGCGTTTCGCAGAGGACGTCGAGTCCGCGAGAGTTTGCTTCGTCACGCAAGTCGCTGAGCGATTTATCGGTGTGCGCGGAGACAATGAGCAGAATCGCATCGGCACCGTAGGCGCGGGCTTCGAGGATCTGAAAGGGATCGAGGATGAAGTCCTTGCGAAGGCAGGGGATCGTTACGACTCCAGAGGCCTGTTGCAGATAAGCGAGCGAGCCCTGGAAGAACTCCTCGTCAGTGAGGACAGAGAGAGCGGCAGCGCCGGAGGCCTCGAAGGTCTTCGCGAGGGTGGCGGGATGAAAGTCGCTGCGAATGAGGCCCTTCGAGGGAGAAGCCTTTTTGATCTCGGCGATGATTGCGGGCCCGCTCTTTGCCGCGGCCTGAAGGCCGGCACGAAAGCCGCGCGGGGTGTGGGCGGCAGCCATGCTCTCGAGCAATCCAAAGTCCGCGACCGCTTTACGAGCCGTTACCTCGAGAAGCGTGTGCGCAAGAATCTGATCGAGCTGAGTAGGCATAGTCCTGGGTTTAACCCGCGCCCGATCGCCGTTGGCAGCTATCAACTGCCTGCATGCGACCGAGATTGAAACTTTGGTGCCGAAGGGGGGACTCGAACCCCCACACCCTTGCGAGTACATGGACCT
>CAZZZG010000124.1:0-11555 GCA_964658525.1 uncultured Edaphobacter sp.
TCGCCGTAGCCGACCTCAGCTTCACCATCGAACCCGGCAGCATGTTCGGCCTCCTCGGCCCCAACGGCTCAGGCAAAACCTCCTCCATCCGCATGATCATCGGCATCACGGTCCCCGACTCCGGAACCATCAGTCTCTTCGGGCAACCGTTTCATCGCAGCCTTCTCAAACGCGTCGGCTACCTGCCCGAAGAGCGCGGCCTTTACAAAAAAATGAAGGTGATGGAGCAACTCATCTTCCTCGGCCAGCTCCACGGCCTCGACGCTTCGACTGCTTCGAAGCGTGCCCATGTATGGTGCGAAAAGCTGCAGATCACGGAGGCGATCCACAAGAAGACCGAAGAACTCTCCAAGGGGATGCAACAAAAGATCCAGTTCATCTCCACACTTCTCCACGAGCCCGAACTCATCATCATGGACGAGCCATTCAGCGGCCTGGATCCGGTCAATGCCGTCCTCCTCATGGACACCCTTGTCGACCTTCGCAAACAAGGCCGCACCATCCTCTTCTCCACCCACCGCATGGATCAGGTCGAAAAGCTCTGCGACAACATCTGCCTCATTCACAACAGCCATCTCGTGCTTTCGGGCTCCATGCGTGAGATCAAGTCTCGCTATCCCGTCAACCGCGTTCTCATCAACTTCACCGGCGATGACTCCTTTCTCAATCACCCGACCATCCATTCAGCAAAGAACTACGGTGGCCACGCCGAGATCCGTCTCAAGGAAGGCGCCGACGCGCAGGCGCTCCTCGCCGCGGCAATCGTCAAAGCCCGCGTTACTCGCTTCGAAGTCATGGAGCCGACGCTTGAAGAGATCTTCATCGAGAAGGTAACCGAAACATCGCAGGCATCGCAGCCTGCAGGAGTTCACGTCAATGCATAACATCTGGCTCATCGCCAGGCGCGAGTATCTGGAGCGCATTCGCACCAAGGCGTTCCTTGTCGCTACCATTCTTATTCCGCTCCTCATGGGTGGCTTTGTCTTCGGCAGCGGGTATCTCGCATCGCGCACAAAATCTTCTGCGCACATCGCCATCGTCTCTTCCGACGCCAACTTTGCTTCTGATCTAAAGCATGAGCTTTTGACCGGGAAAAACAGCAGTATGACGGTCGACCTCCTCGCCCCATCAACCTCAAATGACGACACTCGCGCCACTCTCGATCAGAATCTGGCCAGCAAGCACGGCGATCTTACCGGCTATCTCTGGATTACACCCCCGTCGCAGGGCAACACGCGCCCAGCTTTCAGCTACGTCCCACGCTCGGCAGGCGACATCACGACGGAAGACGATCTTTCCACCGCCATCAAAAACGTCATCACTCGCGAAGGGCTTACCCGACAGGGAATGGGCGCTTCCGACATCGACGCGCTCATGGCTCCAGTTGTCATTGACACGAGCAAGACCGGAGACAGCCGCACTGCCTTTGGTGCCGCCTATCTCCTCTTCTTCCTCATGTATATGGTCATCATGCTCTACGGCATGAACACTGCACGCTCCATCATCGAAGAGAAGACCAGCCGCGTCTTCGAGGTGATGCTCTCGACGATCAAGCCCGACGAGATGCTTGCCGGCAAGATTCTTGGCGTCGGTTCTGTAGGCATCACTCAAGTCGCAGTATGGATGCTTGCTGCAGCGGCGCTCGGCGCAACCCCCTTCGCGACCAATCTGATCGGAGCAGGCCACGCTCCCATCAGCGCGACGCAAATCTTCTTCTTCGTCATCTATTTCATCTTCGGGTTTCTGGTCTACTCGAGCATCGCGGCCGCCCTGGGCGCGATTACCAACTCCGAACAAGAGTTGCAGCAACTAAACATGTTCCTCGTCCTGCCTCTGGCTTTTTGTTTCTTGATGATCTTTGTCATCACTCGCGCCCCTGATTCGACCCTGGCGCAGATCGTGTCACTGATTCCGTTCTGCAGTCCTTTGCTGATGAACTTCCGCATCTCGCTCACCACCGTGCCACCCTGGCAGATTGGCCTCTCCTTCGTTCTGATGAGTCTCACCATAGTCAGCATTCTCTGGGTCGCCAGCCGCATCTATCGCGTCGGGATTCTGATGTACGGCAAAAAGCCCAACCTCCCCGAACTCCTGCGCTGGCTCAAATACAGCTAGAACTTCGGCCGAGCTGGTTGTGAAGCAAAACTCACCAGGCCCCCTGCTTGCCACCGACCCACCACACCATGCCCACCGTCATCGTGGGCTGATCAGCCGTTAGCACTCCAGGCTTGTTCGTCAAAAAGTACGGAACATTGCTCCAGTCCCTTCGATACTCCGCGCGCGCCAGGAAGCCCTCGCCAAATTTGTACTCATAGGTTCCGGTGAACTCTTTCAACGCTTGAGTGGTCCCACTGAACAAGCCGCCGCGATCGGACAGATACTCCGTCCGTCCCCCCAACGCCATCTTCGGTGTCAGTTGGTAACGCGCATAGGCAGCCCCGCCATCGACATGCGATGGAGCCGAAGACTCTACCGGCTCCGCATGTGCCCATTCACGCTCAATGACGTAGTCGCCCTCCAGCGAGAACGTCAGCTTTGGCGTTGCATTCCAGGTCACATAGCTGTCGAAGATGTGTATCTTCCCATCGGGCGCAGGGGTGATCGCTTGGAAGCATAACCCCGGCTGTACAGGTGTTGTGCAATTTGTAGCTACTTGACGATCAGGATGATCCTGACCGAGGTAATAGTTAACGTTCCACAAGATCTTCTTCGTAGGCTGCGCAGTAAACCCGAACAACTCGTCTTTAAACGAGTTAGTCGGCTCAGCTTGATTGGTTCCATTTACCACCCAGTAATTCAGCGCAAGCTTATCGTTTACTTTGAAGCTGGTTCGAAGACCCATCTGGTAGAAAGGCAAGTAGTTGAAGAAGAATGACCGCGAGTAGTTGACCTGGTCCTTCGTGTAGTTCCCCTCGATGCCCAGCGAACTTGACCACTTGCCAAAATCCACGGTGAGGCCCTTGCCTAACGGAACAACATAAGTCCCATAGGCCTGAAATAGGTTTCGGTAGATCTCCGGCCGCGGTTCGTTTGCCGGGTTCCCCTGCAAGGTCGACGTAGCCTGTCCAAACTGCAGATCCACTCGAACTCCATACCGTCGCCCACTCGCGACGTCAGGGTCAAGCGCGAACACCACATCGGCCTGATTGACGCTAAACGCGTTGCTAAGGACATCGTAGGCCCTAAGGTACTGTACCCGACCGATTGGATGGTCGAAGTCGTAGTCATAGTACCCATCGAACATATAGTTCAGCGTAGCGCCCCCCGGCAGCTGGGTCGGCAGGATGGCGGCCCCAGGTGAACTTTGGGCTGTCGGAGCCTGGGCAGTTGCCGTGACCGTTGCGCTAACCGGAGCGGCGCCGCTGCTGGACACAGCTTCCACACTGTTGCGAATATCTGCAGCCGGAGCGAGAGTCAGCGCCGCAGGCCTTAGCGTCGCAATCTCTGTCGTCTGCACGGTTCGTTGCTTCTGCAGCTCCGCTTCGAGCGCACTTACCCGCAAAGCGAGATCACGCACCGTCTGCTTCAGTTCCTCAACGTCAGCATTTGAAGGCGGGGCGACTGCCGTCTGTGCGTTTCCGGCAATCCCGAAAAGCAGAGCAGCGAAAAGAGAGAGAAGAAAGAACCGGTTGAAGCGGTGCATAGGCAGGCCTCTGGCGAACACGAGCATCAAACCACGTTCGCAGTAAATTGATCGTAAAGGGAGCAACGGTTTTCCCGATTTTCGCCGAATCTTTTCCGTAACTTCTGCGAGCAGAGACGCAGGTAAACTGGAAGAAGTGTCATCCACCTACACCTTGAAACAAAAGCTCGCCCTCGCTATCGTCCCGCGCGTCGCGAGCGCAGCGATCTGTCTCCTCGGAGTGACCCTCCGTTTCGAAGATGTCCGCGACCCCGGCGCCCCTTTGGGCTTCGACGCGCCGCCGCCCGCCGTCTATGCCTTCTGGCATCGGTGCCTGCTTACCAGCGCCTGGCACTTCCGCAACCACAACATCGCCATCCTCATCAGCCCTAGCTTTGACGGGGAGCTCATAGCTCGCACCGTGGAACGCCTCGGCTACGTAGCCATTCGAGGCTCAAGCTCAAGATCGGGCTCGCTTGGCCTGCGCAACATGCACCGCGCCTATCTGGCAGGCCACTACTGCGCCATCACGGCCGATGGCCCTCGCGGCCCCGCCATGATCGCTAAACCTGGCGTTACTCAACTGGCCCAACTCGTCGGCAGTCCGGTGGGAACCTTCTATGTCCTCCCCGAGCGTGCCTGGCAACTTCGCTCCTGGGACCGCTTCCTCATTCCTAAACCTTTCTCCCGAGTCTTCATAGGCTGGCCCCTCCTAACGACGGCCGACGAGTCAACCGTTCAGGCAGCCCTAGATCGTTCCGTCGAATTAGCCGAGGCCCGAAAGAGTAATCCCCGAAAAAAAAATTAGCAAAGTTGACGTATTTTTTGTAGGCAAAATCAACCATACAAAAAACCATCTCTTCACCACGTTTCACCACACAACTCACCACGTTTTCACCGCTAAAATTGACATAGATTGCTCGTATCCGACTTCCATTTCGACCTCCCCGAAGAGCTGATCGCCCAGTCCCCACCGGAGATTCGCGGCTCCAGCCGCATGCTCCTCTTTGACCGGGCCACTGGCCGCTACCACGACAATTTTTTTCGCAATCTACCCCAAATTCTCCAACCTGGCGACCTGCTTATCCTCAACGATAGCCGTGTCTTGCCAGCCCGCCTGTACGCCACCCGCGCCCGCGGCTCCCAAACCCAGCACAACTCCCCCGATCCTTCAGGCCGCATCGAAGTCCTCCTAACCCAACAAGTTAACGGCAACGACTGGACCGCCCTTGTCCGCCCCAGCCGAAAAATCCAATCAGGCGAACGCCTCCTCTTTCATGCCCCTGATGAGGTCGAACCAGTGCTGGAAGCCGAAGTTCTCTCCGCTTCCGAGTTCGGCGAACGCACCCTTCGCTTCTCCCCTGTCCCGGATTTCCCAGCGATTCTCGAAAAAATAGGTCACATGCCTCTGCCGCCCTATATTCATCGAGAGGATAGCGAGACCGATCGCGATCGCTACCAGACGGTGTTCTCTCAACACTCAGGAAGCGCGGCTGCTCCGACTGCGGGCCTCCACTTTACGCCGGAAATCATCACCCAGCTCAAACGAAACGGCATACAGATCGAGACCATTACCCTGCATGTTGGTCTCGGCACGTTCCAGCCGGTCCGCGCAAAGAGCCTCGAAGACATCCGTCTCCACTCCGAGCACTACACGCTTCCTCCGGCCACGGCTGAAGCTATCAACAGAGCCCTCAGAGAGCGCCGCCGAGTCATTGCGGCTGGTACCACTACGACCCGTACACTAGAACATTGCGCGCTTATATCTGCGGGTAAGATTCTTACGCCGCACTCAGGCCAGACGAGTATCTTCATCAGCCCCGGCCACGAGTTCAAGATTGTGGAAGGCCTCCTCACAAACTTCCATCTTCCAGAATCGACGTTGCTTATGCTGGTAAGCGCTTTTGCAGGAAGTCAGACTGGAAAAGGACTGATAAGGGGCGCCTATCTCCATGCCATCCAGGAAAAATACCGATTCTTCAGCTATGGTGACTGCATGCTGCTTATCTAGAGCGCGATTCTACCGTCACCGTCGCTCGTAATAGCCGACGTCTTATTAACCGGTACGCGCTACCATCAAACAAGTCATGTCGAACACAACAAATCAAGCAAATCCACCCGCATCGGCCAAGCCTCCTATCTACCTGCTTGACAGCATGGCCTTTATCTTCCGTGCCTATCACGCAATGCAGCGCCAACGCCCGATGTCTACGCGGACCGGTATCCCCACTGCGGCGACCTATGTTTTCGTGAACATGATCAACAAACTGCGCAAAGACTTTTCTCCGCACTATCTCGCAGCGATCTACGACCTGTCTGGCCCTGTCTTTCGCGACGAGCGCGCGCGAGAGATGAAGGCGGTTAAGAAGTTCAACATCAAGACACAGCAATTTGAAGAGATCGACTATCTCGGCTACAAGG
This sequence comes from uncultured Edaphobacter sp., assembly GCA_964658525.1. Taxonomy (GTDB): domain Bacteria; phylum Acidobacteriota; class Terriglobia; order Terriglobales; family Acidobacteriaceae; genus Edaphobacter. The sequence continues at coordinate 6,044 of CAZZZG010000124.1, forward strand.
CCAATCGAACTGAAATGCCTGCCGATCTCACGCAACAGCTTCCTTTCATCCGCCGCGCCCTCGAGGCTTTTCGCATCCCGATTCTTAGTTACGAGGGATTTGAGGCCGACGACGTGATAGGAACGCTTTCGTGTAAGCTCTCTGCTTTGGGCCACAAAGTCTATGTCGTTTCTTCTGACAAGGACATGATGCAGCTCGTCAATGATGACGTGTTTATTCTCAATCCAACCAAAGACAATCTCATTCTTGATCCTCCCGGGGTTGAAGCTGCGCTTGGTGTCCCGCCGGAGCGTGTGATTGACGTGATGGCGCTCCGCGGTGATTCCATCGACAACATTCCCGGTGCCCCAGGCATCGGTGATAAAGGTTCGGTCGAGCTTATTCAGCAGTTCGGTACCGTCGAGGCCGCGCTCGATCGCGCTGATGAGGTGAAACGCAAAACGTATCGGGAATCGTTACAAAATAACCGCGACAACATTCTTCTTTCAAAAGAGCTCGTTACGATTCATACAAGCGTGCCTATCGATTACGATCTGGACGATATGCATACCCAGCCACCGGATAATGCTGCATGTCGCGAGCTCTTCTCGGAGCTTGAATTTACAACGCTACTAAAGGAACTGGCGCCTTCGATCGCAAACACTCCCATCTCGTACAATTTGTCACCGACGTCAGATCAAATAGGCGAATTGTTGAAGGACGCGCGGTCCGCCGATCTTTCTGGAAAGATCAAGGGGTTGACTCTAGCTGTCTTTGAAGATGCCCGAGCTCTTGCAGAAGAAGTTTCCGCGGACGTGTCTGCGGAAGAAGAAGCTGAGCCCGAACCGCCGCCATCTAAGTCCATGTCCCTCTTCGGAACCCAAGAACCGGAGCCGCAGAACCAGCGTGTGCCGAACGTTTCGACCACTCTACAAATTGGGCTCACGACCTCAGCTAACTCCGCGATGGTCGCGTCTCTCCACGCGCCCGGCCTAAAAGAGGCGCTTGAAGACCCAACACTTCCAAAGCATGTCCATGATCTCAAAGCCGTACTCCGTGCACTTGAACCTCACCAAACCGTCTTGGCTGGTGTCCGCGATGATGTGATGCTCTATAGCTACCTCGTCAACCCAACGCATGGCTCTCACATTCTTCCTGATGTCACGGCTCGTTTTACCGACCGCGCCTTATCTCGCCCATCGAAGATGCCGAGTGACGTCGAGATCGCGAATCTCCTGCCTGAAGCTGCCAACGCTGTACATCGCCTTTCTGACATTCTTCGAAGCCAGATAGAATCGGCCGATCTTACACACATCTACGAGACCATGGATCTCCCGTTGGTTCCTGTTTTATTGCGAATGGAGCAGGCTGGTGTTCGTATAGATTCCGCTGTTCTCGGCGAGATGTCCACTCGACTCGCTGTGGATATAGATAATCTCGCCGAACGTATTTACCGGGATTCTGGCCATCGTTTCAATATCAATTCCCCTAAACAACTCGGTGATGTCCTCTTCAACAAGATGCTCCTCCCCAAACCGATGAAATATGGCAAGGGCAAAGTCGTCTCTACTGCTCAGGATGTGCTTGAGGAACTCGCCGAGCACCATGCAGTTCCTGCGCTCGTGCTCGAATATCGCCAGCTAGCGAAGCTGAAATCAACCTATATCGATTCTTTGCCGCAGCTTACTGATGTCTCGGGTCGCATCCATACTACCTTCAACCAAGTAGGTACTGCGACTGGCCGACTCTCCAGTACCAACCCAAACCTGCAGAACATTCCCATCCGCACTTCTCTCGGCCGGGAGATTCGCGCCGCGTTTATCCCAGCACCGGGCAATGTTTTGATGTCGGCCGACTACTCGCAGATTGAGTTGCGTCTGATGGCACACTTCTCACAGGATCCTTTGCTCCTCGATGCGTACCGCACAGGCAAAGACATTCACGCATTGACCGCTAGTGAGGTCTTCGGTGTTGACATGGACACGATGGATAAAGAGACTCGCGCCCGCGCTAAGGCAGTTAACTTCGGCATCGTATACGGAATCAGTCCATTCGGTCTGGCTGCACAACTAAACATCGACCAGAAGACCGCGAAGACCTACATCGAAACTTATTTCGACCGCTACAAGGGCGTTCAACGCTTCATCAAGGAGACGCTCGAAAGCGTGCGCCGAGATCAGTCAGTGAAAACGTATTTCGGCCGCATTCGGCCAATCCCGGATATTCAATCACGCAATCCCAACATGCGCGGCTTCGCGGAGCGGACTGCGATCAATACCCCGCTACAAGGTACCGCCGCCGACCTCATCAAACTGGCAATGCTCAGAATCGACCATCTCATCCGCGACCGCAGACTCAGATCGCAAATGACTCTACAGGTCCACGACGAACTACTCTTCGATGTTGTTCCTGAAGAAGTCGAAGAACTGCAGCTGCTTGTCAAGCAAGAGATGGAACACGTCGCTGAGTTCTCGATCCCAATTGTCGCAGAGGTGGGTGTCGGCAAGAACTGGCGCGATATGAAATAGGAGCCTTTTCGACTTCGACACGCTAGTTGAAAACCTATACCGAGTTGGCAAGCGTCCGACCACACTTTTACGCGCCATCTGCCTATTGATTGTGGATGCAGTAATCGACCGCAAGTCGAAAGATGACAGAGCGAGTTTTCCTAGGCTGTTGGCGGTAGGATTGCTAAACAAGCATATGACTGACGCACGCACTCTCCCTCCCCCAGTTTTGCTGCACATCGCCCAAATTCTCAACCTTCCAATGCAAGGCACGATCGCAGTGATTATGCTGCTGGACGAGGGTGGGACCGTCCCCTTCATCGCCCGGTATCGCAAGGAGGCTACGGGGAATCTCGATGAGGTGCAGATTCGTGATATCGATGAAAAGGTCGCTTACTTTCGCGATCTTGAGACGCGGCGGGCGACAATTCTCGTTTCGATAGCGGAGCAGGGTAAGATGACGGCCGATTTAAAGGCGAGGATTGAGGCAACTCTGGATAAGAGTGAGCTGGAAGATCTGTATCTACCATATCGACCGAAGCGAAGGACGAAGGCGACGATTGCTCGGGAGAAGGGACTGGAGCCATTGGCGCTGTATCTGTGGGAACAGCGAATCTCGGATGAACCGCTGAGCGCAATGGTCCTGAGATTTGTCGATGGTGAGAAGGGCGTTGCCTCCGTTGAGGAAGCACTCGAGGGCGCAAGACACATTGTGGCGGAGATGATCAGCGAGAGTGCGGACTTGCGAAAGGCTGCGCGTGCGCTGATGTTTGATGAAGGTGTTGTGGTGAGTCGCAAGGCGCTGGATGCGGTCGATGAGCAGGAGAAGTTCAAGATGTACTACGAGTATCGTGAGCCGGTAAAGACGATTCCGTCGCACCGAATGTTGGCGATTCGTCGAGGTGAGAGTGAGAATGTACTTTATTTTTTGATTGAGTTGGAGGCTGCACGGGCAGTGAATGTGCTGCGGCGCGGGGTTTTGCGGGAGCAGGGGGATTGGACACCGCAGCTGGAGTTGGCGATTGAGGACTGCTGGTCGCGCTTGCTGAACTCATCCATTCAGGGTGAACTGCGGTTGGAGCTGAAGAAGCGTTCGGATCTGGATGCGATTCAAGTGTTCCGGGACAATCTGCACCATTTGCTGCTGGCTCCGCCGGCGGGGCCGATCTCGGTGCTGGGGATTGATCCGGGGCAGAGGACCGGGTGCAAGGTCGCGGTGGTGGATGAGACAGGGAAGTTCCTGGCGAATGATGTGCTGTATCTGCATACGTCGAAGGGCGCTGCGGAGGAGGCTGCGAAGACGCTTGAGGCTCTTGTAGTGAAGCATCAGGTTCGGGCGATTGCTATTGGGAATGGAACGGCTTCGCGGGAGACGGATGCGTTTGTGCGGGAGTTCCTGCGTGAGCGTGGCCTGGAGAACATCTTCTCGGTGACGGTGAGCGAGTCGGGAGCGAGTATCTATTCGGCGTCGGATGTGGCGAGGCAGGAGTTTCCGGATCTGGATCTTACGGTGCGTGGGGCGATCTCGATTGCGCGGCGCTTGCAGGATCCATTGTCGGAGCTGGTGAAGGTCGATCCGAAGTCGATTGGCGTTGGTCAATATCAGCATGACGTGGATCAGAGACAGTTGCAGCAGTCGCTTGAGACGGTGATCGAGAGTTGCGTCAATCGGGTTGGTGTTGACCTGAATACTTCGTCGTGGACTTTGCTGCGGTATGTTTCGGGTGTGACGGAGAGGACGGCGTTGAACATTGTCAGCTATCGGAATGAGCATGGACGGTTTCGCTCGCGGACTCAGTTGATGAAGGTTCCTGGAATTGGGGCGAAGACGTTTGAGCAGGCTGCGGGATTTCTGCGGATTCGAGATGGAGAGAATCCGCTGGATATGACTGCTGTTCATCCTGAGTCGTATGAGGTTGTGGAGCAGATTGCAGCTTCGCTGAAGGCTCCGGTTGAGGAGTTGATCAAGAGTCCGCAGTTGCTGGAGAAGGTGGATAAGAGCGCGGTTTCGGCAGGAAGTTTTACGCTGAATGACATTTTGGAGGAGCTGAAGAAACCGGGGCGGGATCCGCGCGAGAAGTTTGTTGCGCCGAGCTTCAACGAAAGTGTCCGGGAGTTGTCGGATGTGATGCCGGACATGGTGCTTGAAGGTGTGGTGACGAACGTGACGAAGTTTGGTGCGTTCGTGGACATTGGGGTGCACCAGGATGGTCTGGTGCATATCAGCGAGCTGTCGGTGAAGTTCATCAAGGATCCGTCCGAGGCGGTGAAGGCGGGGCAGATCGTGAAGGTGAAGGTGCTGTCTGCCGATGCGAAGACGAAGCGCATTGCGTTGTCGATCAAGGCGCTGCATGAGACGGGGCCTAGAGGGCAGCGACAGTCTGGAACGGGCTCGCAGGCTCCGGCGAAGGGACAGGAGCGGCCGGTGTTGAAGACGCAGGTCCGCGTGAAGACGGTTGCGCCCGAGCCTGTGAAGGCTCCGGTTTCTTTTGATGACAAACTGGCCATGCTGTCCTCTAAGTGGAAGGGGCGTTAGCTTCTTTCTGATTTATCCTGGGGGGTGCCCCCCTGGGATGGGGTTGGCTAAATTGTTTCGAATCAATTGTTTGAGGATCTTGACGCTGGCAAATACGTCTTAACAAAAGGGTTAAAGTCAAATTCGTCATTCCAAAGGACTTCTGTTCGTTTTCGGTTACAAAAGAAATGCCCCGCTTCTTGCGGGGCATTTCTTTTGGTTCACTCTTTCTAGTCTAGTGGATTGGGTGGAGCTAATGCGCAATGCTAATCCCCTTGATTGGCGCGGGTTTTGGTGGGTTTGGGGCTTGACATGCGTTTTTGTGGGGGAATTTGCGAGAACAAAATTTGGTTTTGGGGGAAGTGGAAAGGTGAACAGCAAAAGCAGACGCTGGTCCTCTTAGAGGAATTACCTCAGTACGAGGAAATACAACAGCAGATTCCTCCGCTGCGCTGCGGAATGACAACAAAAAAACAGGCAGCAGTGGAGCAAGGGCAACACAACAGCAACA
>CAZZZG010000125.1:0-11406 GCA_964658525.1 uncultured Edaphobacter sp.
GACATCATCACGGTGGAGCACATGAAGCTGATGAAGGATCAGGCGATTGTGTGCAACATAGGCCACTTTGATAATGAGATTCAGATGGAGCCGCTGAACGCGCTGAAGGGCGTGAAGAAGCTGAACATCAAGCCTCAGGTGGACAAGTACACGTTCGAGAGCGGCAACAGCATCTTTATTTTGGCTGAGGGCCGGCTGGTAAATCTGGGTTGCGCGACTGGGCATCCGAGCTTCGTGATGTCTAACAGCTTTGCGAACCAGACACTGGCGCAGCTTGACCTCTGGAAGAACAAAGATACGTACAAGATCGGAATCTACATTCTGCCGAAGAAGCTGGACGAAGAGGTTGCACGGTTGCACCTGGAGAAGATCGGCGTGAAGCTGACGACGCTCTCCAAGAAGCAGGCGGACTATCTGAGTGTTCCGGTGGAAGGACCTTACAAGGCGGAGCATTACCGGTACTAAGCGTCATATTCAAACAAAGGCCGCTGAGGAGATTCCTCGGCGGCCTTTTTGTTTTGCTGCATAACGAGAACCAGGCAGGCTGATTCAGGGTTCAGTGTTTCAGTGGAAGCTTGGGGGAGATGGTCGCCTACCGCACTTTGTTGTTGTGCTTGTCGCGGTAGATGCGGCGAGACTCCTGATTTTGCTGTTTATGAATTGTTTGGCGATCGGACTTGGTGAGGTGTCCGTTATCCTGCGCGCGCATGCCACGCTCTTCCCTGTTGATTCCGGCCTCTTGATGCTCGAGGCGGGAGGTTTCGCCGGCGGTGAGTTGGCCGCTCTGAACCCCCTGGCCGATGCGCTGCTGCTGGTCCGCTTTGCGCTGGTTGATGTTGTAGTCGTTCTGACCGGGAGTGGGAGTCTGCGCGAAGATTGCGGCTGGGGCAAGAGCAAGACAGGCGATGAGGGCAAGTTTGGTGAGGTTCATAAGGACGCTCCGTAGTCTTCTGCGGTGACTTTGATCTTGCTGCTACCGCTTACGGAGGGAATAGACACAGGGATATCGCGAGTGTTGTGGCGAATTGAAGAAGTATATTTTTACAAAAAGGCGCGACTTTCACGCGCTCGTTGGGTACGCGCGAAGCCCGGTGTGCGATCAGTTGGTAGCGGGATCGAAGTCGCTGGCAGTGATGACCTGAAGGCCTGGGGTTGATGGCAACTCCTGGTCGATGAGAATGACGGTGTGGGCTGACGCAGCGGAATAGGTGACCTGAGGGCCGGTGTAGGGCGCTGCGATAGCGCTGGACGTCATGGTTCCGGTGGGCAACATGACGAGAGAGTAGGTGCCGGTGGGGATGTTCAGGTAGCCGGTATTGCCTCCGAAGGGGAGGTTGGTCACGAGGGGAGCGATGGTGGTGAGCTTCTGGCCGGCGGGGACCAGATAGACGTCGGTGGGGCCGACGCGCGTGGCCTGATCGATGAAACGGAGCGCGATCTCACCGGCGGGAGCGGGCTGGCTTTGATCGGTGAGTGTGAGCTGTTGCATGTTGGCGGCGGCGTTTCCGATGAGCAGGGTGTATTGGCCGGAGGAGGCGAAGTTCGTTTTGCTTGTGGAGAGAAGCTGCCTCGTTCCGGCGGTGTTCGCGGCGATGGTATCGCTGCCGGGTGAGAGAGGAATGTACGAGGTGACGGTGCCGAAGCCTAGATTATGAGCGAGCGGATTAGAGCCCTGATAGATGTCGAGCCTGGGAGCGCCGGGAGAGACGGTAACGACACGAAGTTGGGGTTGGGGAGCGCTGCTTACCATGGCGCCGCAACCTGTGAGGATGAGAGTCGCGGCGGCTGCGGCCACACGGATGGTGGAGCGGACGAGATGAATGAGATTGAACATAGACCGTCGACTCGTTGGCATCACGTTGATTCGGAGCTCCGCGCTGCTTCAACTTTACTTGATTTAGGTACGCAGGCGGCGACGGAGTGGATGAAAGGAATAACTAATATGTGGGATTACGGCGGATCGCGATACCCGTTTGCGGTTGCTGTAATTGTAGTGTGACGACGAGAAAGGAGGGTTACTCGCACTAGACGCCGGTTTGCTGGACCAGTGTCACTGAAGGCAAGAATTCCCGCCGCTCACTGGACAGATGGGCGGCTGATCTTGCAGACGAGGAGGGTCATGTCATCGTGTTGCGGGGCGCCGGAGGTGAATTTATCGGCAGCGTCGAAGATGCAGTTCAAAAGTTGATCGGCGGATGTTGTGCAATCAGGCCGGTCGAGTAGTTGGCGCGCTGAAGCCAGCATATTGTCTTCTCCCCACTCTTCGTCCTGGTGATTCATGGCTTCGGAGATGCCATCGGTGAAGGCGATAAAGACGTCTCCTGGTTTGAGGGTGATGGTCTCCTGAGCATAGTCGGCGCCGGAGAGAAGGCCTACTACCGTTCCGGTCGGAGCGAGCGCGATGGTTTCGTTGCCGCGGAGGATGTAGGGTGGGTTGTGGCCGGCGTTGACGTAGGTGAGGAGATGGGTGAATGGGTCGTATTCGGCATAGAAGAAGGTGGCGTAGCGGCTGGAGGTCGAGGACTGGTAGACAATTTCGTTGACCCGAGAGATCAGAGTGCCGAGATCGCCCTGGCGCAGGCCGGCGATGCTGCGGAGGCTTGCACGAAGGCTTGCCATGACTAAGGATGCTGAGATGCCTTTGCCTGAGATGTCGCCGAGTGCGAGAGCGAGCGGGGCTTCGGTTGGAGAGGTTGAGGGGAGCTGAAAGAAGTCGTAGTAGTCGCCGCCGACAACCTGAGCGGGGCGACAGAAGCCAGCGAGATCAACGCCTGGGACTTCGGGACGGATCTGCGGAAAGAGGCGCTCCTGAACCTCACGCGCGATCTCGAGTTCGCGGGAGATGCGTTCGCGTTGAGTGACTTCGGTGGTGAGGTTTTCAAAGAGCTCGGCGTTTTCAAGAGCGAGGCCCGTTTGAGAAGCGATCGTCTGGAGGAGTTGGCGGTCAGTTTTGGAGTAGGGCTCTTCAGAGCTTTTGGGCCCGAGTGCGATGACGCCAGCAAGACGATTGCGTCCGGGTAGCGGCACGAGCAATTCGGTGGAGAGGTCGTTGAGGGCGTTGCGTTCGGCGTCAGTGGCGTCGATGAGCCAGCTGGAGGGGTCGTCGCGATAGACGTTGGCCGGGGCTTTGGCTTGGCTGAGCGCGGTGATGGTGGTGGAGGCTGCAGGAAGTGAGAAAAATTGAGTGCCGTTTGGGGTTATGGGCATTCCAGTGGCTAGCTGGAGATGATAGTTTTCGCCGGACCGAAGGAAGACGGCGATGCGGTCGATGTGGAGGGTTGAACCGAGGCGGCGTGTGATGGTTTCGAGGAGAGGAGTGACCTCGGTAAAGTTTCTAGCTTCATCGGAGAGTTCGGAGAGAAGCTGCTCGGTGGAGTATGCCTCGCGAAAAAAGCGCTGGTCGATCCACTGTTGCAGACGCTTGGAGAGGATAAAGCGGAAGGCGAAGAAAATCGCGATGATGCACAGGATTCGGATAATGTCGCTGCGTTGATGATCAGGATGCCGGAAAAAATCATTGAGTGAGAAGGCCATCCAGATGGCGAGCAAGACTCTCAGAACGGTGAGGGATTCGCGGGCGAAGGCGTAGCGAGTTCCCTGACGGATCATGATGCTGAGGTCCATGGCACGCTGGACGACAACAACGTAGGCGAGAGAGAGAGGGAAAAGAAGAAGAATCACGAAGGCAGTGATGTCTACCCATTGTGGAATGTTCTGGCCGACGTCACTTCCCTTATAGAGAGAGTAGAGAAGCAGTAGGAAAAAGGGCGTCAGGCCAATGCAAGTTCCGAAGTAAAGAATACGGAGCCGACGGCGGGCATCTCCGGTGGCTTGTTTGATCTTCGGACCGAGATTGAAGAAGAACCACGTGATGGCCGCGAAACTCAGAACATTTTCAATTACGTTGATGGGGTTGAGAAAGGGGGACAGCCATCGAATAGCGGCGAAGTTCCACATGTCGCCATAGAAGTAGAGGAGGTCTGTGGGGGCCAGAAGAAAAATCGGGATGGTGATAAGCCATTTGACCCAGGGACGCTTGATATCAAGTGCGGATCGCTCGGGGAAATAGATGCCGAAGAACATGAGGCAGACCGGCATGGCGGTTTGGGCTGCCACATTCCAAAATAAGCAGATCGGAAGAATGAACGATCCGACAGTCTGCAATGGATTGATAAAGAGGGCCTCGACGTAGCCGAGGATGCCGAGAATCAACCAGGCATTCAGATTTCTTGGACGGGCGAAGACCACCCAGAGGCCGATAAGAAGACAGAAAAAAGGCAGAACGGCGAACGTCAACCGGGCTGCGATCCTGAGGGGCGACAGCTTCTGCGGTAGGGTCGGGGCAAGACGGATGGTAGCCGATTGGATTGGCCCGTCAGCTCCGCGCCGATACGTGACAGTCATCGGGGCGCCGGGAGCGGAGCTGCGCGTTTGAGCAAGGAGCACGCTTCGACTGCTATACGGTTGACCGTTAACAGTGAGGATGGTGTCGAAAGGGCGGAGGCCGGCAGCGAGCGCTTCCCCTTGGAGGTTGGTCGTGGTCGCGAGGCGCAGGCCGCTTTCGAGAGGGGGACGTGCGATTGCCTCGCCGTGTGCCAACAAATTGAAGTTCATCCGTGTACCGCCGTACGTATGCAGAAGCGCAAGCGTGGCTACCACGGCGAGAAGAAGATATTGGAGGCGTGCAGATCTCTGGGGCATAGGCCAGTTGGAGAGATGGTAGCAGCGTGGTTTGGTTCGTCAGGAAATTAATCAATTGGACAGGCGCCCATGTGTGGATGCCCGTCCAGGCGAGGGCCCGATTCTGGTGTCTACTTTTTGGGGTGGCTGGCGATGATCTGGTCTTTGATCTTGTTGTACGTGGCCTGCGGGAGAATGCCTCGGGTAACGAGCTGATTCTTAGCGGTGTAGGGGCGGCCGTCGATGATTCGCTTCGAGTAGGCGTCGCCGATTCCGGGGAATGCCTTGAGTTGGTCGGGCGTTGCGGTATTGATGTCCAAGGGCGCGGTGGCTGCAGCAGCGGCTGGAGTGCCGGCTTTGGAGCCCTGCGCGAGTGAGAAGACGGGTGTAACCGCGAACAAAAGCGCGACGGCAAGGAGTTTACGGCGAAGATTGAGCATCGTGGTTCTCCTACTTTGGGCTGAATGCTTTACAGCGGAAGAGTACGAGAGTGTTCGGGCTGCGTCAATGAACAAGTTTGCGTTTGGTGAGCTGGAAGCGCGGGTATCGGGGGTGCGTGAGGTTGACTTCTGGAGAACTGACCGCTACCCTGAAGGGGAGATGAGCAGACTGCACCTCCATCATGGCCATTCGCACCATCACGCAAAGTGCGTGTCGGCGGCTGTGTCCGGAGTGGCGAAGTAACGAACGCTTACTAAGGATTTCGAAAGGCCCGCTGACGCGCATACCGCGAGCGGGCCTTTTTCTTGCGTACATGGAGAGGACGGAGATGATCGACGTAACGATTGATTTTGCGAAAATGGATGGCCTGGTTCCGGGAATCGTTCAGGATGCGAAGACTGGCGAGATGCTGATGCTGGGCTTTTTGAATGAGGTGAGCTATGCGAAGACGCTGGAAAGTGGATTTGTCACTTTCTGGAGTCGGACTCGGCAAAAGCTTTGGATGAAAGGCGAGACCAGTGGGAACCGGTTGAGAGTGATTGAAGCGTGGACCGATTGCGATAACGACGCCCTGCTGTTCAAGGTTGAAGTCGAAGGTGATGGATTGGTTTGCCACGAGGGCACGGCGAGCTGCTTTACGAAAAATATTGCGCTGGAGGCACGGTGAGCGAGACGAATCAATTGAAGCTTGGGATACCTAAGGGCAGTTTGCAGGACGCTACGATTGCGCTGTTTGAACGGGCCGGATGGAGGATCTTCGCGAATGGCAGGAGCTACTTCCCTTCTGTTGATGATGCGGAGATTGAATGCATGCTGGTGCGGGCGCAAGAGATGGCGCGGTATGTGGAGCATGGCGCGCTCGATGCTGGACTGACGGGCAATGATTGGGTGCTGGAGAATGAGACCGATGTGGAGTATGTCACGAGTTTGACGTACTCGAAACAGAGCCGGCAGAAGGTGAAATGGGTGTTGGCGGTGCCGGAAGATTCGCCGTTCCAGAGGCCGGAAGATCTGGCTGGAAAGATTATTGCAACGGAGTTGGTTGAGTTTACGAAGCGCTACTTTGCTGGAAAGAATATTCCAGTCACGGTGGAGTTTAGCTGGGGCGCGACGGAGGTAAAGCCGCCTATGCTGGCAGATGCGATTGTTGAGGTGACGGAAACGGGATCTTCACTAAGGGCGAATCGCCTGCGGATTATCGAGACTCTGATGGAAAGCGAGACTCAACTGATCGCGAATAAAAAAGCTTACCAAGACGCATGGAAACGAGAGAAGATCGAAAATATTTCGTTGATGCTGAATGCGGCAATTGCAGCACAAGGACGAGTGGGTCTAATGCTGAACGCGCGGAAAGTTGATCTTGATGTGATTATCGGCGTGCTGCCCGCGTTGAACTCGCCAACCGTATCGCAGTTGAGCGATCAGGAATGGGTTGCGCTGAATACGATTCTGGATGAGGCTCTGGTGCGCGAGGTGATTCCGAAGCTGAAGGCCGCGGGAGCTACGGGGATTGTTGAGTATCCGTTGAGTAAGGTTGTGCTCTAGGAAGGCTGGTTTTAGTTTCGGCGATGGAGTTTCTTAATGAAGCTGGTAAAGACCTTTGGCCGCGGTAAAGCTGCGGCAGATGCATTGATCGAGTCGCTGGAGCGGCGAGGTGCTGTGAACACGGCGCGCGTTGAACCAGTGGTGCGAAGTATTCTTGCGAAGGTGCGAAAGGGCGGCGATCGAGCTTTACTGAAGTATGCGGCCGAGTTCGACGATCTTGCGAAAGGACAGACGTTGCTCGTGTCGCGTGATGAGATGAAGTCGGCGTGGGACTCAACTGCTCCAGCGCTGCAAGCGGCGATGATGGTGGCGCGCGGAAATATTCTTGCGTTCGCGGAGGCCCAGATGCCGAAGGAGTGGACGATATCACCTGTCGATGGAGTGAAGACGGGACAGATCGTGAGGCCGCTGGGAAGTGTTGGTTGTTATGTGCCGGGTGGACGCTATCCGCTGCCTTCGACGCTGTTGATGACGGTGACACCGGCACAGGTGGCTGGGGTCGAACGGATTGTGGTGTGTTCACCGAAGCCTGCAAAAGAGACGATGGCTGCAGCATGGCTCGCAGGAGTAACGGAGTTTTATAGGGTGGGCGGGGCGCAAGCGATTGCGGCGATGGCTTATGGCACGGCTACGATCGAGCGCGTCGATAAGATAGTTGGGCCGGGAAATCTCTACGTGACTGCGGCAAAGATGCTGGTTGCAAATGACTGCGGCATCGATATGCCTGCAGGCCCAACGGAGATCGTTGTGACCAGCGAAACAGGGGACGCTTCTGGCATTGCAGCCGATCTAATTGCGCAGGCAGAGCACGACCCCGAGACGCTGGCCGTGCTCATTACGACTAAGGAAACCTTAGCGAGGCATGTCGCGGCAGAGGTGAAGTTGCGAGCGCAAGATAATGCGATTGCGAAGCAGTCGTTGGCAGCTCGAGGATGTCTATTTGTAACTGCGACAATTCCCGAGGCGCGAGAGTTGACGAATCGGCTTGCTCCGGAGCATCTGACTGTCGATTTGGTTTCGGATCTAGAGTGGATTCGAAACGCAGGATCGGTTTTTGTCGGGGAATACGCTCCGCAGTCGATGGGAGATTATGTCTCTGGCCCGAATCATGTATTGCCAACTGGGCGCGTAGGGCGAGTCCGTGGTGGATTGAGTGTAGTGGACTTTGTAAAGATCATTACGGTGCAACAGTACACGCGTGCAGGGTTGAAGAAGATGGGCCCACATGCAATTGCACTGGCTGAAGCCGAGGGCCTAAAGGGACATGCAGAAAGCGTGAGAGTGAGAATGCAATGAGTATTGCTACTAATCTTGTTACAGAAAAGAAATCAGTGCAAGCGCGGCGTGCAGTTCAGGAAATGCCGGAGTACCATCCGCCGCTGGCAGGACGAGATGCTCTGCGTCTCGACTTCAACGAGAACACGTTTGGGCCTTCCCCGCGGGTAATGGAGAGATTGCTTACGCAGACGAGTGAAGGACTCACGAAGTATCCCGAGAGGGAACCTGTGGAGCGGATCGTCGCAGCCCACTTTAGGCTGAAGCCAGAGGAAGTGCTGTTGACTAACGGCGTCGATGAGGCGATTCATCTGATGTGCGCGGCGTTTCTCGAGGCGGAGGATGAGGCCTTGATTGCGACCCCTACTTTTTTCATGTACGACGTGAGCATCCAGATGATGACCTCGCATCTGCGGAAGGTACAGTCTGATGCGACGTTGGGGTTTCCCTTCGAGCGTTTTATGGCGGCTATTACGGAGCGAACGAAGCTGATCATTGTGGCTTCACCCAATAATCCGACGGGTGCGGTGGTAAGCAGAGACCATTTGTTGGCGATTGCGGCGGCTGCGCCACAGGCGGTACTGATGGTTGATGAGGCTTACTACCATTTTGATGGTGCGTCGGTCATGAACGATCTGGGGACTCTGCCGAACGTGATCGTGGCACGAACGTTCTCGAAGGCTTATGGGCTGGCGAGTCTGCGGATCGGCATGCTGGCTGGTAACGCAGAGCTGTTGAAGTATGTACGGAAGGTTAGCTCACCGTACAACGTGAACGGTGTCGCGCTGGACTGCCTTTCGGCTGCGTTGGAGGACGAGACTTACCTGGCCTGGTATGTGGAACAGGTGAGGGTTGGACGTGAGCGGATGATGGGTGGATTAGCGGAGTTGGGCGTGCCTTACTTCCCTAGCCACGCGAACTTTGTGTTGATGAATATCGGGTCCAAACATAAAGAGCTTGTGCAAGCGATGCGGACGCATGGCGTACTGTTGCGAGACCGCTCGACCGACCCGGGTTGCGATGGTTTCGTGCGAATCACGATTGGGGTCGAGGAGCATGTAACACGAGGGCTGGACGCACTGAAGATCTGTCTCGGCGAGATTGGATGGAAGAACCAAAGTGAAGGGCCAACGCATGATCCAAGTGATGATGGCTTCAGGGAGTTTGAGTAATGTCTAGGAGTGTGAGAACCGCAACGATCAAACGGAACACCACGGAGACGCAGATATCGTTGAAGCTCGTTGTGGATGGACAGGGCGCGTACAAAGTTTCGACGGGAATTCGCTTTTTTGATCATATGCTCGAGCTTTTTGCCCGCCATGGGGGATTTGATCTAACGCTGAAGTGTTCGGGTGATCTGGATGTTGATCAGCATCATACCGTGGAGGATGTGGGAATCGCTCTAGGCGAGGCCTTTGGCAAAGCGCTCGGGGACAAGAAGGGCATTATGCGGGCCGGATACTTTGTGATGGCAATGGATGAGACGCTCGCCGTGGCTGCGGTGGATTTGAGCGGACGGGTTGCTTATGTCGTCGATGACAAGGTGAAGGTGCGATTAGTGGGAGATTTTCAGAGCGAGTTGCTTGCCGACTTCTTCGATGGCTTCGCTCGCGGGGCCAAGGCGAATGTTCATGTGAAGACGATGTATGGGCGAAGCAATCATCACAAGATAGAGGCGATCTTCAAGGCGTTTGCGCGGGCACTACGCGTTGCTTGTTCGCGAGATGAGCGAATGAGGGAGATGTTACCGAGTACCAAGGGGTTGCTTTAGTTGAAAATTGCCCCTTTTGCATGCGGGGGATGGTAAGGCTGCTGAATGATTGCGATTATTGACTACAAAGCGGGAAATCTTGCCAGCGTAGTGAAGACGCTGAGCTACCTTGGGGCGCATCAGATGGTGGTGACTCAGGACCCTGCGATGGTAGCGGGGGCGGCCAAGGTTGTGTTGCCTGGGGTAGGACATTTTCAAGCTACTTCTTTGCTGCGAGAGCTTGGGTTGACGGATGCGATGCGGGAGAGTGTTGCGAAGGGCGCTTGGTTTCTTGGCATCTGCGTGGGATTGCAATGGTTGTTTGAGGGTTCCACCGAGGCTCCCGGTATTGCTGGGCTGGGTCACTTCAAAGGGACGTGCGAGCGATTCCCTGCTCTGCTTGACGGCGTAGAGTTGAAGTCGCCGCATGTGGGATGGAATTCGCTGGAGAAGATACGGATGGATTCGAGATTGATGCGCGGGTTGGAGAGTGGCGGGTACGTTTATTACACTCACTCGTGGCGAGCACCGGTGATACATGCAACGGCGGCGGTTACAGAATATGGTGGAGCGTTTACGGGAGCGGTCGAGAAGGACAATGTGATGGGGGTACAGTTTCATCCTGAGAAGTCGAGCGCGGTGGGATTACAGGTTTTGAAGAACTTTTTGGAGTTGTAGATCATGCCATTTATGTATGAGTTGAAACTTGCAGCGGAAGAGCCTTCGTACACGTTTGTGCAGCAGTTGGTGCCAGCCGGGTCGCTTGTCGGAACGGGGCAAGCGGTTTGCACGCTGACGGATGGAGCTATGGAGTTTCATGTGCCTGCGCCGCGGCAGGGTTTGGTGGTGGAGTGGTTTGTGGAGCATGGCGCGGTGATCGAGAATGGGGATTCGCTGGCTCGGATCGTGTGTGAGGGGGAGCAGGTTGCAGTGGCTGATGCGGTTCCGCAGAGGTTGGGATAGCCGATGTTGACGAAGCGGATCATTGCGTGTCTCGATGTGCGCGGTGGCCGCGTGGTGAAGGGCGTGCAGTTCGTGGACATCGTCGATGCAGGCGATCCGGCGGAGTTGGCGCATCGTCATGCGGCTGCGGGAGCGGATGAGATTGTGTTGCTGGATATTACGGCGACGCATGAGGGTCGCGGAACACTGCTTGAGACGGTGAAGCGGACCGCTGCTGCGCTGTTTGTGCCGTTTACGGTTGGTGGTGGAATTCGGAGTGCTGAGGATGCTGCTGCGGTGTTCGATGCGGGTGCGGATAAGGTGAGCATCAACTCGTCGGCGATTGCGAGGCCGGAGTTGATTGCGGAGATTGGTGGGAGCTTTGGTGCGCAGGCGGTGATTGTAGCTATCGATGCTCGTCGAATTGAAGGTTGTGGCGTGGAAGAGGCTGAAGTTTTTGTGAGTGGCGGTCGGAAGACTACGGGGCGGCGGGTTTTGGATTGGGCTCGTGAGGCGGAGGAGCGAGGGGCCGGGGAGATTTTGCTGACTTCGATGGATACCGATGGGATGCGGGGTGGGTTTGACTGTGAGTTGACCGCGATGGTGAGTGGGGCGGTGCAGATTCCGGTGATCGCGTCGGGTGGGGCGGGCACTGCGGGGCACTTTGTTGAGGTGTTTGGACGGGGCCGGGCGGATGCTGCTCTTGCGGCTAGTATCTTTCACTTTGGCGTGACGGATTCGCGGGAGCTGAAGGGGGAGTTGCAGCGGGCTGG
>CAZZZG010000126.1:0-11308 GCA_964658525.1 uncultured Edaphobacter sp.
TTGTGGTCAGGATTATGGTTTTCTACCATGGTGAATGCGGACTCCGGGATCCAAGAGATTTCTTCCTCTAGAGCGGCGCTTGGGCGGGAGCAATCAGCGAATCCGAGAGGAGACGCCGGCTGCTTTCTCTATCCCCGCGACAGCTTCGGCAGGATGGAAGGAATCAGGCCTTGCAGAGTAGCGATTGCACTTGGGTCCCACACGCAATCGCTCACACCTAAAGCATAGAACTTTGCATACGGTACGTCAACAAAAGCTAGGCTCGGTGCCTGCATTTTCATCACCATGTCATGCTCGGAGGCGGACAAAATTTTCATGGATCGTACATAGTTTGATGCAGACCACCCCCCGAAGTATGCAAATTGTGGAGTAGAACTGGCCTGCTCACAGGTTGGACCTTCGTCTCGATCGTTCGGACTGTCTAAAGCTGGCTCCCTTGCTAAGCGGGCTTTATACGCCGCGCTATACTCGCCGAATGGATCGCCTCTGGACGCCTTGGCGCTACGGCTACATCACCCGCTCGGATCCTCAGGCTAAAAGCGGCGTTCCTGCCGCCCTCAGCGCGTGGCCTCCCACCGAAGCAGAGGACAAACACTGTGTCTTCTGCAACATGATCGCCGCAGTCGACTACGCCATCGATCACGGGACCGAGAGAGAGGCTGCTGAAAGAGCCGCCCACATCATTCACAGAGGGGAGCACTGCTTTATCTGCCTCAACGCCTTTCCCTATTCCACCGGACACCTGCTGCTTCTGCCCTATCGGCATCTCGATTCCCTTGCCGCGCTTCCGGTTGACGTTGCCCATGAGTTGATGACTCTGGCCCAACGCTCGGAGCTGGCTCTTCGCGAGGTCTATCGTCCTGGAGGGATCAACATGGGCCTCAACCTGGGAGAGGCTGCGGGTGCCGGCATCGCCGACCACATGCACTTTCACGCACTCCCGCGATGGAGCGGGGATACAAACTTCATGACAGTGATCGCCGAGACCCGCGTCCTTCCTGAATCGCTTGATGTGACATGGGAGAAACTTCGAGTGGCGTTCAAAAGTTGATCGCTAAAATGTAGGGTTGGACAACTAATATGGGTTCCGCTTCATCCAACTCCTGAGTAGACAAAGGCATCGTCTTTAGTCTTTTCGAGGGCCCCATGTCAAGCTTCTCGCATACCCTTCCAGCATCCTTGCGATCTCGCGCCGTCCCATCGCCGGAAAGTGGCAGTGCGCCTGTACCAGATCGTCGTCCTTACCTCATTCCGGTTCCAGCTCGCAAACCCGCAGCATCGACTCGCCAATATCTCTCCCTGTTTCCTCACGAATCGGAGGATGCGCGCCTGACCGGCGCGACTCGCTCCCTATACCGCAGACTGCTGGCACTCAATCTGCCTCATCCCGCGGCAGGGTCTCTCGAGTCCGCATCTGCCCGCTCGGAAATGAAGCCGCCCACAGTCGGCGCACCCAAAATAGCATAGGGACCGCCGTCAGCTGTCCCCACATCATAGACCCTGCCTTGAGCAGGGTCTCTTTCGTTAACTTACCTTGGAAAATCGATGATTCGTATGGGTTGGTTTCTACGACGGTCCGATAACAGGTGTGCTGGTGCCTGCTTTGGGCCCGGATGCATCGCGATTCCCTGACTCCCTCGATCCCGGCACACGCGTTGCTTCGAAGCTGGTGATCTTCCATGCTCCTGAAGGCAATCTTTGATAGACACGCGTGTAGCGGAAGGTTCCCTGAACCGGCACACCTTCATTGTTTCCTTCGACCTCGGCACGCGAGGTCACAATCGCGATGGAGCCGACAAGCTTCACCTGCATCTCACCTAGCTCAAGCTTGGTCAATACGAACTTGTGAGACCGCATGCGGTCCAGTTGTTGCATCTTGGTGTTGACCTGCCCGGTCACCGAGATACCGATGTAGTCGTCGGAGAGCAGCTGGTCCATCGTAGCAACGTCGCCTGAGAGCTGGGCCTGACGCCACTCTTCCTCGAGCGCTTCCACCTGCTTCTTCGCGTCGTGCTTTTTCTCGTGCAGAGGCTGCATGTGAAGAGCAAATGCGAGCGACGCAGGCCATCCCATTACCACGGCCGCAATTAACACGGCAGAGCCGATTAGCGACCTACGAATTGGACGACCACATAAGCCCATAAGCGTACCGGATGGTAGACCGATTTACCGCGTTGAGTCAAAACTACTTAAGTCGTACAAGCAACTTCACACATAGGACGATCAAACTGGGTAAAGAGCCTCAAAGAAAGTCCTAACAAACAGCCGTCAGATTCTCGACCCGACGCTCCTTCATCTTCTGGTAGAGGCCTCCAACCGCGTACTGATGAAAATGCGGTGTCCCTCTATGATGCTCCAATGCCGCATCGTCGACGTACTGTTCGTAGATTAGAACAGTACAGGCCTCACCTTCTACGAGATGAGGAATATAGCTCGCGCATCCTGGCTCCTTCCGGGAAGCAGCGGTCAGGTGGCACAGTATCTCGGTAATCTCGTCGCGGTCCGACTTGTCGAAGGTCATTCGCACGTTAAAACTAAGCATAATCCGCCTTTTCTCTACGCCTTCAACGTGTCTTCAAATGCAGGCAGCGTCATCGTCTGGTCGCGGTCTGGGCCCGTGGAGACCATTCCAATCTTAGCGCCCGATTCGTTTTCAATAAATTTCAGATAATCCTGCGCCAACTGCGGCAGCTTGTCGAACTCCGTAATCCCCTCGGTCGAACTGCTCCAGCCCTTCAACTTCGTGTAGACCGGCTCAATCGCGTTGTAACCTGGCATATCCGCTGGGATCAGGTCGGTCAGCTTGCCGTTGACTTTGTACCCGGTGCAGACGGGAATCTCGGCGCACTCATCCATCACATCCATCTTGGAGACCACCAACCACTCAGTCCCGTTGATCATGTTGCTGTAGCGCAGCAATGGGAGATCGAGCCAGCCACAGCGTCGCGGACGCCCTGTCACTGCGCCATACTCCTGCCCCCGGGCACGCAGCAGTTCGCTGGTCGAATCGTGGATCTCGGTCGGGAACGGCCCTTCACCCACTCGCGTCACATAAGCCTTGGTGACTCCGATCACTGTGCCGATCCTGGTCGGACCAACTCCAGTACCGGTCACCGCACCGCCGGCGGTAGAGGACGAAGATGTCACAAAGGGGTAAGTTCCGTGGTCGATATCCAGCAACGCACCCTGCGCGCCTTCAAACATCACCTTTTCGCCATTCTCGATCGCGTGATTCAGCATCACCGCCGTATCGGTCACGAATGGCGCAATCTGCTCTGCCGCACGGGAATACTCCTCGTACATCGTCTTCGGATCAAGTGGCTCGGTGCCGAACAGAGCATGGGCGATTGTGTTCTTCTCATGGCAGGCGTTCTCGATGTGCGTTCGCAACAGTGCCGAGTTCAGCAGATCCACTACACGCAAACCGCTGCGATGCATCTTGTCTTCGTAGGCCGGACCGATACCACGGCTGGTCGTTCCGATCTTCGTCCGCCCCGGCGCATTCTCCGCAGCCAGTTCGATCATCCGGTGATACGGCAGGATCACCTGCGCGCGATTGGAAACGAAGAGCTGCCCATCCACCGGCAGGCCTGCATCCTTCAGCTTCTTCACCTCGTTCAAAAAGGCCATCGGGTCCAGCACAACGCCATTGCCGATGACACCCTTGCACTCCGGGCGCAGAACACCGCATGGAATCAGCTGCAGCACAAATTTTTTGCCTTTGATAATGACCGTGTGGCCGGCATTGTGGCCGCCCGCGTACCGGGCGACGACTGAAAATTTCTCCGACAGTACATCGACAATCTTGCCTTTGCCCTCATCGCCCCACTGGGCACCCAAAATAACCGCTGATTTGCGTTGATTCACGACGGATGTGTTCTCCAAGGATGGTTGTTTGGCCGGAAGACGCGCACCGCACCAGGCGAATGCGCACATACATCTATCATATAGCGTCGCACAGCTTCAGGGTTCGGCACCTCGGCAAAGCGCACGCTATCAACTAAATCGAGTCTGAACAAAGGGATTTCAGGGCTGCCCGTAGTACAGGTTGCGGGTCCTCGCTGTCAGTCCGGGCGTCTCCACCTTCACGTCCACCGAGTGCAGCTCATTGGGCCGGTCTGACGGCGCCGGATCTACGGTAAGCGTGTAAAAGGCGTCGGCATCCGCGACGCAGCGGTTGACCTGCTCCGTAATGTCGTTGCTGGAGTTCAGGGCCTGGCCGCCGCTCTGTCTGGAAAGCACCTGCAACGCCAGATTGCCCGCCTGCGCATCCTTCGCCGCCGAAACGGGCTTCAAAAACTCCTCATAGTAGTTCAGGCGCGTCGTGGCTGCGTCCTCCACTCCAAGCGGATCGACGCTGTAAAGCGTTATCCGAGCTTGGCGGAGCGCGTTGGCGAGCCAGACAATCGACGAAAACAGTCCCTGTTCCTGTTTTGTGGTGAGTGTGATGTTTGGTCCGCTCAGAATCGGCCAGCCCGGACTAATCCAGATCACAAGCTTTCTCCCTGGCAGTCTTGCCTCGGCGGTCGCAAGCATCCCCAGATTCTTCTGCGAAAGACTGAAGCGCTCTTCCGCACCGTAAAAGCCCGTCGAGCGCCTGATCGTTCTCAGCCTGGTCTCGTGTTCATCGAACGACGCCAGCAAGGCCTTTCCATCGGTCGAGGAGTTGGGCTGCAGTTGGGTTCCCGTGTCGGTGAAGAAGCCCAGCGACACCGGGTGCGTCAGCTGTCCACCGTTCTGCATCAGAAACTTTCTCAGTTGGTCACGCTCGTACGCGACGTGGCTAAACGTCGTATTGACCTCGTCCACAAGAAGGATGATCTTGACCGGCGGCTCAGCGACTCCGTCGACCGCGCGGAACGACACGATCTTTCGCGGCTGTCCATTGTCACGCACAACAAAATCATTTTGAGTGAGGCCGGCTCGGGGTTTTCCCGAATGATCGGAGACAACTACGTCCAGCACGAGATGAGAATCCTCGGCTTGCGAAAGCGGCGTTATGTTGCCGGGTATTTGGTCTTGCGGGGGTGCCTGCACCGAGTGTTGTGCGAATGCCGAGGCAGAAAATCCAAAAAAGCACAGTAGAAACAGCGTGGCCCGACTCTGCGTACCCATACTTCACCTCGAGAACTTTGCCGCAACATCAATGACCTGGATAGTTCTATAAGCTCAACCTGCCAATTTGACGCGTCTCAACTCTAGCAGCAAGACGTCGCAGCCTCGCCAGTAGTTTCAGCGATTCACCCCTCTACCATTTTTAAACCCGCCCAATCCCGCTAAAAACCTCCAGACTTCCCTTTTCGATGGCGCGAGTTACAAATCTCCCGATATCCTCCTCCTGCGCTCCAGTGGACTCAATCGCGATCGACCGAGATCAAGAACGGACGCACTGTCGGCGCATTACGGGAGACTCACAGAACCAAATGCCAGCCCCACGCCTGCTCTACGGCATCACCATCTTCCTCGGCGCCTTCCTGCTCTTCCTCGTCGAGCCGATGGCCGCGAAACAACTGCTGCCCATCCTTGGCGGCTCCTCCGCGGTCTGGCTCACCTGCCTCGTCTTCTTTCAGACCACCTTGCTCCTCGGCTATCTCTATGCCCACTGGATCACCCGCTGCCAGGCCACCACCTGGCGCCGCCATGTCTACCTAGTCACCCTCGCCGCAGCAGGGGTGTTGCTGATCGCGCAAAAGATCTTCCCGCCAGAGATCGGCCAGGGCTTCGATCATCCCGTCACCACCATCTTCACGACACTCGCCTTCACCATCGGACTGCCGTTCCTCTTGCTCAGCGCCACCAGCCCTCTTTTGCAAGTGTGGTTCCAGCGCACAAAGGGCGGCACCATCCCCTACCGCCTCTTCGCGCTTTCGAACTTCGGCTCTCTTCTCGCACTCATCTCGTACCCATTCCTGGTCGAACCGCACTTCACGCTCAAGCTCCAGCGAACTCTCTGGTCAGCCGGCTTCCTCCTCTACGCAGTGTTCTGCGCCATACTCGCGCGCCAACTCCATCCCCCCCCAACACCAGCCGACGAGCCGGAACCCGCACCCAACGCACCACGCCGAGCCAAGTGGCTCTGGTTTCTCCTCCCCATGGCCGCCGCCATGCAATTGAGCGCCGTCACCAGCCATCTCACCGTCAACATCGCAGCGATCCCTCTCCTCTGGATGCTTCCGCTCGTCGTCTACCTGCTCACCTTTATCCTCGCGTTTGAATTTCCTGGCCTGTACCGTCGAGGCATCGTAGTGCGTTTGCTCGTTGTCATGCTGGCGAGCCTCGGCTACGCCATCTCGAAGACCGACGTCAGCCTGCCCATCGGCATCGCCATTCTCTTCTTCCTTGCGGAGTGTTTTCTCGCCGGCCTCTTCTGCCACGCCGAAACCTATGCACTCCGTCCGCAGCGTTCCACTGAAACAACACTCTTCTACCTGCTAGTCGCGGCCGGAGGTGCGGCGGGAACCTTCTTCATCGGCATAGCCAGTCCGCTCATCTTCTCCGCCAACTATGATCTGGCCATCTCCTTCTTCGTCACCGCCGCCCTCGCCATCGCCGTCACCTGGGACGACGGCTGGCCGCAACGTGTCCTCTGGTCCACCGCAGCCGCTCTGCTCCTCTTCTTCACTATCATGCTGCACACCGCCTACGCCCGCGAGGCCATCCTCGAAGTTCGAAACTTCTACGGAAGCCTTCGCGTGAAGCAGCGCAACGGCCCCCACGGCGGCACCGAGCGCATGCTGCTCAACGGCACGATCCAGCACGGCACGCAGCTCTTCGCGCCCGGCCTCACTCGCACACCCACCACCTACTATGCAGACGACTCCGGCATAGGAGTTGCGCTCCACCAATGCTGCGACGCCCGCCCACGTAACATCGGTGTCATCGGCCTTGGCACCGGCACCATCGCAACCTACGGCACAGCGAGCGATCGTGTTCGCTTCTACGAGATCAACCCGCTCGTTCGCCCCATCGCGCAAAATCTCTTCACCTATCTGCGCGACTCTCCTGCACAAATCTCATTTGCCGACGGCGATGCGCGTACTTCATTGACGCGTGAAGCCCCACAGAACTTCGATGTCCTCGCTATCGACGCATTCTCCGGCGACGCCATTCCCATCCACCTGCTCACCATCCAGGCGATCGAGCTTTACAAAAAGCACCTCGCGCCGGGCGGCATCATCGCTTTTCACGTCTCCAACCAATATCTCAATCTCCCGCCAGAGCTCGCGGCACTCGCCGCCGCCGCCAACATGCAGTCCAGACTGATCGAGAGCCAGCCCGACGATTCACTCGGAGCCTACCGCGCAACGTGGATCCTGCTCAGCTCGAATACAGCGTTCTTCGATCAACCAGAAGTCGCAGCCGTTGCCGGCACCGTACCCAGCGACTCGCGCCTCCGTGTCTGGACCGACGACTACTCCAGCATCCTCCCCATCCTCCAGCTATCGCACCACTAATCTCCGACGAAGCCTGCACCCTCCTATACTTAAAACAGTCATGCCTGAACTGCCCGAAGTCGAAACCGTTGCCAATGGCGTCCACGCCCGTATCCATGGTCAAACCATCCGATCCGTGTGGACAAGCAATAAGCCTCAGACCTTCAAGTCTTCGCCAGACGAGATCATCGAAGTTCTAACGGGCAGCCGCATCGACCGGGTCCACCGCGTCGGCAAGACGATCGTCGCCGATCTCACTCGCGCCAAATCGCATCAGAGCAACTCCGCTCAATTCCTCGTCCACCTCGGCATGACTGGCCGCCTGCTCGTCTCGACGCCCGACACGCCAATCCCACCGCACACACACGCCATCCTGACTCTAAGCAGTGGTAAAGAGCTCCGCTTCGTCGATGCTCGGCGCTTCGGCCGGCTCTCGATTGTGGAGGCCGCGACCGCTGAAGAAAAATACATAGGACCCGGCGCGGAACCCCTCACCATCGCGCTCGAGGATTTCATCGCGCTCTTCCGTGGCCGCAAGACCCCCATCAAAGCCGCGTTGCTGAATCAGTCACTGCTGCACGGCGTCGGCAACATCTATGCCGACGAAAGCCTCTTCCACGCTGGCATTCGCCCTACGCGTCACGCAGGTCGTCTCACCCGAGCCGAACTGACTCGCCTTCACTCCGCGTTGATCAAGGTGCTCTCTGACGCGATCAAGCTTGGCGGCTCGTCGGTCTCCGATTACGTGGACGCAGACGGAGTCGCCGGCTTCTTCCAGCTTCACCACCACGTCTACTCACGCACAGGCCAGCCCTGTCGTATCTGCGGCACACCTATCAAACGCGTCGTAGTAGGAGGTCGCAGCACACACTACTGCACCACGTGTCAGAAATAGCTGCGAGACTACCGTCTACCGGGCGGCTGCAGCCTGCTCAGCCGAAACAGCAGCGCCGATCACCCGCACCTCAGGCGTATCTTCGACTATCTCCAGCGAGTAGCCCTGCAACGGACTCATCTTCACCATCTGCTGCAGATAATCCTTCAGCATCGACATATCCAGAAACCGCGTGTTGAATCCTGAGATGAAGATCTTTCCCGGCCCCGCCATGTGAATCGTAGTTGAAGATGCTGCGGCCAGCGCCTTATGCCAAAGCCGCTTGAAGTCCACGCAGCGGGCATCGCCCTGCTTCGCAGCCTCGAAGACTTCTTCCGGTTCCATGTCGAGGAACCGCAGCCGCATCGCGCGATGCCCCATGATCCCTTCCATGTGCCCACGCCCTCCGCACCCGCAGAAACGCTCCTTTTCGTCGAGCGTCACCACCGAGTGTCCGCCCTCCCACGCACCGGGAGCAAACGGATAGCGCCCGTAGCCAATTCCTACGCCGAGCGTCCACACCCGAATCATGCTGTCCAGCTTGCCGTGCATCGAAGCCAGACCAGCTGCCATGCCATCGGCATCGTTCACCGCCGTAACGCTCACGTCGAGCCCGTGATTGCGCAACTGTGCGACAAGCAGCTCCTGGATCTTCGCGCCCTTCAACTGCGGCAGGTTCGGTGCCTCTGCGACCACGCCATCCTTCACCAGTCCAGGCAAAGCCACGCCAACCGCGGTGAAATCCCTCGCTCCATCGGCTGCGAGGAGCACCTGATTTGTGATCGTCTCCACCAGCGCTTCGGTGTGCTGCTCCACGAGAGCATCTTCGTCGTCGTGATCTTCGGGAAAGCGCCGTACCGGCCCCATAAGCTTGTGATCCACTACCAGCCCGGCAGAAATCCGTTCCGAAAGTATTACCCCAATCGTCTTTGCCATTACCTGTCCGCCTCGTCCTGGGTTGCCGATTCCTACTCAAACTTGCTAACGCGGTTCAACCCGTTGAAAGCCGCAACTTTATAACATTCTGCGAGAGTTGGGTAGTTGAAGACGGTATCCACGAAATAATCCAGCTTTCCGCCCAGTGCCATCACCGCCTGTCCGATGTGCAGCAACTCGCTCGCGCCCTCGCCAATGATGTGGACTCCAAGAATCAAGTGATTCATCCGGTGAAAGATAATCTTGAGCCGGCCCGTCGTATCGCCGCGAATCTGACCGCGCGCAATCTCGCGATAGTACGCCACACCCACTTCGTACGGAACATCTTCCTCAGTTAGCTGCTCCTCGGTCTTCCCGATAAAGCTGATCTCCGGAATCGTATAGATCCCATACGGATACAGCCCCGGGTTGGATAGCACATTGTCGTCGCCGAACGCCCGCGCCGACGCCACCCGACCCTGCTCCATCGACACCGAAGCCAGCGACGGAAATCCAATCACGTCGCCCACAGCGAAGATGTGCGGGACCTTGGTTCTGAAATCCTTATCCACTGGAATACGCCCACGCGAATCCGCTTCGATCCCCACCGCAGCCAGGTTCAACTCATCCACGTTCCCCTGCCGACCAACCGCATACAGCAGCGCATCGCCCTGAACTTTTTTCTTGCTCTCGAGATTTGCCACGACGGTACCGTCCGGCATCTCTTCGACCGACTCCACCTCTTCGTTCAGCCTCATCGTCACCCGCGAATCCCGCAGATGGTAGCTCAGCGCCTCGATGATCTCCTGGTCGGCAAACTCCAGCAGCCGCGGCCTCCGCTCAATCAGCGTCACCCGCACTCCGAGGGCTGAGAACATACAGGTGTACTCGACGCCGATGACGCCGCCGCCAACGATAATCATCGTCTTCGGCAGGTTCACCAGCTCCAGCACCAGGTCCGAGTTGATGATGCTGCGCCCATTGATCGGCACCTTCGGCGACGACGCCGGCTTGGTCCCTGTCCCAATCAAAATATTCTTCGCTTCATACACCGTCGAGCCGCGCGAGTTCGTCACCTTCACGTGCGTCTCGTCTTCAAAGCTCGCCACACCCACCAGCATCTCGATGTTATTGCGCGAAAGTTGCGCCTCGGTCACGTCGATCTCGGTCTTGATCACATGCTGCACCCGGAACGCCAGGTCCGCCATCGTGATCCGTTCCTTCACCCGGTAGTTCATCCCGTATATGGACTTGTAGTTGTATCCTGAGAGGTGAAGCACCGCCTCACGCATCGTCTTTGAAGGAATGGTGCCCGTACTGATGCAGGCGCCCCCGACCACCTCGCGCATCTCCACCAGTGCGACCTTTTTTCCCAGCTTGGATGCGTAAATTGCAGCTCGTTGCCCGGCCGGTCCGGACCCGATGACAATCAGATCGTAAACACTACTCATATTGGCACATACTCATGGACATACACTCCAACTCGAGGCTGGTTCTTGTCCCGTTATCGGCCCCCGAGTGGCGATCGTGAGGGGGCCAGTTACTCAACCGTGTGCG
Source organism: uncultured Edaphobacter sp. (assembly GCA_964658525.1). GTDB lineage: Bacteria > Acidobacteriota > Terriglobia > Terriglobales > Acidobacteriaceae > Edaphobacter. Next base: position 10,780 of record CAZZZG010000126.1, read on the forward strand.
CGTTCGCCTTACTGCCTTGAAACTACCACACCAACATTACGAACTGCACTTAGGGGGCTTTGGCACCATACACTGATTTGATCATGATTCGCTACGCCATCACCAGCCGCGCCCTCTACCCCGGCAGCGAACAGGAAAAACAAACGGCCCTCCTAGCCGAAGCCTCCCGCTGGATCGTCGACCACATCGACTACATCCAGCTTCGCGAGAAAGACCTTCCCGCCGCGACCCTCGCCACCGTAGCCCGTAAACTGCTCCAAACCATCAACTTGACGACCAGCCGCACGCGCCTGCTCATCAACTCCCGCCCCGACATCGCTCTCGCCACCAACGCCCACGGAGTCCACCTCTCCTCCTCGCCAGACGAGCTCACCCCCACCCAGATCCGCCACCTCTACGCCGACGCCAACCAGCCTGCCCCCCACATCACCACCTCCTGCCACACCCTCGCTGACGTCCACCGCGCCCGCACAGAAAACGTCGACGCCATCCTCTTCGCTCCCGTCTTCGAAAAACCGCTCCCCAACCA
>CAZZZG010000127.1:0-11174 GCA_964658525.1 uncultured Edaphobacter sp.
TGTGACCGGCCTCGTGATAGGCGGTGACGCGCTTCTCTTCGTCGGTGAGGAGCATGGACTTGCGCTCGGCACCCATCATGACCTTGTCCTTGGCTACTTCGAAGTCATACATGTGGACTGACTTTCTGTTGTAGCGTGCGGCGGTGAGAGCAGCTTCGTTGACCATGTTCGCGAGGTCGGCGCCGGAGAAGCCCGGAGTTCCACGAGCGAGGACGTTGAGGTTTACGTCTTCGGCCATGGGAACTTTTTTCGAGTGGACCTTGAGGACTTCTTCGCGGCCACGGATGTCAGGACGATCGACGATGACGCGACGATCGAAGCGGCCGGGGCGTAGAAGAGCGGGGTCGAGAACGTCGGGGCGGTTGGTCGCGGCGACGAGGATGACACCGTCGTTTGACTCGAAGCCGTCCATCTCGACGAGAAGCTGGTTGAGGGTCTGCTCGCGCTCATCGTGTCCGCCGCCGAGGCCTGCGCCACGGTGACGGCCCACTGCGTCGATTTCATCGATGAAGATGATGCAGGGGGCGTTCTTCTTGCCCTGCTCGAAGAGGTCGCGAACGCGGCTTGCGCCGACGCCGACGAACATCTCGACGAAGTCAGAACCGGAGATGGAGAAGAAGGGAACGTTGGCTTCGCCGGCTACTGCGCGGGCGAGGAGGGTCTTGCCTGTGCCGGGAGGTCCGACGAGGAGCACGCCCTTGGGGATGCGGCCACCGAGGCGCTGGAACTTCTGCGCTTCGCGGAGGAACTCGATGATCTCTTTGAGTTCTTCCTTGGCTTCGTCAACACCGGCGACATCCTTGAAGGTGATCTTCTTCTGCTGCATGGAGAGCAGACGGGCGCGCGACTTACCGAAGCTCATAGCCTTGTTGCCGCCGGACTGCATCTGGCGGAGGAGGAAGAACCAGAGGCCGAGGAGGAGGGCGAAGGGCGCGATGGAGATCAACAGGCTGAGCCACTGGTTGGGGCTCTGATCCTTGATGGTGATGTTGACGCCGTGATCGCGAAGCGTCTTGTACATGTCGGGGTAGTTGCCCGGAATGGTGGTGTGGAAGAGATTCTTCGCGTCGTCGCGGTAGTGTCCAGTGACCTCAGCTCCGTTGACTACGACGTCCTGGATCTTGCCCTGGTCGGCGTCGTTGAGTAGCGTGGTGAGGCTGATGTTCTTTTCCTGAGTGCCGCCGGTTGTTTTGACGACAACCTGCCATAGGAAGACTAAGCAGGTGATCATGAAGACCCAGATCAGAATTTGTTTGACGGTCGAGTTCAAGCGAATTTCCTCATTTTTTTTCTAGTCTGCAGCTGCCTCGAAATCGACTGGCACTTGTCAGACAGAGTCTTCGCAGAGCGAAGACGTACTACGGTTAGACGGCGGCTTTGAGGGAAGGTCCTGTGCTGGTGGGGTAATCCTGAGTGTCAGCAAAAACCCAGCCTCGGTCAAGTATTTAGATTCTACTCTTGACAGAACGATTCGTGGGCTTGAAGGCGGCAAATAATGATGTGACTTTAGGGTAATGGAGGCTGGGGCGGTTTGGGTGCGTTCGTGCTGGTGCGGTGGGATTTTCTCGCTCGGGGTGGTGTCGCGCGAATCGCCTGGATGCTTTGCTTGTTCGGTGATGATTCGAAGGGAGTTACTTCTCTCGGTAGAGGCGGAGTTCGCGGGGGGAGCGGTCGGCGCGGAGGCCACTGGGCAGGTGGAGGACCGTTCCGGTGCGGGCGGCTACGGTGGGGTCGGGGCGGAAACCGCAGAGGGAGAGGAGGCGGGAGGTCTCGTCGAAGGTGAGGCGGGCGCCGAGTTGGCGGGCCGCGGCGCGGAGAACTCGGCGGCGGAGAGCGGGATCGAGGGTGCGTAGGCGGTCGAGTTCGATAGAGACGGCGGATTGGCCGGGGGTGGTGCTGACGGCTCGGCCGCCGCCTCGGACGGGTTTTCCGGGGAGGAGGAGCTGGGGGAGGATGCGGGTTAGTTCTGATTGCCAGCGGGACTCTTCTTCGCGGGCCAGCTCCGCCATGTTGGCGAGGGTTTGGTCGAGGTTTGGGTTATAGGTGCGGAGCTGGGGGAGGAGCTCGTGGCGGATTTTGTTGCGGGTGTAGGCGGTGTCGGTGTTGGTGGAGTCGGTGCGCCAGGGTTGGTTGAGTTGGGTGAGGTAGGCTTCGATGTCGGCGCGGCGGGTGTTGAGGAAGGGGCGGAGGATCTTTCCTTTTTGTTGAACGATAACTGGGTGGATCGCGCTTAGGCCCTCGGTCCAGGCTCCGCGTAGGAGCTTCATGAGGACGGTTTCGGCTTGGTCGTCGAGGGTGTGGGCGGTGAGGATCGCGTCGGCGTGGCCGGAGGCGAGGAGGGTGGTGAAGAAGTCGTAGCGGAGGTTGCGGGCGGCTTCTTCGATGGTCTCGGGATCTCCAGCGGCGCGGGTTTCGGAGACGCGTTGCGGGACGCTGGCTTGGTGGAGATGGAGAGGGATGTCGTGGGCGATGCAGAGGTCTTCAACGAAATGCTGGTCGGCGTCCGCTTCTTCTCCGCGCAGGCCGTGGTGGACGTGGACTGCGGAGAGGCCGACGCCGAGAGAGTCGCGTGCGGCGGTATTGGCGGCGTGGAGGTTCAGGAGGAGAGCGACGGAGTCTGCTCCGCCAGAGATGGCTACGCAGAGACGATCGCCGGGTTGGATTTGTGTGCGGTCGAAGGGGAGGGTGGGCTTGGCAGGCATGCGACTTAATCTTACCGTCGGAGAATTCCAGGAGCGAGGATGTTGCGGGCGGGCGACAACACGTAGAAGCTTGCGAGCATCTTGTATACTTCGCAGGTTATGCGAGTATTTGTGATTCTTCCGGCAGCAGGGATTGGGACGCGGATGGCCGCGGGTGGTGCGTCGAGTGCGGCGCCGAAACAGTTTCTTGAGATTGGTGGTGTGCCGGTGCTGGTGCGGTCGGTGCGGGCGTTTCTTGCGGTGCCGAGGGTGGATGCGGTTTGCCTGGCGGTTCGGGGGCATGAGCGCGAGCGGGTGGAAGCGCAGATGGTGGAGTACAAGCTGGGGCCTCGTGTGCACATGGTGGAGGGTGGGGATAACCGACAGCATTCTGTAGCGAATGCGCTGGCTGCGCTGGAGTGCGATGCGGACGATGTGGTGCTGGTGCATGATGCGGTGAGGCCGTTGATCGATCCGGCGACGATTGAACGGACGATAGACGCGGTGGTGAAGCATGGAGCCGCGATTGTGGGGCTGCCAGCGGTGGACACGATTAAGCAGGTGGAGCGGACAGCGGATGGGGCGATTGTGACGGCGACGATTCCGAGGGAGCGAATTGTGCAGGCGCAGACGCCGCAGGGTGCGCGGTTTGGATTGCTGCGGGCGGCGTTTGCGGAGGCCGAGGTGGATGGGTTTTCTGGCACCGACGAAGCGAGCCTGCTGGAGCGCGCCGGGGTTGAGGTGGCCGTGGTGCAGGGCGCGGCGAGAAACTTCAAAATTACGCAGCCGGGGGATATTGAACTGGCGGAGTTTTATCTGGGGTTGGTGAAGGCTTGACGGATCGGCGTGATGCCGTTCGCAGAACGTGGGAAGATAGCTTATGGGTATGAGGATTGGTTACGGATATGACTCGCACGCGTTCAAGGCAGGTGTGCCTCTGGTGATTGGCGGGCTTGCGATTGAACATCCTGAGGGGCTAGCTGGCCACTCGGACGGCGATGTGTTGCTGCATGCGATTACAGACGCATTGCTGGGTGCGGTGAGCGCGGGGGACATCGGGACGTTCTTTCCGCCGAGCGATCCGCGGTGGAAGGGGGCTGCGTCGAGCGTGTTTTTGCAGACGGCGCTGGAAGAGGTGGCGACAGCCGGATACAAGATTGTGAATATCGATACGGTGCTGGTGATGGCGAAGCCGAAGATCGTGCCGATTGCCGGGGAGTTGCGGGAGAGCGTGGCTACGCTGCTGGGCGTGAAGCCGGGCGAGGTGGGGATCAAGGCAAAGACGCCGGAGGGTTTGGACCAGGACCACGTCGCGGTGGCGCATGCGACGGTGCTTTTGGAGAGTCTTGGAATTCCGGAGCCTGTCGGCGTGATGGCTGCTACGGCTGAAAATGAGATCGACGTTGTCGTGAAGACGCTGGTGGGAGAGACGCGGAGCGTTTCGGCGTTGGGGCGGAAAGTGACTCCGTTCGATACGGATGATCTGACTTAGCTGCGTGGTGGCTGATTGAGCGGACCACTTGCTGCGCGGTTGTTAGCTGCGAAGCTGTCCGGTTATCTCTTCTTGATGGCGGCCTTTGACGATGGCTACGGCGAATCCGTCGTAGCCTTTACTGCCGACGGTCTGGAGCGCGGTTGCGTCGAGGCGTGGGTGACTGCCGAGGCGTTCGAGGAAAGTTCGAGTTCCGGTGACGCTGGCGTCAGTACTGGCGGCGTCGAGGATTGCGCCGTCGCGGATGACGTTGTCTCCGATGATGAGGGTGCCGGGGCGGGAGAGTTTGAGTGCCCATTCGAGATAGTTGGGGTTGTTGGGTTTGTCGGCGTCGAGGAAGATGAGGTCGAAGGGCTCGGTCTTGTCGGCGTGGAGGCGGACGAGGGATTCGAGCGCGCTGCCGACTCTGATTTCTACGAGTGAGGATAGGCCGGCGCGCTCGATGTTTTCTGCGGCAACTTTGGCGTGTTTTGGATCGAGCTCGAGTGTGATGAGTTGGCCGAAGGGTGGGAGAGCGCGAGCCAGCCAGATGGTGCTGTATCCGCCGAGGGTTCCGATTTCGAGAATTCGCTTCGCGCCCTGAATGCGCGCCAGCAGATGAAGGAGCTTGCCCTCGTTGGGAGAGACGTCGATGGCGGGCAGCCCGGCGCGTGTGTTGGCCGCGACTGCCTCGTTGAGTGCTTTATCGGGATGGACGAGAGTGTCTGTGAGGTAGCGTTCGACGGAGGTCCAGAGATCCTGATTCATATGGTGTGAGGATAAGGGCGAGCGGCCGTGCGGGCAAATTTGCGTTTGAGGGTCGGCTTGGGTTCGTGGAGATGCTAGCGTGTTCGTAGAGAGTTGTTAGCACGAGGAGTCGAGATGCGAATTGGTTCGGGATGCGGTGTGGGTTTGATGGCGGTTTTGGCTTTGAGTGGAACGGCGAAGGGGCAGACGGTAAGTGATGCGAGTTTGCAGCCGCGTGTTAGCAAGACGGTGAATTGTTCGCCTGTTGGAGATTCGGAGTGGCTTACGCCGGCTGAGAAGACCTGCTATGCGACGACACCGGACTATGCGGAGACGATGGCTTATTTGAAGCGCGTGCAAGCGGCCACGCCGGGGCTGGTGCGAATTGAGCCGTTTGGGAAGACGGGCGAGGGGCGAGAGCTTGATGTGGTGGTGGTCTCGCGCGATGGAGTGTTCGATCCGGCGGCGATTCATGCGGCTAAGAGGCCGATTGTGCTGGTGCAGAACTCGATTCATGCAGGGGAGATGGACGGGAAGGATGCTTGTCTTGCTCTTTTGCGCGATATGGTGATTGCGAAGACCAAGGCTGGTTTGTTGGAACGGGCAGTGTTTGTGTTTATTCCGATATATAACGCGGATGGGCATGAGCGGAGGAGTGCGTACAACCGGATCAATCAGGATGGACCGGCGGAAATGGGGTGGCGGGGGAATGGGACGAACCTGAATTTGAATCGCGACTATTTGAAGGCAGACACGCCGGAGACGAGAGCGTTTATGGCGATGTTTCATCGCTGGCTGCCGGATTTTTTTGTAGACGACCATGTGACCGATGGGGCGGATTATCAGTACGACGTTACGTTCACGATCGACGATGGGCCGAATGTACCGAGCGGCACGGCGAAGTGGGTGGATGACGTTGCGGTGCCTACGCTTGAAAAGTATGTAGATGCGCATGGGCATCTGGCTTCGCCGACGTACATCAATCTTGTGAATGATAATGATCCGGCGGACGGGCTTGGGTTCAATGATGATCCGCCGAGATTTTCGACGGGGTACGTGGTCCTGGAAGGCCGGCCGGGGATGCTGGTCGAGTTACATATGTTGAAGGATTACAAGACACGAGTGACGGGGAACTACGAGATTCTCGCGGGGCTGATGGAGTTGATGAATCGCGATGCGGATAACGTGATTGCCCTGAATGCTGCCGCGGATAAGGAAGCGGAGGATCTGGGGGCTCATCCTTTGGGTAATGTGAGGTATCCGCTGGCTCTGGGTTGGGGAGGGGAGACGACGCCGTTTTTGTTCCGCGGTTACAAGTACACGCGGGAGTTGAGTGCGGTTTCGGGAGCGATGCGGGTGGATTATTCGCATGAGCCGTGGAACGTTTCGCTGCCGTTTCAAAAGGGCTTCAAGGTGACGGTGGATACGAAGGTGCCGGCGGCTTACATCATTCCGGTGCAGTGGACGAAGGTGATTGATGTGGTGGCTGCGCACCAGGTGGAGATGGAGCGGACGACGGCAGCGTGGACTGGAGACGTGGAGACGTATCAGTGTGCCGGGATGGCGTGGCAGGAGCCTCCGTTTGAGGGGCGGCATCCGACGTTCAATGGCGAGGCGGCCCACGATCCGGGGAAGTATGGGAGTTGCGTGGTGGTGCGGGAGAAGATGAATTTTCCGGCAGGGTCGGCGGTGGTGCGGCTGAATCAGAGGCTGTCGAAGGTGGCGCTGGAGTGGCTGGAGCCGGCGGCGCCTGACTCTGCGCTGCAGTGGGGATTCTTCGATTCGATCTTCGAGCAGAAGGAGTATGGCGAGGCGTATGTGCTGGAGTCGCTGGCGCGGGAGATGATGGCGAAGGATCCGAAGCTGAAGGCAGAGTTTGAGAAGAAGGTGGCGAGCGATCCGGCGTTTGCGGGGAATGCTTATGCGCGGCTGGAGTTCTTTTATGACCGAACTCAGTGGTATTCAGCGAACCGGGTTGGGCAGTATCCGGTGGGGCGTTTGCTGAGTCTTGATGGAGTGCCGGTCGCGAGGTGATTGCCGGCTGATGTTCTAAGATGGTGGCCTTCCGGAACGAGGTGAGTGATGCACGATCTAGTCGTTGATCTTGTGATTATCGCAGTGTGCGGAGCGGTTGGCGGCTTCGTGAATGTATTCATTGGTGACTCCGGACTTCACTTGCCGACGATCGAACAGGGTATTTTTCGCCCTGGCTACATCGGTGTTGTGCTCGTCGGATTGGTTGCGGCTATTGGCGCGTGGCTTGCGACGCAGACGGCTACTCTGACGGGCAACATGACGCCGTCACCGCCGGTTGTGCTGAGGTTGTCTGAGCTGAGTACCGCGATTATTGTGGGTTTTGGCGGGGCGCGATGGTTCAAGTCGGAGACCGAATCAACGGTCTTTCGCAAGACGGCGGCGGTTGCTGCGGGGAAGTCTGCGGATAGCGATGCGGCTGCGACGATCGCTTCAGGAACGGCGTTTGAGGCACTGTCGGCTGCGAATCGAATGCCTGACCCGAAATGACAAATCTTCCTGGGTGGCTAGGCCTGACGTGAAATATCGTATGTCAGATGCGGGGTGGCCACTATAGACTTCTTCTATTCTGTTTTTTCCTTCGAGGGATTGATGAGAAGCAAGATCGTGCTGGTGCTTTGTCTGTTGATGGCGGTTGGTCGGGGAATGCTTGGGCAGGCTGCTCCAGCGTCGAGTCAAGAGGAGTTCATCAAGTCACATTACGCAAAGTTTGAATATCGGATTCCGATGCGGGATGGGGTGAAGTTGTTCGTGTCGGTGTATACGCCACTGGCTGGGGCGTTCAAGGACGCAGGGCCGTATCCGTTTTTGATGACGAGGACGCCGTACAGTTGTGCACCGTATGGCGAAGATCAGATGCCGAAGCGTTTAGGGCCGAGCGAGGAGCTTCTGGAGTCGGGCTATATCTTTGTGTGCGGAGATGCTCGGGGACGGTTTGAGAGCGAGGGCGTGTTTCAGGAGATGAATCCGCATATCGACGAGAAGAAGTCGAACAAAGACGTCGATGAGTCCACGGATATGTACGACACGGTCGAGTTTCTGCTGAAACATGTGGAGAACAACAACGGCAAGGTGGGGATTACGGGGATCAGCTATCCGGGGTTCTATACGTCGGCGAGCATCATCGATTCGCACCCGGCGATCAAGGCGGCAAGCCCGCAGGCTCCGATGACGGATCTGTTCTTCAACGACGATGCGTACCATGGCGGTGCGTTTATGTTGTCGGCTAACTATGGGTTCTATGTGTTCTTTAAACCGCAGAAGAATCCGACGCTGCCGGATAAGGGAGAGTATTCGGAACCTAGTGGGCCTGATAGCTATAAGTTTTATTTGAAGGCAGGGCCGACAGAAAATCTGGATAAGAAGTTCGATGGGTCGAACTTTTTATTCCATGACCAGCTGGTGCACACGACCTATGACGATTACTGGAAGAAGCGCAATCTGTCGGTGCATATGAAGAATGTTCATGCGGCGGTGATGACGGTTGGCGGATGGTTTGACGCGGAGGATCTTTCGGGGCCCTTCAAGACGTTCCATGCGATTGATGAGTTCAATCCGGGTGCAGTGAATACGCTGGTGGTCGGCCCGTGGACGCATGGTGGATGGGCTCGGGCAGACGGTGATCGTCTTGGGGATGTGACGTTCAATTCGAAGACGTCTCTCTTTTTCAGGGAGCAGATTCAGTTTCCGTTCTTTGAACACTATCTGAAGGGACACGACGGCGGGGTATTGCCGAAGGCTTATGTGTTTGAGACGGGCAGCAATGTCTGGAAGAAATATGATGCATGGCCACCGAAAACAGCGACTGCAAAGACACTTTACTTTCGTGAGGGCGGCAAGTTGAGCTTCGATGCTCCCACGGAGAACACTGGGGTGGATGAGTATGTGAGTGATCCCGCGCATCCGGTGCCGTTTGTGGGTTATACGACGGATACCGTACCGCAACGGTATATGGACGACGATCAGCGGTTCGCTTCGCGGAGGCCGGATGTATTGACCTACGAGACCGATCCGCTGACCGAAGATATAACGATTGCGGGGCCGGTGCGGCCTAAGTTGAAGGTGGCTTCTACCGGGACGGATGCGGACTTTGTGGTGAAGCTGATCGACGTCTATCCGAATGATTATCCCGATCCGCCTGCCGATGCCGTTGGCAAGCGAGTGTTAGGAGCGGCTCCGGTTTTGATGGGTGGATATGAGCAGCTGGTGCGGGGCGAGCCGATGCGCGCGAAGTTCCGCGATAGCTGGGAGAAGCCGACGGCGCTGACGCCGGGAAAGATGGTGGAGGTGAACTCGGAGATGCCGGATGTTAATCACACGTTCCGCACGGGGCACCGGATTATGGTGCAGGTGCAGAGCTCGTGGTTTCCATTGATCGATCGGAATCCTCAGACGTTCGTTGATATACCGTTTGCGAAGCCGGCGCAGTTTGTGAAGGCGACGGAGAGCGTTTATCGCAATGCCGGCGCGGCGAGTGGAGTTGAGGTGCTGGTGGTGCCGCAGCACTGATTCTCGAGGAAGTTGTAAAGCTGACGGGCGATCGTGAGAGTTTCTTCGCGATCGCCCGTGGTGTTTAACCGCGGAAGGCTGGTCCGCCGAAGGGCGTGCCTACTGATCCGCCGTCTACGAAGAACTCGACACCGTTGACGTAGGAGGAGTCGTCGGAGGCGAGGAAGAGGATCGCTTTTGCGAGCTCTTCTACTTTGCCGAAGCGGCCCAGGGGAATGGTGGAGGCGATGCGTTTTGCGAGCTCACCGGCTTCTTCCGCGGAACGTTCGTTGCGGCTCCAGATGGGGGTTTCGGTTGCTCCAGGGGCAACGACGTTCACACGGATGTTTCGCGGTGCGAGATCGCCGGCGATGGAGCGTGCCATGCCGCGGAGTCCGGCTTTGCTGGCGGCGTAGGCTGCATAGCCGGGTTGGCCAAGGGTGCCGATGACGGAGCCGTTGAAGATGATGGATGCGCCATCTTTGAGGAGGGGGACGGCGGCCTCGACGGTGAAGAAGGCACCGGTGAGATTGATGCGGATGATGCTCTCAAAGACGGCTTCGTCGGTGCTGCCGGTTTTGGTCTGCCCGGCGATTCCTGCGTTGGCGAAGACGATGTCGAGATGGGCGAAGTCTTTGGCGATGCTGGCGAAGAGATCTTTGCGGGCGGCCGAGTCGGTGACGTCCGCGCGGTAGGCCTTGGCTTTAGGGCCAAGCAGCTTGACGGCTTCGTCGAGAGTCTTCTGGTCGCGGCCTGTGATGGCGACTTCTGCGCCTTCTTTGATGAAGAGTTGAGCGGTGGCGAGTCCGATGCCGCTGTTTCCACCTGTGATGAGCGCTTTTTTTCCTGCGAGTTTCATTGGTTCTTTCTCCTTTGCCTTCGGGGGTACTGACTTTGACTAGGAGCCGTTCGAGTTGGTGGCGGCTCAGAGCTGATATTTCTATGCATGATGATTGTCATGCATCCTGGTACTTGTAAGCATGATGGACATCATGAATAATGTCAAGAGTGAGGATTTTGGAGGTTTATGTGATGAGATATCCGGCGGCCGAGACGGCGGAGAAGCACGAGAGGATTTTGAATGAAGCGGCGCGTCTATTTCGCGAGCGGGGATTTTCAGGCGTGAGCGTGAGCGAGATTATGAAGGCGACGGGTTTGACGCATGGGCCTTTTTATAACCACTTCGATTCGAAAGAAGCGTTGATGGCCGATAGCGTGTTGCACGGGATGCAGACGACGCTTGATGGGCTGGACGCGACGGAGGGTTCGGCGAAAGGCTGGGCTGAGTATGTGAAGAAGTATCTGAGCGTGGCTCATCGCGATGCGTGCGGTGCGGGATGCACGATGGCTGCACTTGCAGCGGAAGTGCGGCAGGAGCCGCTGGTGCGTGGACCGTTCACGGCGCGGCTGAAGGCGGTGGTGGAGGCAATGGCATCGCATTTTCCGTGGAACTCGAAAAAAGCAGCGCGGGGGGATGCGATTCGGGCGCTGTCGTCGATGGTTGGTGCGATGGTGCTGGCTCGGGCGGTGGACGATGATGCCTTTTCGGAAGAGATCCTGAAAGAGGTGCGGAAGGGGTTGGTGTGACCGCTTCCGCTTCGCTTTGAAGATCAGGCTTTGGCGAAGGGGTGTTCGAGGGACGGGCTTTGTGGAGTGAACATTTTGCCGTCTTCTTCGGTGACGTGCCAGTCGTCTTCGAGGCGGACGCCAAACTCGCCGGGGAGGTAGACGCCGGGTTCGTCGGAGAAGCACAT
>CAZZZG010000128.1:0-11142 GCA_964658525.1 uncultured Edaphobacter sp.
GGCGACGACGTCTTCAAAAAACTCGGCGTCCTCTCCGGCGGCGAGCGCAACCGCTACGCCATGGCCAAGATGCTCGTCTCGCCCTCGAACATGCTCCTCCTCGACGAGCCCACCAACCACCTCGACCTCCGCGCCAAAGACGTCCTCCTCGACGCCATCCGCAACTTCACCGGCACCGTCCTCTTCGTCTCACACGATCGCTACTTCATCGACGGCCTCGCCACCCGCGTCTTCGAAGTGGAAGACCGCCGCCTCCACATCTACCCCGGCAACTACGAAGACTATCTCTGGCGCAAACAAGGCGGTCCCGAAAAAGTAACCGAACAGATCACAAATTCGCTCAACCCAACACCCACACCTCCGCCAATTATCGAAATCCCATCGCCAATCGCCCCACCAACACCCTCCACAAACGTAAAGCGTCTCAACCCAATCAAGCTCAAACAGCTTGAGGACCGCCTGCAACAAGCCGAAGAAGAGATCCCCCACCTCGAATCCCTCATCGCCGAAGCAGAAGCCCGCTTAGGCAACTTCACCTCCGCAGAGCAATCCCAGAAGGACGCCGCCGAAATCGACGACCTCCGCGCAAAGCGCACAACCCTCCTCGCCGAATGGGAAGAACTCTCCCTGACCCTCGAAGAGCAGCAAACCGCCTAGCCCATACCAATCGTCAAGACGAGCAAGCATACAATTGAAGGACGGGGAAACAACATGATCTATCGAAAGATCAACATGGAACTGATCGTCATCGAAGATGAAGCCGAGTCGGTAATCGAACAGTTGAACGCCTCCCTCGATCGCCTTGAAGAGCAGCACGCGATCTTCGGCGGGGAGATCGAAACGTCTCCTGTCGAGGAACCGAGAGCACCGAGGAGATCAGCGCTCACACACACCGTGGCTGCGAGTGAAACGGCGGCTTCCGCCGTCAAGACGGCTGGCGAAAAAGTCGTCAACGCAATCCGGAAAGTCATCTGATCGAAGTTCCAGACAACTCCGCGCACAGATCGCACAGCCCTCTTCGTATCTCCTCAAAATTGGGTCACCTTCTCCATCAAGCTCATTAGGCTCCAGGATTCGCTCAGAAGGCCCTGAATACAGGCTTGAGTGGTCCTTCATTCTGTAACGCGGGCGTCCTTCGACTCACCATTGTTTAGTGACATGGAGCCGGAGCGTACGCGGCCCGTATCCGGCCGCCGAGCGGACCCGACCCGCCCAACGGAATGACAAGGAGCGATATATGGCATGGCTAACGGAACAGCAGCTACTCGCATTGACACCAGCCCAGGTCAAAACGTACGCGGGCACTCTGCAAACGGCGCTCAAAGCTAAAGAGAGCGTGATTGACGGCCTTATCGACCTGACGAGCACAGAATTCGCAAATCCGAATTCAGTGCCTCCAAACATCGCACTAGGCCAAATTCAACTTGGTCAGGATATTGCCGCTGTAAGAGACAACTTCACAATACCGGTGCTGGCGCTCTCTCACGTTGTTGGTAGCGCGACGATTCCTCCATTCCCCGAGAAAATCGGAAACCCGTTCGACGCAACCTTCCTCAGAGAAACCCTGATCGGTCTTCAAAGCTTTACTGCGTGACCGACGATCTCAGTTGCCGATGCGATTTCGGGCCTTCGCCTTATCGGGAACACCTCCTGCGGAAACCCGTAAGGAAACCCATCCGGTATATGCTTCTCTAGTTCCCGGAGGCAAAGAATGGTTCTTCGCAAAGCACTTTTCATTCCGTTCGTTCTTCTTTGTATTGGGCAGTCTTCAACCCTGCGCGCCCAGTCCACTCTCGCCGCAACTCCTCCAATGGGTTGGAATAGCTGGAACCACTTCGCCGAGCACGTCACCGACGCCGACGTTCGCACCGCCGCCGACCTCATGGTCTCCACCGGCATGCGCGACGCCGGCTACATCTACGTCAATGTAGACGACACCTGGCAGGGCACCCGCGACGCCAACGGCGAACTCCATCCCAACAGCCGCTTCCCCGACATGAAGGCACTCGGCGACTACATCCACTCCAAGGGCCTCAAATTCGGCATCTACTCCTCGCCCGGACCAAAGACCTGCGGAGGCTTCGAAGGCAGTCTCGGCCATGAAGTGCAGGACGCGCAGATGTACGCCCGCTGGGGCGTCGACTTCCTAAAGTACGACCTCTGCTCCATGCAGGATCCCATGCGCGAACTCACCGCAAAAAACAACGGCAACACCGACGCCGCCTTCAAAATGATGATCGACGCCTATCGCAAGATGGGCGACGCGCTCAAAGCCACCAACCGTCCCATCCTCTACAGCCTCTGCCAATACGGCATCGCCGAGCCCTGGAAGTGGGGCCCCAGCGTCGGCGCCCAGATGTGGCGCACCACCGACGACATCAACGACACCTGGGGACGCATGGCCGTCATCGGCCTCGAGCAAGCCGACCTCGCGCCTTACGCCGGCCCGGGCCACTGGAACGACCCCGACATGCTTGAAGTCGGCAACGGCCACATGACCGCTGACGAGTACCGCACCCACATGAGCCTCTGGGCTCTCCTCGCCTCACCTCTGCTCGCCGGCAATGACCTCAGCAAAATGTCCCCAGAAGACAAGAGCATCCTCCTCAACAAAGAAGTCATCGCCATCGACCAGGACTCCCTCGGCAAACAGGCCACCCGCCTCTACCAGCTCGGAGACTTCTCCGTATGGATCAAGCCGCTGACCGACGGAAGAGTAGCCGTAGGCATGTTCAACACCGCACTCGACTCGCGTGACGTGAGCCTCGACCTCTCCCAAGCAGGCTTCGCTCAAGGCGCAAACCTCCACGACGTGTGGGAGAACAAAGATCTCGGAAGACGTACCGGCATCTACTCCCGCAACATCCCTAAGCACGGAGTAGCCCTACTCATTCTGAGCAAATAGTCATACCATCTGTTTGCCGTCGTCATCACGAAGGTGATCGTATGATTCTGAAGCAGTACTACCTGGGCTGCCTCGCCCACGCCTCCTATCTCATCGGAGACGAGGCAAGCTCAACCGCCATCATCGTCGACCCGCAGCGCGACATTCAGCAATACCTCACCGACGCCGAAAAACTTGGCCTCCACATCCGTAGCGTATTTTTGACCCACTTCCACGCAGACTTCATCGCCGGCCATCTCGAACTGCGAGACAGTTGCGACGCAACCATCTACCTTGGCTCTCGCGCACAAGCCGAGTATCCCTTCGTTGCAGTCAAGGACGGAGACACGCTGGATTTCCCCGGACTGAGGCTACAAATTCTCGAAACCCCGGGCCACACCATCGAATCCATCTCCATCCTCGTCTTCGACCTCAACAAAGACCCCAAAAAACCGTACGCAGTTCTAACCGGCGATACTCTCTTTATCGGCGACGTTGGCCGACCTGACCTGCGCGCATCCCTAGGCTGGACCGCAAGCCAACTCGGCGGCTATCTCTACGACTCCCTCCACAACAAGCTCATGACGCTCCCCGACGAAACCCTCGTCTACCCGGCGCACGGTGCGGGTTCGCTCTGCGGGAAGAATCTCTCCTCCGACACCGTCTCCTCCCTCGGCGATCAACGCCGCTTCAACTACGCCCTCCAGCCCATGTCGAAGCGCGACTTCATCCGCATCGTCACCGCCGATCAGCCCGACGCCCCCGCATACTTCAACTACGACGCGGTCCTCAATACTCGAGAGCGCACTACGCTGGACAAAAATCTCCAGCAGGTCCTCCATCCAGTCGATCTCGGCGAGGTCCTGTCGATGGGCTACGAAGGCGCTCATATCCTCGACGTCCGTGACGCCGCCGAGTATGCCAAGGGCCACCTTCCCGGCAGTATCAATATTGGACTAGGCGGCCAATATGCAACCTGGGCAGGCACAATTCTCGACCGGACCAAGCCCATCGTGATCGTCGCCGAACCAGGCCGCGAGCAGGAAGCCGCCCTGCGCCTCGGCCGCATCGGCTTCGATCACGTCCGTGGCTATCTGCAAGGCGGCATGGAAGCTCTCACAGACAGGCCAGACTTGGTCTGGCCGACAGAACGCGTCACCGCGCAGATCGCCGCAGAAGAACTGGCAACAAAAACTCCACCTCTAGTCCTCGACATAAGAAACCCACGCGAGTGGACAACCCGTCACATCGCAAACAGCGTAAACATCCCGCTAGGCCACTTACAGGAGCGCATCGCCGAAATCCCCCGCGACCGCCGCATCGTAGTCCACTGCGCTGGAGGCTATCGCTCCTCCATCGCCGCCAGCATCCTCCACCAGCACGGCATCACCAACCTCATCGAAGTAGCCGGCGGCCTGGCCGCCTGGGAAGCCGCCAAACTCCCAGTCGTCTCAGAAGCTTAGAGCATCTTCAAAGCAACTGCGCAACGACTCCGCGCTCTCTCAGAGAGACGCAGTCGAATTAACTCGTGTAGTTGCTTCGCGGTTTATCACCTTAAAACTCATCTTCGGCCACAGGTATAGAATTGCCCACCCCCGGGAACAACAATCTAAATCCAAACGAAAGATGAGGTCTCGTCATGCTGAAAGAACTGATCATCGAAGCCACCAGTAAGAGAGTAGTAAGGCGCGTCCTTTCCATCGACCCCCCTACGACGGAAGTCTCGTTTGAAGACAGCGGCCACCTTCTCGGTATTCCCGCCGCCGGTGTCGGCACCTATACCTCCACCATCCGTCCCGATGGCTCCATCTTCGGACACGGCCAGGGACTCCACGTAACCCAGGACGGGGACTCTATCGCATGGTCGGCAACAGGCGTAGGTACCTTCGGCGCCGGGGGCTCAATCAGCTATAGGGGCATGTTGTTCTTCCGGACGGCGTCTCAAAAACTCGCCCGCATCAACAACGCCTGCGGTGCATTTGAATTCGACGTAGACGGAGACGGAGCCGGCGTCTCGAAGGTCTGGGAATGGAAGTAGGGCCCGATTCCCCAGCGCCTTTTAAAACGATCGTCATCACTATCCAGCGACTCACAATCCCATCATTGAGCCGCCGTGGCGAGACCTCGCACTTAGCTCCGGCTACATCGGATCCACACTCTTCAAGACGGCCCGTCTCGGGACTTCAATCCCTCATAAACATTGAAAAGGGCTAATGGTTGGTATATCGTTCCATCGAACCGGCACCCTGTTTCGGGCCGAATGCTCAAACAGCTCTATAGCCAAAATCGCCTGCCTGTATTTCGCGTTCTTTAAGCACAGGGCAAATCAGGAGATACAGATCATGAACCCACTTGAAAAGAAACTGACGCAGACACCGGATGGGTGTGGAACCACGGTCCTTGCCACAGTTCTACTCCTGGCAGGCTGCCTTCTCACCCCTGGATTTGGCACGTCCCAATTGCTCCTCGCTCGAACCCCAACGCCAACGAACCAGGCTCCGGCCGGTTGGTCTCTAGCCGGAAGCAACCCCACGAGCTATCGAACTGGCGTAGATAAAGTGACAGCTTACGAAGGACGACCAAGTGCCTATCTACAATCAAACGCATCTGCCGCCGATGGTTTCGGAACCTTGATGCAGTCCATCGATGCGGCGAACTACGCCGGAAAACGGGTTCGCCTGCGTGCATCAGTCGAATCACAAGACGTAACCAGTTGGGCAGGCATGTGGATGCGAGTGGATAAGCAGAAGACCGTCGTCGCTTTCGACAATATGCAGGACCGCGCTATCAAGGGAACCCGCCCCTGGAGCACCTACGATGTCGTTCTCGACGTTCCAGAGGATGCAACCAGCATCTCGTTCGGAGTCCTGCTGATGGGAGGCGGCCAGGTATGGGTCAATCACGTAACACTCGACCCCGTAAGCAATGAGATAAACGTCACAGCCCCGTCCCTAAACCAGAAGGCCCTTTCGAAAACACCCGTAAACCTGAACTTCAGCGACTAGCCGCTCACCCCGACGCGATTGCCAGGATCAAGAGTGAAGGCGCAACGGCGTCTCTACAAAATAAAGTTGAAAAACTTGGCGTATTTTTTCGCCACCACAAAAGTGCGTGTTAATTCACCACGTTTACCACCCAATTCACCACGTTCTCACCACCCAAAAACCGCGTTTTGCGCCCACAATTTCGCAAAACCCCACCAAAAAACCACCACAAAAAAATTATCTTCCCTCACGCAGCCGAGCCGCCAGCCGCTCCGGCAACCCGCCCATCAGAATCCTCCCCTGCGCCGCCGTCAGGTCATACGGCACGCGATGGTAAACAATCTCCCTCGCCTCCGACTCATAGATCACAAACGCCGCCCGCCAGTCGCAATCCCGCGGCTGCCCCACAGACCCCGGATTGATCAGATGCCGCGTCCCCTCTGGAATCGCCATCTTCCAGCTCTCCGCCACATTCTTCGTCCTGTACTGCATCTTGATCTCATGCCACTCATGGTCTTCCTGCGAAAACCCACCCTGCAGATGCGTATGCCCAAAGAACGTAATCGCCGTCGCCGCCTGCTGCAGCGGTGCCCACGCATCCCGCATATTCAAAATGTACTGATCCTCATTCAATGGCGATCCATGCACACAGGTCACGCCCGGCTCTTCCGGAACCACTGGGCCCTGCGGCATCGCCTTTAGCCACGCGAGATTCTCCCCAGTCAACTCCTTCTTCGTCCACTCCGCAGCAGCCCGAGCCACCGGGTTGAATCCCACCGCCGAAGTCAGTCCGCAACAAACGCGATCATGGTTTCCACGCACATTCACCTGCGCCTTAGACCGCATCAGGTCCACGACCTCATTCGGACTCCCGCCATACCCCACGACATCACCCAGGTTCCATAGCGCGTCATACGGCTCTGCTGCGGCAAGAACTGCGTTCAATGCTTCGAGGTTCCCGTGAATGTCCGAAATAACGAGCGCGCGCATGCAGTCAGATAAGGCCCAGATGACATAAGGCCCAATCATCGAGTCTATAGACATTTACCCGATCAGGGAAATCAGGCACGCGCCAAATACCCAATCAAACCGAAGCCAACGGCACTCTCCTGTCCGTCTTCATCGTCGGCGCAGAAGCCAGTAACCTGCGCGTATAAGCATGTTGAGGCTCACGAAACAGTCTCCCTGCCTCCGCCTGCTCCACGATCTTCCCATGCTGCATCACCGCCACCCGGTCCGCCACCTGCGACACCACCGCAAGATCATGCGAGATAAACAGCATCGCCAGTCCGTGCTCCCGCCGCAGCGTCTTCAGCAGCTCCAATATCTGCGCCTGAACCGTCACATCCAGCGCCGTCGTCGGCTCATCTGCAATCAGCAGCCTTGGCCGGTTCACAATCGCCATCGCAATCAGAATCCTCTGTCGCTGCCCTCCGGAAAACTGGTGCGGATAGTCCTTCGCCCTGCGCTCTACGTCCGGCAACCCCACCTCCTCCATCGCCTCAAGCACACGCACCCTCACAGCTCTCCGCTCCATCTCCGGATGATGCGCCGACACAGCCTCTGCAATCTGCGCTCCCACAGGCATCACCGGATTCAGTGCTGTCATTGGCTCCTGAAAGATCATTGCGATCTCGCGACCCCGCCGTCTCCGCATCGCCTCCTCCGGCAACGCCAGCAGATCCTTCCCATCAAACCGAATCCCCCCGCCTACCCGCGCATTCTCAGGCAACAACCGCAGCACAGCCAGCGAAGTTGCCGACTTCCCCGATCCCGATTCCCCCACTAACCCCAACGTCTCCCCAGCCTTGATCTCAAACGAGATTCCTCTCACGGCCTCATGCTGCCCAAAGCCCACCGTCAGATCCCTCACCTCAAGCAACCCAGCAGCATCCATATTCTGCATGGTAGCGAACAAACCACGCCCTGCGCGGACGGCGGTCACTTCATGACGTGTATACCGGCTTCGCCCAGGGCCTCGCGCTGGTCGGCAAAAATATCTCCTCGCGACCAACGGGAGCGCCAACCGAAGGCGTATACAAGTCACGAAGTGACCGCCCCGCGCGCAGCGGGCCCGGCCGGCAGGCCAACTCCTTCTTACCAAAAAGAGAAGGCGATCTCTTATAGGACTTTGGCCACCAAATAGCGTCTAATCTCGATGACAGGCCTATGAGACACACCCATCGCATCCTCTTTGCCGCTCTGATTCTCTCCTGCTCCTCCACCTGGGCTCAGATGCACAAGGTCGCCAAGCCCGAGCAGGTGGTCCGCGCCGTCGGCGTATACGAGTGGACCGGCGACTTCGCCAAGCCCACGGCCAGCCGTCTCATCCCCGTCTCTCTCTTCATCGACGGCAAGATCGAAGACGCCGGCATCTACGTCGCCCGCCCCGTACCCTTCGCCCTGCTCAGCGGAAACGTCTACGAACTCCAGACCGCAGGCATCGATAAAGGCTACCTCGACCTCTCCTTCGCGCGCCATCTCGAGGCCACCACCTCCACCGGCGACCTCGCCTTCGACGATGGCTGGTTCGGCTACGGAACCGTCAAACCTCTCGCCGCGCCCAAAAAAGTCGCCGCTCTAAAACCCTCCAAAACCCTTCCCGTCCTCCACAGCTCCGCATCAGAAAACGCGAAACCCCAAACAGCACCCAACTCCACAACAAGCACCACATCGAGCGACGATCCAGACCGCCCCACCATGAAACGTCGCTCCTCCGACACCTCAAGCTCCGGCACAACCACCCCATCCACAAGTTCCTCGACCACGTCCACACCATCGACAACTTCCGACGACCCTGATCGCCCAACCATGAAACGAAGGTCAGACAGCTCGACAACCGATAGCAGCTCCGGAACCACCGCATCAACCGGAAGCACCCCCGACGACGACCCTGACAGGCCCGTCATGAAGCGCCGATCCGACAGCTCCGACTCCTCCACAACCAGCAGCACCGGCACAACAACCGCACCAGCCGATGACCCGGATCGCCCCACCATGAAGCGCAGCTCCGACACCTCGACCTCGACCGACACCGCATCGACAACCACCAGCTCCACCCCCTCCGACGATCCCGACCGCCCAACCCTGAAGCGGCACTCCGCCGCGGACGCCAAGCGCGCCCACGACACCAACTCCGTCGTCGGCACAGGAGCCCTGAACGACGACCCTGACCGACCCAATCTACATCGCGGCAAGCCAACCAGCGCGATGACCGACTCCGACCTTCCTAAGCTCTCCGGTCTCCCGCAAAACCTGCACCAGATGGTCGCCGTCTCTGATGCAGCCAATCGCGATCCCCATCCCTTCACTCTCGAATGGGACGATCCCACCCAGCACGCCGCCGTCCTGGAAAAGATGCAGACCATGGCGCGCGCTCAACTCGCCGCCTACACCTCAACTCCCGGAGCAAAACCCCCCGCTCCCGTAGCCGTAAAAAAAACCACACCCACTGCCACCACCCATCCGCATCGCACCACCCCTGCACCCGCCTCCACACCTCTCCTCGATGAGGAGCTCAAGGCCTACACCCTCAGCTACGGCGGCGCCGCAACCTACATCTACTCCGCCCACACCGCCGGCACCGGAGCCGACCTTCGCTACGTTACCATCGTCGCGCAGGACAATGGCCTCGGCGAAATCAAACCCGCCATCCAGAACGTCACCGACGCCGCCCACCTCGACCGCACCCCCCACATGCGTTTCGTCGATGTCGTCGATGTCGAAGCCAGCAACCGCGCCAGCCTCCTCTTCGAGCTGCGCGCCCAGAAGGCCCGCCAGTTCGGCCTCTATCGCGTAATCGCCGCCCACTCCGAACAGATCTTCGTCACCGGCACAACGCAATAGCCCGTCATCGGATTGATTCCCAACATCTTCTGCTCACCGCTTGAACCCGTCACCGTCAGAAGAGTAACGTTTTGATCAGCAGCCCATAGCAACACAGGAGTTTCGTATGCACCGCCTCTTCACTGCTCTCCTGCTCCTCCCCGTCTCAACCTTGCTCGCGCAATCTCCCGCTACCCACACTAACTCCAACACCTCCTCCGTCGTCCTCAGGAGCGCCCCCACCGGAGCCGAGTGTCCCATAGGCTTCCGCGCCAACCGTCAGGCCTCTCCACAGATCCTCTCCGCAGGTGACGCTCCAAAGAGCACCCCAGCCCTGGGACTTCACCTCACCCTCGACCGCCAAACCGAACCCGCCATCGAAAGCGTCGAGATCACCGTCTACGGCGTCTCCCCAAAAGGGCAGGTCCTACCCACCAATCAGTGGTCCGCAGACATTGACACCCGCGACGTCATCTCCAAGTCTTTTCAGCTTCAACGCAGCGTCGGCGCCGAGACCCTCAACAACGCCGATATCTGGATGCACCAGGTTGGTGCCCTCCGGTGGGTAGACCTGAACGAGATCCGCTACACAGACGGCACCAGCTGGCGCCCATCAGGCTCCGCAAAGTGTCGAGCCGTCCCCAGCAACATGGTCCTTGTCGGCCAAAAATAACTAGTCTGAAACTACCTAAAGCGGAATGTTGCCATGCTTCTTGGCAGGATTCTTCTCTCGCTTAGTCGCCAGCATATCCAGCGCGGAGTTCAACCGCCTGCGCGTCTCTCGAGGCATGATCACAGCATCAATATATCCCCGCTCCGCCGCCACATAGGGATTCGCGAAGCGCTCACGAAACTCTTCAACCTTATCCTTGCGAGCTTCAGCGAGAACCGCAAGCTTCTCCTCTTCCGTAAACGCCTTACCCTGCGGCCACATCGCCTCCGCGCGCTTTACGGTCAAATCCAACTCGCGCTTGTACACAATATTCACGGCACCTTCAGGCCCCATCACCGCAATCTCCGCCGTAGGCCACGCCAGATTCAAATCTGTCCGCAGATGCTTCGAACTCATCACGCAATACGCCCCGCCGTAGGCTTTGCGTGTAATCACAGTGAGCTTCGGCACCGTCGCTTCCGCAAACGCATACAGCAGCTTCGCTCCATGCCGAATAATGCCTCCATGCTCCTGCTGAATCCCCGGCATAAATCCCGGCACATCCTCAAACGTGATCAGCGGAATATTGAACGCATCGCAGAACCGCACAAATCGCGCTCCCTTCACGCTCGCATTGATATCCAACACACCCGCAAGAAACGCCGGCTGATTCGCAACAATCCCGACCGGCCTCCCCGCCATCCGCGCAAACCCCACCACAATATTCCGCGCAAAGTGCTCCTGCACCTGAAAGAAATACCCATCGTCCACAACACGCGAGATCACATCCACCATGT
>CAZZZG010000129.1:0-11086 GCA_964658525.1 uncultured Edaphobacter sp.
GTGCTTGATGCCGACATCCAAGGCTTCTTCGATAATCTTGACAAAGCGTGGATGATCAAGTTCGTCGAACAGAACCGAAAACGAAGAGGAGAAGGCAAGCCGGAGACCTTCGACTTCCTTGGCTTCACGCATATCAGCGGGAAGAATGGGAATGGGTCTTATGCTGTGCGGCGCATGACGGTTCGCAAGCGCATGCGAAAGAAGCTGCAGGATATCAAGCAGCAACTATGCATACGTATGCATGATCCAGTGCCCGAGACAGGCGCGTGGCTCAGGTCAGTCGTACAAGGGTACTTCAACTACTACGCTGTGCCGGGAAACCTCGACAGTATGGGGCTATTCCGGGAGCGTGTGCTTCGCTACTGGGGACAAGCGCTTTAGCGACGTAGTCAAAGACACCGGTACGCCTGGGTTCGTCGTCTCAAGCTGGCCGCACAATGGCTTCCTACACCTCGTGTGCTCCATCCCTGGCCCCTTGACCGTTTCGCCGCCACTCATCCGAGATAAGAGCCGCATGCGCTAATGAGCGCCCGTGCGGATCTGTGCGGGGGGCGATCAGCAATGATCGTCCCTACCGCGACCTCTGACTCGCGGGCGATGAGTTATTGGGTTGCTTTCGACTCAGTGCATCGAAAGGGGCGTTTGGGTCACCCTGAATGTTCTGAACTGCCGACCCTGTGACGAGGCCATTTTCTTGGGTATCATGAAACCTCCAATTTCATTCTGCTGTTCTTTGGGCAGCTTGCCTGTCGCACTGAAGGCGACTTCAGTTGACAGGCTTTGCAGAGTTTTCATGCATGGCAACTTTTACCGCGTCGGGAACAAAGTTTGCGATTGCACCTTGCAGCTTGGTCTTAAGGCTTGCGGCATAGATGTGCTTTTCGCCCTTCATGAGAGCGTCAAATCCCTGCTTCGCGACGTCGTAGGGTTCACTGTCTTTCTTTCCCTCTTGTCCAACCTGTGTGTTGTCCATGCCAGCGCGGTGAAAGAAATCAGTGTCCACAGGTCCGGGCTGAAGCGCAGTGACCGTAACGCCTGTACCTTCGAGCTCGGCTCGCAAACTTTTCGCAAACGAGAGATCGAAAGCTTTTGAGGCTGCATATGCGGCTTATCGCGGTGCGATCATTTCAGAGGCGATTGAAGCGGTGAAGAGGATCCTACCCTCACCACGCGCCACCATATGCTTCACCACATGTTTTGCAATATGAAGAGTGCCCTCAACATTCAAGCGTACGAGGTTGATCTCTTCCTCAAGATTCGTTTCCGCGAACAGACCGCCAACCCCCACCCCAGCGTTTATTGCTGCAGCGTCTAGAGGCTGTCCCAGAGACTCGACAGCCTTCCAGAGTTCATCAACGCCCGCATACGTCGCGAGGTCCGCCCGAACCGCCAAGACGTTGACTCCAATTGCCTTGAAATCAGCATCAGCCTTTTCAAGACGGCCACCGTTGGAAGCGATGACTAGGTCGAAGCCGTTTTCTGCAAAGACCTTTGCCAAGTTATATCCAATTCCGCTTGATGCACCAGTGACCAACGCTAGTTTTCCCATTTGAACTCCATTTCTTTATGTATGTGCTGCTCGTGATCTATCACGACCGCGACGGCGCATATGCGGCAGTGAGGATTTGCTGAACGACTGGTTCAGGTCCTGGTCAGGGTATTTGAATCAAAAAGTGAATGCATCTCAAGCAGGTCGGTAAGAATTGCATCTCACTTAGGTACAACATGCAGCTTTGAATGACGTGAGGACCAACATAATGCGCGATTCACACGCCCGTTCTTTTGGCCTGTTCTGCTTGATCTGTGGATTGAGCGTTTTAGTTGGTGCGGAACCTGTCAGAGTTCGCTATCCGCAGGGCTCCAGTCACGGATTTGTTGCGCTTAAAACCCTTGATGGCCGGTTGATTGCGACTGGAGAGTCAACACAAACCGTGCGAGGTGTACGTGTGACCTCTCGTCTCACATTTCATTTTCTTGATGGGTCAACTGACGACGATATTACGATTTTTACCCAAAGCAACACATTTAAGTTGATCAGCGATCATCACATCCAGCGCGGCCCTTCCTTTCCGAAACCAATCGATTTCCTGATCAACGGGGAATCAGGCGAGATCGTTTCTCGGGACAAAGAAGGGAAGTTGACACGGGAACACCTAGACCTGCCTGCAGACGTATCGAATGGGCTCCCCCCAAATCTACTTCTAAATATCCTGCCGTCCACTGCCGAAACAAAGATTTCTTACGTTGTTCCAGGCCCAAAGCCACGCGTAGTCCGCCTTTCGATCAAACCATCAGGAACCCAGCCTTTCGTGGTCGGGTCCCTGCGGCGGAAAGCCACTAACTTTACTATCCACGTTGAATTGGGGGGTCTGGCGGGAGTTGTGGCGCCCATCATCGGTAAAGAGCCTGCCGACTATCACATTTGGTTCCAGGACGGCGCTCCTCCTGCGTTTGTTCGCGAGGAGGGACCGCTGTATGAGGGAGGACCTATATGGAGAATGGAACAAATTAATCCGACCTTTAGCCACTGAATATGTCGACCATCCGTGAGGTTTGCGGCAGATCGTGTTGAACTTATAAGCGAGAATTTTGATGGGATTGCATGAATAATCCGGGCCGACCCCCTTGTTCGAGATGCCAGAACATACCGACGCGATGACACTGGTGCTTAGCGTATAGCTTTTTCGTAATGGTTCGCTTGTCGCACTTGAGGTGCCGACAAGAAATTGCTTGCAATAGGATTCCCCGTGGCGCAGGATTTGCAGGACCACAACGTTTTTAACATTCTTCAAAGACACATGGCCGCCGTCGATGCGAATTCCGATACGCTTCTTTGGAGAAAATACAAGTAAGGCGGCAAGGGCAGTGAGGCAAAGGCAGAGCCGTGAAGAAATTAGGCGCTGATTTTATTGGAGATTTGATGGAAATGCTTCCTGGTAGTGGATTGAACGATCGTCTGCCTGACTATCCGCGGCCTCAGTTGCGGCGCGCCGAATGGATTCGACTAGATGGATATTGGGAATTTGCGATCGATCGGACAGCTACTCTCGGACACGGTGAAGTAATCTGGAACGCGAGAATTTTGGTTCCCTTCGCGCCGGAGACTGCCGCAAGTGAAATTGAGGACACCGGATTGTATCGCGCAGTTTGGTATCGGCGCAGCTTCGACCTTCCTAAAATGGAAGCAAGCGAAAGACTGGTGCTTCACTTCGCTGCTGTCGACTATACGGCTAAAGTTTGGCTAAACGGAGTGCAGGTGTGCCAGCACGAGGGGGGGTACACTCCATTTTCAGTTGATATCACCGAATTTCTTGTGGCTGATAGCGCGCAAAACATTATCGTACGTGCAGAAGACGATCCGTTGGATCTCGAAAAGCCCCGGGGAAAACAGGATTGGAAGCTGACATCTCACTCCATTTGGTATCCCCGCACGACCGGAATATGGCAAACAGTCTGGATGGAAGTGATCCCTGCGACGTTTATAGAGACAGTTCGGTGGACCACGAACTTGGAAAGATGGGAGATCGGCTTAGAAGTGCATGTGAAAGGAGTGAACCCGCCAGCGTCACGACTACGAGTTGTTATGCGAGTCGACGATCAGGTGATAGTAGAAGATTCCTACTCATTTACCCCGGAAACACTCGGAACCGGGTCCCTTTCTGCAGGCGAGATTCACCGGTTTATACAGCTGTCTGATCCCGGCATCGACGATTTCCGCAACGATTTCCTGTGGAGTCCGACAAAACCAACACTCATTGATATTGACCTGGACCTGCTGGATCAGGAAGGGCATGTGATCGATGCAGTCAAGAGTTATACGGCACTGCGATCAATCGCCATTCAAGGAGATCGGTTTCTTTTGAATGGACGGCCGTGGCCTTTACGCTTCGTGCTCGATCAAGGTTATTGGCCGGGCAGCGGACAAACTGCACCGAGCAATGATGCGTTCGTTCGCGACATACTTCTTGTAAAGGCGATGGGTTTCAATGGGGTACGTAAACATCAAAAGATAGAAGATCCCCGCTTTCTTTACTGGGCAGACCATCTCGGGCTTCTGGTCTGGGAGGAAATGCCTAGTGCATACAGATACACAGCGCGTTCAGTTGAGCGGCTCACTCGAGAGTGGATAGAAGTCCTGAAACGCGATTGGAGTCATCCCTGCATCGTGTCATGGGTGCCATTCAACGAGAGCTGGGGTGTACCTGACTTGCCGGATAGCCCCGCCCAGCGACACTACGTGCAGACTCTCTACCATCTCACCAAGACGCTGGATCCGACGCGGCCGGTAATTGGAAATGATGGATGGGAAAGTATAGCGACAGATATCATCGGCATCCACGACTACGATGATCAGCCGGATCGCATAGCAAGGCGGTACGCAATCGACGAAGTCGAGGAGCGCCTGTTCCGCTTCGAGCGTCCCGGTGGGAAGATGCTGCGTGTGGGGAAAGAAGATTCTGGTCAACAGCCAATCGTACTCACGGAATTCGGAGGGATTGCGTTGCGTCAATCGAATGATCCGACATGGGGCTACAGTAGCTGCCGAACTCCAGACGAACTGATGCAAAGATACTCATCGCTTTTGCACGCTGTTCGCCCATTGCGTTCCCTGGCAGGATTTTGTTATACGCAACTGACCGACACATACCAGGAGGTGAATGGATTACTTTACGCTGACAGGACGCCAAAAATGCCGCTCGATGACGTGGCCCTCGCCACCCACGGTTCGAACCTCGATACCGCCGAGCCATGGGCTTTGTTGTGGCGAAAACGTCTCATGGAACTTCAACGCTAACAGTAGAGGCCACTGCCTGCGCAACCGCGGTTGTATCGATTATTACACCGTTAGTAGATGAGACAGCTCTTACGCTCGATTGGGCGACGAAGGTCTCATCTTCGGCGATATTGCGATGTAGATGCAGCGCCTGCGCCACCACTTGGTCCATATTTAAGTAGCGGTAGTTAGCAAGCCGGCCGCAGAAATAAACCCCGTGCGAAGCGGCAGCTAAGGCCCTGTACTGCTCGTACAAATTCGCGTTGCTTGGCCTAGGAATGGGATAGTACGGTTCTCCTTGGTTCGAAGGGTATTCGTACACAATGCTGGTTTTCTCGTGCTGCTGGCCAGTCAAATACTTGAACTCCGTGATGCGCGTGTAGTCGTGGTCGTTTGGGTAGTTCACCACGGCCGCGGGTTGAAACCACTCTTGCTCATTGGTCTCGTGCTTGAAGTTCAGTGAACGGTACGGAAGCGGACCGAAGCGGTAGTCGAAGAATTCGTCGATAGGTCCTGTGTAGACGATCTTAGCTTTGGAGTATTTACCAACAAGAGTTCGGTAGTCTGTGGAAAGCTCTACTGTTATGTTTGGATGTGCCAGCTGCGTTCGAACATGCGAGTGTAACCTTCCAGGGGCATAGCCTGAAAGGTGTCAGAGAAGTAGCGGTTGTCCCGATCGAAACGGACGGGAATGCGCCCGGTTACAGAGGCGTCGAGCTCCGACGGATCAAGACCCCACTGTTTGCGAGTATAGATCCGGAAAAACTTCTCATAAAGCTCCCAACCAACTCGAGCTACGACCACATCTTCTGAGGAACGGATTTCAGCCGGCGTCTGTATGCGTGATGCAAGGAATTCCTCCATGCCAGCTGAATCGAGTTGCAGACCATATAGTTGATTGATCGTGTCGATATTGATCGGTATGGGCAATAGCTTGCCATCCACGTGTGCAACAACACGGTGCTCGTAGGAACGCCACTCGGTGAACTGCGACAGGTACTCTATTACCTTTGGAGATGAAGTATGAAAGATGTGAGGCCCGTACTTATGAATAAGGACGCCATGCTCGTTTTCGCAGTCGTAGGCGTTTCCCGCTATGTGTGGGCGTTTGTCGATAACCAGCACTCGTTTACCGAGTTGCGATGCAAGGCGCTCGGCGGTCACGGATCCGGCAAACCCCG
Organism: uncultured Edaphobacter sp.; assembly: GCA_964658525.1. Taxonomy (GTDB): domain Bacteria; phylum Acidobacteriota; class Terriglobia; order Terriglobales; family Acidobacteriaceae; genus Edaphobacter. The sequence goes on from CAZZZG010000129.1 coordinate 5,956, forward strand.
CGCCGACCACGATGTAGTCGTATTGTCCTGCGGATCTACCTAAGAACCTCCGAGGGACGCCATTCGGAGACTTCCGTCTGGCCTCCGCCCGGCGTCTGATGCGCGCGGCCTCTATATGTGCAGACATGGCCGCCCAGGTCCTGTCCCATGAAGAATCCGCAAGCTTACGATTGACCCAGTCGGTCCAGTCCGGATCTTCGCTTGCGGTAACGGCACGGTCGATGGCCGTCGCAAAATCCGATGCGTCTTTGGCTATGTTGACGAGTCCAGGGCTTCCATACGCGGTTACGACATCTCGAATGGGCGTGGAAACAACACGCTTACCAGCTGCCAAATATTCCGGAGTCTTCGTCGGTGAGATAAAACGCGTCGCTTCATTTAGAGCAAATGGCAGCAAGGCTACATCCCAGCCTGCTAAATAGGACGGAAGCTCATCGTACGATTTCAACCCGAGATAGTGAACGTTCGTCGCCTTTGGAAGGGACGAGGGGTCGATCTTCACTACTGGGCCTAGAAAGACAAAATGAACATTAGGCCGCAACGCAGCAACTTCTGAGACGAGACTCAAGTCGAAGCGCTCGTCCAGGACGCCGAAGAAGCCAGCGCGGGGATGCGGTATTGCCCGCTGATCGTCTGGTTCTGACCGTATTGTGCGAGCCTGACCAAAATGAGCGACATCGATGGAACTGGGGAAGGCAAGTACGTTTGGATGCTGAAAGCGTTTCGCTTCATAGATCGATTGGCCCCCCGTGAAAACCACGTCCGCAATGCGAAACAGCTCCTTTTCCTTCTCTACGATCTGCGTCGAAGCGCCGAGAAATGCCGAAAGCTCATCCATACAGTCGTAAACTGTTAGCTCCGAATGAAGGTGAGCACTGAAGTTCAGAGCCATCGGCGTGTAGTACCAGCGATCGAAGGTTTTATCGCCGCGGCTCGCAATGAACTCGTCGAGCAGAAGTCGCTGGCTATCTATAGGATCGTCTCCTTCTCTGAAGTGGGGACGGATGATTCGAATGTTTGGGCTTTCCGAGGCGGAGAGGAACTCAAGCTCCCCTCCTGCCCGCGGATAAAGTGCTTCGGTTGAAGAAGTATGAAACCAAGGCTCTTCCCAAAAGTAAACTTGTCGCACCGCCGAAGCGCGCGTGAGCAGATGCTGTGGTCGTTGCTTTACGAAATGCCAACGTAAATGGGAAAAAACAAACAGATCCGGGGCGCTCTGTCGGCCGACGATTCGCTCGCACGAAGTATCAAGAGCGGGGATCGACACAGCCGGCAGGTTCATGGAATCTTTATTGATTTCATTGACGTATTGTCGTAGTTCGTGGTTCGACAAAGGTATCTTTTGATCTACGCGTCGTCCGGACATGTCTGACCTTTTCTAGGTGCGTGAGTACGTCGTTAGAGCAGAAGCAGCTTGTGGGCATTGCGGAATTTGACCTATTAGTTCATCAGATGCGCCATTTGGCTTGCGCGGCATGAGCAATCTAGCTCATGGAGGAGTTAGCAGCTCAATGAAACATTCGGGCGACTTATTTAAACCGTGCACAACCGAAATATCGCGGCATTGGTCACGATATGTTGTGCATCACAGTAGGCATCAAGGGCGAGAGTGGCAGATAGGCTAAGCCCTAAGGAGCGAAATCTTGTTGAATCCGCAATTGCCTTTGGAGTTATGGGGAGGCGTGGAATGCACAATCAATCGAGTTGGGGATACGTTTCTTGATCAGTGTGGTAAGTCTGGGCATAGAGATCGGGTATACGCAGACATGGAGACTTTTGCCGGCCTCGGTCTGCACACCCTTCGCACCGCCGCTCTCTGGGAACACGTCGAACAGACGCGGAGTTGGGACTCTGTCGATCGTACTCTCGACGCAATGAAGAATTTCCACCTACGGCCTATCGTCGGCCTACTCCATCATGGGAGTGGACCCAGTTTTACAAATCTGTTGGATCCGGAATTTCCTGAGAAGTTTGCTGCCTTCGCGCTTCAACTAGTCAAAAGGTACCCTTGGGTCATCGACTACACTCCAATTAACGAACCGCAGACCACAGGGCGTTTCTCATGTCTATATGGTCATTGGTATCCCCACCACAGAAATATGAATAGTTATCTTCGAGCCCTTATCCATCAACTCAAAGGTATCGTGCTCGCAATGCAAGCTATTCACTCTGTTCAGCCAGAAGCCCGCTTCATCCATACCGAGGACGGCGGCGTAACTTACTCCACCCAAATTCTGGAGCCCTATCGGTTAGAACGTGAGGATCGCCGGTGGTTAGGTCTCGATCTTCTTTGCGGCAGAGTCACACGCGGACATCCGATGTTTGAGTTTCTGGTGAACCATGGCTTAGAGGATGGAGAAATTCTATGGTTCTCTGACAAGCCCTGTCCGCCTTCACTAGTTGGGCTCAACTATTACGTCACAAGTGACCGATTTTTGGATCATCGTGTGGAACTTTATCCTGCACATTTCCGAGGAGGAGATACCGGATTAGAACCACTGGTTGATGTTGACGCCGTCCGTATACGTCGAGAGGGAATTGCTGGAGTTGGCGCAATCTTGCGACAGGCCTGGACCCGTTATCAATTGCCAGTGGCAGTTACCGAATCGCATCTCGGCGGTGATCCAGCTGAGCAGGTCCGCTGGCTTCTCGAGGCCTGGGATGAAGCAAAAAAAGCTCGTGAAGTGGGGATCCAAGTCCATGCGATAACGGTGTGGGGGTTACTTGGCTTGTATGGGTGGGATGATCTATGTATGGGCAGGACAAGTAAATATGAGTCAGGGGTGTTTGACCTCTCGAACGGCACCCCAGAGCCCACGATGCTTGCAGAGATAGTACAGCAACTCGCGAATGGCCGGTCGATATCCACTTCAGCAAAAGGTTGGTGGAACGATGGCTCTAGGCTTACCTCTCCTCATCTAGAAGAAGACGCCTGCGATCAAGCGGTGTGAAAACGGCGTAGCACGGGGCACTATTTACTTCCGCATCTCCCGGAAGGTTCGTGCTCCTTTTGACGCGAAGAGCCTTCGCAACCGGATCCAGCAAAGATTAGGTCCGTCGGATGAGTAAATACGATCAACCCCCGGCAGCCGGTGAGGCTCAACGGATCTCTCCACAGGATGGCATTTCCCCATGCACCTCACGTAGTCGCAGAAGACCCTCAAGTGTTTTGTTGAAAGTTTCTCAAACTGGTCAGTCATGCTGGACTGAGCCCGGAGATCGAACAGGCAATTCGAAAGGCGGTCCAGATTGGCTTAGTCCTGCGAAGACTCCTTCATGCTGCGAAGAAGTTGAGTTGAACGACGATCAACTCGCGTTGCTCCGGATCGGAAAGTCAAGTCGGCTTCCTCCTTCGGATTCGCAAGGCTATCTGTATCTCCTCTTGCGTACCGCTCTCTTGGCGACCTTGATTGGCCCGGTCTTGGTGCTACTCATTCACTAGCTCTGGGGAAAGCGCTCGGGAGCTCACATCAACTCCGGAGTAACTCTTGCATTTTTTGCGGCTGAAGAAGATTCAACCATGGGACGCCTTCTTCTATGTGGTCTCTCAGTTGATTGGAGGAACACTGGGTGTGATGCTAGTGGACTGGTGCGTTGGCAGCCTCTTCACCTCCCACTGGTCAATTATGCAATCACCGTACCGGGCCCAGCAGGCCAGATCGTCGCCTTTGTAGCTGAGATGGTGATCTCGTGCACCCTCATGGCAATGATCGTCACTTTTACATCGCCGTTCCCAAGCTATACACAAAGGCTTCAAACGGACACGTTATCCGCGGCTGAAATCCGGAGAATCCGATTTCCAAGTGCGAGTGATGAATTACAGCATGCTCTGCTATTTGGTTTAGCGGGTGGGATGAGGGATGCGATCTAAACACTGGAACAGGAATCACGGCAATTGTTTGCGCCATGAGGCCGCAACGGAACTATGGCTATGCGTATCACAATGGAGCAGAAGATCGCAGCCGCGCATTCAAGCCATTTCGGATACGAACCGAGCGAAGCAAAAAGAACAGGCGACGCTATGAAAGCTTAGCCTGCTTTAATTGTCCTCTTTCGCGCTTGATCACGACACCTTCTCACTTGGCGGCTTGCTCAATAGCGTCGGCCAAGCCATTAGGATTTGTGAGGAAGGGTGTGTGACCAGTCTGGAGAGTGTACTCCGCACGTACCGGAGTGACGGAGACCATCTGGGCTTGGAATGCGGGGCTAATCACCTGGTCAAGAGCCGTGTGAATGTAGACCTTGTCCACTTTGCCAAAGTTCGCGCTGTTAACTTTCACGGGTGTCGCAAGCGGTGCCAACGGCTCATCCAGAATCAGATCTGGAATTGCCTGCCGTAACGCCTCAGGGGCGCCGTTTGCAAAAAGGTCGGCGCGCCAAGAATATTCAATTGAGGCGATCCCTCGTTCCTTCTGGATTTGCAGATGCGGACCGATCCTGGCATCGGCATCTTTCTGTGCCATGGAAACCAGCGAATCTCCGTCTTGCGGCAAGTAGGCGGCCACGTAGACCAGTGTCTTTACATTCTCGGGTGCTTGTTCAGCGGCGGCAGAGATAACGATGCCACCGAAGCTATGGCCCACAACGACCGCTGGACCTTTTGTGGTGTTAAGTGCCTTGACGACAGTGTCCAGATATAAATCGAGGCTTACCTTATCGGGAGCCATCGGGTTACTCGGACGTCCTGGTAGATCGATAGCTACGACCTTGTAGCCATTCGCTTCTAGCTTGGCGATGACGCGACCCCAAACCTGCGAATTCTCGAAAGCACCATGAACGAGTACTATAGTCGGCTTTTGTGCAGCATTGATGATCGGGCGAAAAGCAAACATCGACGAGGCAAGAGTGGAAATAAGCATTTTCATTTTCGTACAATCCCCTTTTGTTTTGTAAGCATCATGGTGATGCATGTGAATTCAGTGAAGAAGAGATCTCTACGTTCCGTTCCATTCGAGGCCTAGACATTGTTTCTCCTTCTTTTCAGTTATTTCTTTTGGATGAAGACTGCGAGTGGAAGACCAGGGATGTGGGAAGCCTACCCTTTATCCTGCTACATCTAATGGCGTCGATCTTGAAACCGAGGAGACCTTCGGAGTCATCAACCCCGCCACTGGCGAGGTCTTTGCGCAAG
>CAZZZG010000130.1:0-10943 GCA_964658525.1 uncultured Edaphobacter sp.
GGCATCGCTGTCATCATCGGCTTCCTGGTCATCTTCCAATCGATGTACACCGCCGTCATGGAGCGCACACGCGAGATCGGCATCCTCAAGTCCATGGGAGCTTCGCGCTCTTACATCGTCGGCATCGTTCTACGCGAAACTGGCGTCCTTGCCACCATCGGCATCGTGCTGGGCATCGCCGCCAGCTTCGCCCTCAGCGCCGCTCTCGAAGCCCGTTTCCCCACACTCGACTTCGTCATCAACGTCCCCTACGTCTGGAAGGCGACCCTCATCGCATTCATCGGAGCACTCCTCGGCGCGCTCTACCCAGCTCTCAAAGCCGCCAGCAAAGACCCCATCGACGCCCTCTCCTACGAGTAGGCGAAACATCTATAACTGATTTCGATAGCAAACGAACTTAGGTGAGGTGTGGCACAAGTGAATGCATGGATCAATCGAGCATATCGTTGGGCCGCTCTGGCTTTATTGATTTGGCTCCTTGTCTGGATCAGGATCTCCTGGGCGGGCGTTCAGGATGACGCATTCATTCACCTTCGCTACGCCGACAATCTTCTCCATACTCATCTCGTCACCTACGACGGAGTCCATACCAACTACGGCGCATCAAGCCTCCTCTACATCTATCTCCTGTCGTTCCTCCGCCCGCTTTCGGCATCTCCAAATCTCCCGCGCCTGGTCTCAAGTTGCGTTCACATTCTTCTTTTAGTCGGCCTTTCCGTACTCTTCCTCCGCGCAACTCCGCGGGAGTCGTCGCTCGCTCGTATCCTCGGGCTCATTTTGATGTCCCTCCTCGTCGCGCCTTCCTCTGTTCGCTGGCTGGACGACGGCATGGAAACCGGAATCGTCCTCTGCTTCGTTGCTCTATTCTGCTGGCTCACCTTCCGCGAATCCGAAACCAACTCTATCTCCCCCACCCGATATGCCGCCTGCACCGTTCTAGGCTTCCTTGCAGTCTTCCTGCGTATCGAACTCATCCTTCCATGCGTGATCGCCTCTGTCCTGATTGCGTGGAAACAATTCTTCGCTCCAGACTCGAGCTTCAGCCGTCGCCTGCAATCGATCCTGAACGCAAGTCACCTGGTCCTGGGCGGCCTTCTGGCCATGCTCTTTATCGTCGTCAAGATGCATCACCTGCTTCCCGATACAGCCAAGGCAAAGGCTGACGGCATCACCAACTGGCAGGCGGCTTTTAGCATCACTGCACAAGTTCTCGCAGGTGGTCTCTCCTTTGGAGCCGGGATCTTCGCCTTCTGGCTGTTGACTCTTTACTTGCTCTTCCGCGCGTCTCGGCTCTCACCGCGCGCGTTAGTCGCCAACTCCATCTTTCCGATCCTGTTTTCGATCGCGGCGATTCGGGGACAGCAGATTCAGGGAGCTCGATACTTCGTATGGTCTTTCTTTTTCTCAGCTCTGTGGAACTGTCTGGAGCTGACGCGCCGTCCGATCGAGGTGAAATCAGAGAATTCTGTCCTCTTGCCCGCCTACTTCTTCCTGGCCATTGCACTGCTTGTTCTGCCGATCGAATCGAAGGTGATGTATCCCTTCCTAACCGACCGCGCGACGCTGGTCCGCAGCTTTGAGAGCCATCATCTCGAAACCCTCGAAGGCAAACGTGGAATCGCCTTCGATATAGGCCAAATCGGTTATTTCTCTCGCGCAGATATCTGCGACCTTGCCGGTCTGGTCAACGGCAGGAGCAACGCTGGCCTCACAGAAGACCAGCATCTTACCCGCTGCGTCGCGACGAACCCCGACTTCCTGTTCCTCCACGCCGAGGCGGTTTACACCATTAGCCATTACTTGCCAATCAAAGAATGGCAGCTCTGCGGCCTCTACCCTTTCCGAAGAGTGGATAAGACCGACCAGCACTATCTACTCGCACGCCGCTCCGAAGCGCTCGAAATCTGTAAAGACCCTCCACCCATGCCACCCGAACTGCAGCCGCTTTTCCAATAAGACGAGCCTTTCTCAGGCTCTCCCGTCAAACGTGTAAACCTCTCCCGGCGGATATCTCACGCTTAAATCACGTATCAATCTCTTGAGAACCTACTGCAGTGGCAGGCGCGTCCCGCTCTGAGCCTTGGTCGTTGAAAGAAATTGCTGCAGCGCAACCTCGATCGTTAGCGGAGCCAGCACCAGCGCAAACGGCAAAAAGATCCGGACTTCTTTGATACTGCCCACCGTCACCCACATCCCAAAAAAGATCAGCGACCCCGTCAACATCGCCACTCCGGCCGGCTCAGCTGCGCCCCGTCGGCGTCCCACCATCCACACGGTCCATGCGAACGGTCCCATAAACAGCACAAAGGGAATCCACCCTGACAGCGAGAGCAAATTCAAAACCAGCTGGAAGACCGGTGTACTGCCATAGCTGGCATGCGGAAATGCCCAGCGCATCAGCCAATACTGAATCCCCACCACAATCAGCACCGCCACAAAACTGGTAACCGCCTGCACGCTTCGCGGAAGTGCAAACCCCCGTCCCAAAGGTGTCATACAAATCAATAAAATACCGACATGCAACGCGAACCCGACGTCCGCGCGAACGAACCCTTGCATCGCCGCCAGTGCCAAAAATCCTGGAACAGCCGTCACCGCTCCGCCGCGCAAAGGCACAGCCAGCAACGACAGTGCTAACGCCAAAATGGCCGCAGTGGGCAAAGTCTCCGGCCGCTGGTACCACAGCAGCCACGCCAGATAAAACTGCACCAGCACCAAAAAACCAGCTGCCCCAAACCATTGTTGGGCCAATCCTGCCTCTCGGTACACCTTCGATCGTCGCAGCACAAAAAACAGCATGAACACAGCAATGAAACCTGCAATCACATCCAGCGCAGCCAACGTATGGCGTAACCCCAAATGCGTATGCTGAGCCACAAAGTAAGCTGTATCGATCACGCCGACCCGATATTGATTCGGTGCATTCGCCGTGCCTGTCACCACGTCCATCCAGATCCCGGGCTGTGAATGGAACGCCTGACTATAGCTCCAGTAATCCAGATAACCTGCCGACAGAACGATGAGAGCCAGCAAAACGCTGACGAACTTCTTTGGGCCCAGCATCATCCGTTCTCGTCTCGCTTTCCCACTCGTCGTTTCGAGACGAAGAATAGCATTCCAGGAACAACCACAAGGAACATCCCACCACTCAGGTGAGCGTCTCCGCCGACAACCCTTGTGCAACTCCCTGCATCTTTTCGTACTAATTCTGTAATACCCTAAACTCTCGCGACATATCTGCGTTTAATCGTCTGTACACATGAAGCGGCCAGGCTCCATCTCGTTCCCCTTGCTCCGTGCCCTCGAGGCCACACTGCTGCTCGTCTCCGCCATCTTCCTCATCCTGCATGCCTTTCACCTCAGTGCCGACTTCCCCAACCACTCCCCCTGGATGGATTGGGCCAAGTACACCGACGAAGGCTGGTACGGTGACGGAGCCATCCGCCACTTCCAGCGCGGCCACTGGTACGTCCCCGGAGACTTCAACCCCGCCGCCGCCCTTCCCGTCTGGCCCCTCCTCGAAGCCGCCCTCTTCCGCTTCACCGGCGTCAGTCTCACCGCCGCCCGCGGCCTCACCGTCGCCATCTTCGGCCTCATCCTCGCCGCCTCTTACCTCCTGCTTCGCCGCTGGCAAAATCTAGCCGCCACGCCAGACCAGAGACCCGCCAGAACTCTGGCCCCCGCCATCGCCGTCCTCCTTCTAGCAGTAAGTCCCTTCTGCTATGTCTTCACCCGCATGGCGATCCTCGAGCCCCTTCTCATCCTCCTCACCCTCCTCGCACTACTGGCCGCATCCTACGCGACGCCGGAGCAGGGAATCGAGCCGATCTCCATTCGAACCCGTCTCCAACAGTTGATCCCAGTCGTCTCCCTCGGCCTCCTTCTGCCTCTCATGGTTCTCACCAAGACTACTGCCATCTTCCTCTTCCCCGCTGTCTGCTGGATACTTTGGGCCCGCGCCGACTACCGCGTCCGCCCTTTTCTCCGTCTTGCCCTCGCCGCGGGAGCCCTCGCGGCTGTCACCTGGATCGCCTACTACGCCTTCATCGTCCGCCCCCATTTCCTCGACGACTACCACTATCTCTTCAGCGCCAACGCCTACACCGGCATCACCCCCGCCACCGCCCTGTCGGTCCTCGGCGACACCATCACCGACGGCCTATGGATCGGCAACATCCTATACCCGCTGGCTCTCCTCGCCGCCTTTTCAGCTCTCATCCTCCGTCCCCGGCTCCTGCGCAACCCGCTCATACCAGCCCTGCTCCTCTGGGCCGCCGGTTACACAGCCTTCCTCGCGTATCACAACAACCTTCAACCCCGTTACTACCTCGTCCTCACAGTCCCTCTCACGCTGCTGATCCCCATCGTCTTCTCGACTCTCTGGACCCGCACCCGATCAAACTCTGAACCCCAGACCGAACCCAGGACCGCCCTTCGCCGTCTCGCCACCGCCAGCATCCTCGCTGTCCTGGCCGTCATCACAGTCACCGACGCCCGCCAGACAATTCACTACGTCCGCACTCCCGACTACACCTTCACCACCGCCGCCGCCGAAATTCGTCAGATCGTCACCGCCGACCACACTCACAACCCGCTCATCCTCTCCATCAGCGGTTCGAACCTCTCCCTCATGACCGGCCTGCCCTCCATCTGCGACGACTTCGGCACCATGGACCTCGCCGTTCGCGTTCGCGCATACAACCCCGGTTGGTACGTCGCCTGGAATCAGGTCGACGACGACAAGATGGACGCCCTCGCGCCCACCTATCACCTCCAGCGCGTCGCCGCCTTCCCGGCCATGGACGACCCCGAGCGCAACCTCCTCATCCTCTACCGCCTCGACCCCGCCATCCCCGGCACTCCCCCACGCCGCCATCGCAAGCCCAACATCCCCCGACTCCTCCAGACCAACTTCGGGCAACAGCCCAGCCCCGTCCAGCTCGAACACTAAACCCAAGCCTTCCCTCGGAATTGTCCAAGCTATACTTGGCCTGACCATGCATCGTGAGATAAACCCACGCCAGGAGGGCGAATCCCGGCGCTTCTACGAGCTTGACTCTCTGCGTGGCGTAGCCGCCCTCACCGTTGTCCTCTACCACTTTTCGCACCTTCTGCCGGACAGCGTCATGCATCTGCTGCTCCGCACTCCCCTGCGAATCCTCATCGCCGGACATCAAGCCGTCATCCTGTTCTTTCTCCTCAGCGGATTCGTCCTCACTCTCCCGTACAAGAAAAAAAACCACCTCGATTACGGCCCCTTCCTCCTCAAGCGAGTCTGCCGCATCTACCTGCCTTACCTTGGAGCATTAGCCCTCGCCATCCTCGGCGACCGCTATCTTCCACCCTTCCACACCGACGACTACTGGATCAATGTCACCTGGACCCAACCCGTCACCTCGCATCTCGTCATGCAGCACATTCTCTTCCTCGGCAACTACAACTGGTCTCAGTTCAACACTGCCTTCTGGTCCCTCGTCTACGAGATGCGCATCTCTCTCGTCTTCCCCCTGATTGCACCCGCTGTCCTCCGCCTTCGTTCCCTCTGGCTCATTCTCATTGCGGCCGCTCTCTCTGCTGTCTGCTTTCCGCTCGTCGATCTGTTTTCCGGCGTCTGGCACCTCTGCACCCGCGTGGCAGCGGTCAATACTATGCTCACCCTTCACTACGCGGCCTTCTTCATCATCGGTTCACTCTTAGCGAAGAATCTCCATGCGGTAAATCGCTGGTACGCGCGGCTCAACCTCATTCAGGTTGCAGCCATCGCTCTGGTCTCATTGAGCCTCTACTGCTTCGGAAACGCCAGCAGCCTCTTCCATCGCACCGTCATTCCGCAGGACCTCTTCGATTGGTTAGTCGCCGTCGGTGCCGTCATGTTCATCGTCTTCGCGATCAACAACCGCTTCTTTCATAGCTTCCTCACCCGCCGCGCCATTCACTACCTCGGAGAACGCTCCTACAGCCTCTATCTCATCCACGGAACAATTCTCTTCGCCCTCATCCACACCCTCTTCGGGCGAATCCGCATCGATCTTCTGCTGCTTCTCTATCTCGCAATCACACTGGTTGTCACGGAGATCTTCTATCGCCTCATCGAGCGCCCCTCGATGCTCCTCGGCCGACGCCTCGCCACGCCTGCAACACCACATCCCTCGGCCGCGCTGCTGCCTATTGCGTCCGATTCGCCAAAGTAAACTGCTGGTCCACCACCACCTCCGTGGGCACAGCTCGTCCAGCCTTCATCCCAGGCGCAAATCGCCACTTCCGCATCGCCTCCACCGCGCTGGCATCCAGCCCATACCCCAGTGGCCGGGCAATCTTCACCCGCTGTGGCAATCCTCCGGCATCCACGACAAGCCGCAACTCGACCGATCCCTGCACCCTGTCTCGCAGCGCTGGATCGTCAAACTTCGCCTCCACTCGGTGATCCACCTTAGGCGCAGTCACATCCTTCGACAGCTCCCCCGGCCCATCCATCGGATAGATAGTCTGCCCGTCCAACGCATCCTGCGGCCACGCCAAAGCCGGGTTGAAGTAATGCCGCCAGTAATCCGGCATCGCCCCCTGCATCTCCGGATCGATCCCCACCGAAAAAATCTCTGCCAACACAGCCTCCAGCCTCGTCGCGTCCCCCGGATCACTGACTACCACCTGAACCTTCTCGTCCTTCAACACATGCCGCTCAAACTCATGGTTTTCCGGGTTGTATCGAGCCGCAGCGCGAACCCCATCCAGCTCAATCTCGCCCGTCCCTCTGCGCGCCACCTTCAGTACATTCACTGCCGCCAGCGTCCAGTCGCCCACCTTAGGCTCTCCCCGCACCTTTCCCGAAGCGTCATACGTCAACTCGTCGTTCAAATAAAATCCACGCAAAAACAGCGCCCTCCCCACCATCAGCGAAGCAGTCATCATCTCCGCATCCGCGACTGATCCCTGCGTCGACTGCCCAAACCCCGCAACCCACCCGATCATCCAAACCAAAACAATCGCCGCTTTCTTTCCACGCGTCATGCAAACCCTCGCAAAATCGTCGCTGCGTAACAAGATAACCAGAATAAGCAACCACTACCGTCTCAAAAAACCACAAAGCTAGACAGAACTTACTTATAGAATCTGAAAGCCTGACTTCCCGAGGCCCCTCTTTCTCATGATCAGACCCTTTCCCGCCAACAAACCGAGGACGTTGCATGACTCCAGCTTCGCTGCTGCATTTCATTGAGGCCCTGCTCTGGTGCGCCCTCCTATTCCTCTCGATCGCTGGCTATGGAGCGCTTCTCCTTCGTCTCTTCAACATCCGTCCCCCCTCGATCACACTCGCAGCCACCAGTGGCTTCGGCGTAGTCATCTTCCTCGGTGGCTGTCTCAATCTGCTGCACCTGATCACCGCTCCCATCCTGATAGCCATCACCCTCCTCGGCCTTCTCTCCGCGATCCTCCTGCGCATCACCATTGATCACACCGAGGCCCCCACCTCAACCCCGCCCATCCAAAAAACCTCCTGGGCCTCAAAACTCGTCCCACTCCTTCTCATCCTCACCGCCCTGGTCTTCATCGTCCGCATCGCCGCGACCGTACACACCCAGTCTTACCAGGCCTCTGACGACTACAACTTCTACCTCGCCGCCCCCGCGAAGATGCTCCAACTCCACCACTACGCCGCCGACCCGTTCAGCGAGCGCCGCATCATGTCCAGCATCGGCGGCAACTACTTCCTCCAAACGCTCGTCCTCGCCACCCTCCCCCTGACAGACGTTCAGATGGCCGACCGCGCCCTCGGCCTCCTTCTTCTCGCCTTTCTCGCCTTCGCTCTAGCCTCCGAGTTCAACCTCACCCCACCCCAACGCGCCGTATTTGCTCTTCTCGTCTTCACAACACCCCAACTCGTCTTCAACCTCACCTTCGTACTTCTGCCAAGCGCCCTCTTCTTTGCGCTCGTCTACCTCGCAGCCCACCGCAAACTCCTTGCAGACAACCCAACCCTTCAAGCCCTTCTCCTCGGCGCAACCACCGGTGTCATCGCCACCACCAAATCCACCTACCTCCCTCACGGAGTTATCTTCGTCCTCTGCTTCGCTCTCTTTCAGGCGCGCCGCCGTGGCCTCTCCTCAGGCGCAAAGACCCTCCTCCTCGCCGCGCTCTCCTGTTTCACCGTTATGGCTCCGTGGATGATCGCCAACCACGCCACCTCCGGCACATGGTTCTATCCATCATTAGGCAAGGGCTACCAATACAGCGCCTACGGCCTCTATCCCGCACCCTCCGGAGCCGGTCTCTCGATCATTCTGCATAAGGTAATCCCTTTCTGCGCCCCCCTCGGGCTCCTCCTCGTGCTCGAGTGGTTCCTGGGCGACCACGACGAGCAAGGCGAAGCCATCCTCGCCCTCTCCGCCGCCGGCCTCTGCGCCACACTACTCGTCGGCATCGGCACCGGCGGAGACTCTGTCCGCCGCTACAACTACCCCTGCATCATCCCGGCGATGCTGCTCCTCTACATCGTCTTCAGCCGTCGCCGCAACATCTTCCCCGGCTCTCGCCGGTGGCCTATCCTCCAAACCCTCACCATCGCCTTCATCGCCTACACCGCCATCACCACCTGGCGAAACAAGTTCACCAACGAGTACGACCAGATCCCCATCGGTCTAAAAGCCGGCCTCCGCGACACCCCCATCGTCCCCGCCATTTTCGCCGCTCAGTACGCCGCCGTCCAGCGCGCCATCCCCACCGACGCCGGCGCTCTAGCCACTGTCACCAACAGCTTCCTCTTCGACTACCGCGCCAACGCCATCAACATCGCCGACTACCCCGGCGCCGCCAGCCTTCCCCCCGGCTGGCCCTCCCGTGGCGACGGCAACGCCCTGGCCGAATACCTCCTGGCCCACAACCTCCGTTACCTCGTCTGCTCCTACGCCGACTTCGTCGATCTCGACCACGAAGCCGTCAAAGTTCTCCACGACCCCAGCCGTACCCAGTGGATTCATAGCGAACAGGGCATCATCCTCCGGTCCCACCAGCAATACGCCGAACTAGCCCAAACCCGCCGCCATCTCTACGACGACGGCCAGATCTACGTCCTGGACCTAGCCGAGCAACGCTAAACGCCCTGCGCGGGGCGGCGGTCACTTCGTGACTTGTATACCGGCTCCGCCCAGGCCTCCCGATGGTCGGCAAAGATATCTCCTCGCGACCAACGGGAGCGCCCCCCAAAGGGGTATACCCGTCACGAAGTGACCGCCCCGTGCGCAGCGGGCCCGGCCGGCAGGCCAGTTAAAACAAACCAAACAATCCTTGACGCCTCCCCGAAGCACCAGTAAGATTAAATCTCGCGCAGTCTCGCGTCTGTACGTCTGTGTCACTACCGTTCCCAGGCGACTCAGGTCAGTGAGGCATCCGTGGTGGATCCACTGGGGAGCAGCTTTCAACATAGCCGCCCCTGAAGCACCCATCCCATAGGTTTGTGCGTAGTCCAGATCAAGCGGTTTGTTCCGCGCGTTTTTAGGGAACTCCCTATTCGCACGCCGCGTAGCTCTGGAGCAAACGTTCTTTCGGGCTTTTTCAGTTTTTCCTATTGGCGAACCATCAACGGCACCACTTTCTTCATGCACCAAGCCGAACACTGAAGACGGCAGAAACAAGGAGTAACCCAAGCAATGCCTACCACCATTCCGAGTGGCAAAGACATCAAGCGCAAATGGTACCTGCTCGATGCGAGCGGTAAGACCCTCGGTCGCCTCGCTACACAGGCCGCCTCCGTCCTCGCCGGCAAGACCAACCCGCTCTACACCCCCTACATCGACATGGGCGATCACGTTGTGATCATCAACGCCGAAAAGATCGTGCTCACCGGCCTCAAGTCTGACCAGAAGCTCTATCGCCGCTACACCGGCTTTCCCGGTGGTCTCCGCGAAGAGTCCTTCATCAAGCTTCTCGCCCGTCGCCCCGAAGCCATCGTCGAACAGGCCGTCAAGGGCATGCTTCCTAAGTCCAAGCTAGGCCGCCAGATGGCCACCAAGCTCAAGGTCTACAAGGGAGCACAGCATCCCCACCTCGCCCAGCAGCCCGTTGCCATGGACTTCCATGCCTCCAACGCGCCCAAGGTCCTCACCTCCAAGGTCATGGTGCCGGCACATCCGGCTCACTCCCTCGAAGGCTAAGCGTCCCCTCCCGATCTTTGGGAGCTAACGAGTTTTGGGGCAACAGCCCCGGGTTCTATCAAGTTCAAGGAGCACCATGGCAGATCTGATTCAGTACTACGGAACCGGCCGTCGCAAGTCCTCGATCGCACGCGTCTTCCTGCGTCCAGGCAGCGGCAAATTCACCGTCAACAAAAAAGAGTGTGACGTCTACTTCGTCACCCCCCAACAGCGCGCAGCCGCCAAGCGCTCGCTCGGCATCGCCGACATCGGCGAGACCTTCGACGTCATTACCACCGTAAAGGGTGGAGGCGTCATGGGCCAGGCCGATGCAGTCAAGCTTGGCATCGCACGCGCCCTCATGGAATTCAACCCCGAGCTCCGCAAGGCGCTCAAGGCAGAAGGCCTCGTTACCCGCGACTCGCGCGGTAAAGAGCGCAAGAAGTACGGTCAGAAGGGCGCACGCGCTCGCTTCCAGTTCAGCAAACGCTAATCGCTCTGCACTGTTGCAGCTGCTTTTCGTCCCTGCTCTTCTGGTTGTCATCCCCGAAGGGGATCTGCTTCTGTACTTGTCGTTGTTTTTGCTTTCAGAGTGGAAGCCGAGGCGTCAGCCCGGCTTCCACCACGGGCCTTGTATTAAAGCGGCGAAAAAGAATCACCGCTTGAGCAACACCCTCTCAGAGCATCGTGAGGCAAGGAGTCAAATCTCCCTTACGAGGGATTAATCCAGGCACCGGAGTACCGGTCCGGCTGTCTTAACCAAGGAGCTACATTGGCAAACATCACTATGAAAGAACTGCTCGAAGCTGGCGTTCA